>JAFDVU010000002.1 GCA_018268835.1 Acidobacteriota bacterium | reverse complement strand
CACGTGTAGCGTCGAGTTCCGTCGCATGGTTTTCCTCCTGGGTTCGGGTTCCGCCGCCGGAACCCGCTTTCACCAGTCGTTAACGGAAAACCAGCGCGGGAACTGTAACCGCACCTGGGGATTTCTTTAGATTTCTTCCGGCGCTACAATCGCTCCAGCAACATGCCTGCGGCCGAAGGAGGGCATGACGTTACCGGTCTGCTCCTCGCCTGGCGTGCCGGGGACAGCGGTGCGCTGGAAGAGCTGGTCCCTCTGATCAACCGGGAATTACACCGTGTCGCCCGGCACTACATGGCGGGCCAGCCGGCGGGCCATACGCTCCAGACCACGGCGCTGATCAACGAAGCCTATGTTCACTTGATCGATGCCGGGCGCGCCAGTTACCTGGACCGCTCGCACTTTCTGGCCGCGTGCTCGCAGATAATGCGGCGTATCCTGGTGGACCACGCGCGCGCCCGTCACGCAGTCAAGCGGGGCGGAGGTGCGGGTGCGGTGCCGCTGGAAGAAGCCTGGGTCGCAGCCGTCGAGCCCGATACCGACGTGGTCGCGGTGGACGAGGCGCTCGATGCGTTGGCGAAGGTCGATGGGCGGAAGGCGAAAGTGGTGGAACTGCGCTTCTTCGGAGGGCTGAGCGTGGAAGAGACCGCGGCAGCGCTGCAAGTTTCCGCGGAAAGCGTGATGCGGGATTGGCGACTGGCAAGGGCCTGGCTGGCACGGGAACTGAGTAAGGAGGCTGCTCATGGACCCGGACCGATGGGGAAAGCTTGAAGCGCTCTACGAAGCGGCGGTGGGACTGGAGCCCGACCGCCGGTCCGCGTATCTCGCGGAGCAGTGTGCGGGCGACGAAGCGCTGCGGCAGGAAGTGGAATCGCTGCTGTTCCACGGAGAGAACGCGGGGGACTTTCTGCGCGCGCCCGCACCGGTGAAGCCGCTGGAAGTGGGACAGCGCGTCGCGCACTACGAGATTCAGCAGAAGCTCGGCGAGGGTGGCATGGGTGCGGTCTACCGGGCTTACGATAGCCAACTGCGCCGCCCGGTGGCGCTGAAGGTACTGCCGCCGGAGTTTGCTGCCGATCCCGAACGCCGGCAGCGGCTGCTGCGCGAAGCACGAGCCGCGTCGGCGCTGACCCATCCGAACATCGTCGGGGTCTACGAGATCGGCTCCGACAACGGAGTGGACTTCATCGCGATGGAGTTCGTGGAGGGCAAGACCCTGGAGGAACTCGTTCCGACGAAGGGGTTGCCGCTGGCCAAGGTGCTGGATTACGGCGCGCAGATCGCGGCCGGGCTGGCCAGGGCCCACGTCGCCGGGGTGATCCATCGCGATCTCAAGCCGGGCAACATCATGGTGACACGCAACGGGCTGGTGAAGCTGCTGGACTTCGGGCTGGCGCGGCGGGTACAGATAGAGCCGGGGCAGGCGACCACCCTGACGGTGGAAGGGGAGATCGCGGGTACGCCGGCATACATGTCGCCGGAGCAGGCGGAGGGCAGACAGCTGGATGCGCGATCGGACGTGTTTTCGTTCGGGCTGGTGCTGTACCGGATGCTCTGCGGGCGGCCGGCGTTTTCCGGCGACACGGCCGCTTCGGTGATGGCGGCGGTGCTACGGGAAGAGCCGGCGCCGCTGGGAGAGAAGGTCCCGCGCGAAGTGGAGCGGATCGTGCGGCGCTGCCTGCACAAAGATCCCGCGCACCGCTGGCAGTCGGTGAGCGATATCCACATCGTGATGGAGGAACTTGCGGCCGGCCGATTGGCGGATGCCGCCCCGGCTAGGGTGCGCCAGAACAGGTTGCCCTGGATCCTCGCTGGCGCCATGGCACTCCTGGCGGCCGCGCTGGGTTGGGTCTACCTGAGAGACAGGCCGGTGGAAATGCCGCTGGTCAGCCTGACCCTCGCAGCGCCGGAGAACACCATATTGGGCAGCTTTGCCGTTTCCCCCGACGGCAGCCGCGTGGCTTTTGGCGCCATCTCGACCGATGGCCGAAGCCGGCTCTGGGTTCGACCGCTGGATGCGGCGGCGGCACAGCCTCTTGCCGGAACCGAGGGCGGGGAGCGTCCATTCTGGTCGCCCGACAGCCGTTCTATCGGCTTCGCCGCGTCGGGACAGCTGAAGAGGGTCGATGCTGCCGGCGGCCCGGTGATTACGCTCGCAGATGCGCCATTCTTCCAGGGAGGAACCTGGAACCGGGACGGCGTCATCCTGTTTGTGCCAACCCATCTCAGCTACCACGGTGGCGCCGTGCAGCGCGTTCCAGCCACCGGGGGGGAGCCGAGTGCGGCCAGCAAGCCGAACGAGACGGACCGCGTCCAGGTTGGCCACCGCCAACCCTGGTTCCTGCCGGGCGGGCGGCTGTTCCTCTTTACGGTAGCGCCGGTCGTGGGAAGCGAGCGTGGCACGGTCCGCGCCGGCTCTCTGGGTTCGCTGGAGACCAGGGACGTACTGGAGGTCGACGGCGGTGCAGTTTATGCCAGCGGGCACCTCCTCTTTCGCCGGGGATCGACCCTCATGGCCCAGCCTTTTGAACAGGGCCGTCTCTCGGTCACGGGCAACGCTGTTCCCATCGCGGAGAATATCAGGAGATTCTCCGTATCAGAGAACGGCGTGCTGGTTTTCGAGCCGTGGAAAAGCAATGAGCGGACTCTGGCGTGGTTTGATCGCGGCGGGAAGCGGCTGTCCACGGTCGGGGAACCTGGCTTGCTTGGGCGCTTCCATCTGTCGCGGGACGGAAGAAAGGCGGCGGTAGGAATCGGCGTCGGAAACGTTCAGAACATCTGGATCTACGACCTGCTGCGCGGCTTCCGTTCCCGGCTGACGTTCGGTGAGGTCTGGGAACAGGAGGCCGTATGGTCGCCGGACGGCAGCATGCTCGTGTTCAGTTCGAATCGCAGAGGCCGCGAAGATCTCTATCGCAAGGCGTCGGGCGGAACCGGACCCGAAGAACTGCTCTACGCCGACGAAATCGACAAGCGGCCCAAGAGCTGGTCTCCTGATGGCAAGTTCCTCCTCTACAGCGCCATCAGCAAGACAACCCAGGACGACATTTGGGTCCTGCCGCTCACACCGGAGCGGGTGGGAGCGCCGCTGAAGCCCTTCCCGTTCCTTCAGACCGCCTTCTACGAAACCAGAGAGCAGTTTTCGCCGGATGGCCGGTGGGTGGTGTACCAGTCGAACGAATCGGGGCGCAACGAAATCTATGTGGCGCAGTTCCCCGGTGCGGGCGGGAAGCAGCAGGTCTCGACCGGCGGCGGGGACACGCCACGGTGGCGGGGTGATGGGCGCGAGATCCTCTACTTGGATCCCGATCGCCGATTCGTGGCGGTAGAGGTATCGCCAAAAGCAGCCGGGCTCGAACTCGGAGAGCCGCACCGGCTGTTTGCCCCAGGAGGGCTCTTCACAGGGGGCTTCGGCTACGACGTTTCCGCCGATGGCCAGCGCATCCTCGCAGTCGTTGCGGGCGAGGCAAACACCGCGCTGACCCTGGTCCTGAACTGGACGGTGGGTTTGAAGAAGAAATAGCTGGACAACGGATCATGGAGACCGCTCATGGACCCGGACCGATGGGGAAAGGTTGAAGCGCTCTACGAGGCGGCGGTGGGGTTGGAGCCCGACCGACGGTCCGCGTTTCTGGCGGAGCAGTGCGCGGGTGACGAAGCGCTGCGGCAGGAAGTGGAATCGCTGCTGTGCCACGGAGAGAACGCGGGGGATTTTCTGCGAGCGCCCGCGCCGGTGAAGCCGCTGGAGACGGGGCAGCGCGTCAGGCACTACGAGATTCAGGAAAAGCTGGGCGAGGGCGGGATGGGCGCGGTCTATCGGGCTTACGACAGCCAACTGCGCCGGCCGGTGGCGCTGAAGGTGCTGCCGCCGGAATTCGCCGCCGACCCCGAACGGCGGCAGCGGCTGCTGCGGGAAGCACGGGCCGCGTCGGCGCTTACCCATCCGAACATCGTCGGGGTCTACGAGGTGGGCTCTGACAATGGCGTGGACTTCATCGCGATGGAGTTCGTGGAGGGCAAGACCCTGGAGGAGATGGTGACGGCCAAGGGGCTGGCGTTGGCCAAGGCGCTGGACTACGGCGCGCAGATCGCGGCCGGATTGGCACGGGCGCACTCGGTCGGGGTGATCCACCGCGATCTGAAGCCGGGCAACATCATGGTGACGCGCGAGGGGCTGGTGAAGCTGCTGGATTTCGGGCTGGCGCGGCGGGTGCGGCTGGAGCCGGGGGAAGCGAGCACCCTGACGGTGGAAGGGGAGATCGCGGGCACACCGGCGTACATGTCGCCGGAGCAGGCGGAGGGCAAGCCGCTGGACGAGCGGTCGGACGTTTTCTCCTTCGGGCTGGTGTTGTACCGGATGCTCGCCGGGAGGCCAGCGTTCTCGGGGAATTCGGCGGCGGCAGTGATGGCGGCGGTGCTGCGCGAGGAACCGGCGCCGTTGGGGGACAAGGTTCCGCGCGAAGTGGAGCGGATCGTACGGCGGTGTTTGCGCAAGGAGCCGGCACGGCGATTCCAGCACGTGGACGATATCAAGGTCGAGCTGGAGGAACTCGCGGCCGCGTCACAGCCGGCCCCGCGGCGCGGTGCGCGCAGGTGGTTGTGGCCGGGCGTGGCGCTGGCCGCGATCGCGATCGCCGGGACGGCCTGGTGGCTCGCCCGCCGCGTCATCGGCGCCGGACGTTCCGCTCCCCTGCGGACGGAGTTCCTGCAGATCACTTCCCAGCCCGGCGCCGAGTTATTCCCCAGCATTTCACCCGACGGGAAATGGCTGGTCTACGGAGGCGAGAGCGCCAAAGGACGACACATTTTCCTGCAAGCCATCGGCGGTCAAACTCCCCTCGACCTGACTCCCGACTCGACCGGCGACGAGGACCAACCCGTCTTCTCCCCGGACGGCGAACACATCGCGTTTCACTCCACGCGCGCCGGCGGAGGCATCTTCGTGATGGGTCGGACCGGCGAAGCGGTCAGGCGCGTGACCAACCGGGGATTCAACCCGGCGTGGTCACCCGACGGCACGCACCTGGCCTTTGCCGCGGAGTCCGTCGAACTCTACGCACAGTGGATCGGGCAAAGCGAATTGTGGATGGTCGCGGTGAACACGGGAGAGACACACCGCCTGGCACCGGCGGTCGACGCCGTGCTGCCGAACTGGTCGCCGCACAACCTGCGCATCGCCTACACGACGCGGGCGGGCACCGACGCGAAGGGCGATGTCGGGACCATCCCCGTGGGGGGCGGGACCCCGGTGCCGGTAGCCAGCGATCCGGCGCGCGACTGGAATCCGGTCTGGTCGCCGGATGGCAAGTATCTCTACTTCTCGAGCGACCGGGGCGGCAGCATGAATCTGTGGCGCGTCCCGATCGACGAGACATCCGGCAAGACCCTGGGTCCGGCCGAGAGCGTAAGCACGCCCGCAGCCTACCTGGCGCACCCCAGCATCTCGGCCGACGGCCGGCGCATCCTGTACACATCGGCACTCATCACCGCCAACATCCAGCGGCTCACGCTGGATGCCTCGGGCAACCCCCAGGGGGAACCCTTCTGGGTGACCACGGGCACGCGGCGCTGGTCCTCGCCCGACCCCTCGCCAGACGGCGATTGGGTCGCGTTCTACTCGCTCACGCAACCGGAAGGACAACTCTACATCTCGCGCACGGACGGTACCGGGTTGCGCCAACTCACGGGCGATGCCGCAGACCGCATGCCGCACTGGTCGCCCGATGGCGGTTGGATCGCCTTCTTTTCCAGCCGCGGCGGCGACCGTGGCGGCAACCTGAACCTGTGGAAGATCCACCCGGACGGCAGCGGCCTGAGCCAGTTGACCGAGGTGGGCACGGCCTACTTGATGTGGTCGCCGGATGGCTCCCGCATCGCGGCCACGACATCCCCGGGGAACAAGCGCGTCCTGGTATTCGATCCCAATCGCGCGTGGAAAGAGCAGACCGCGGAGACGCTTCCGCCGCCGGAGCCCGCCCAGGCGCGCTACATTGTCAACTCCTGGTCCGCGGACGGCCGCTACCTGGTGGGCCAGCAGACCGACGCGCTCCCCGGAATCGTGCGCTATTCGTTCGCGACCCGCGGCTACGACCACCTGGCCGACTTCGGCGAATGGCCGGTGTGGCTGCCGGACTCGCGGCGGGTGCTCTTCGTCGCCAACGGGAACGGCTTCTTCATCGTGGACTCGGGCTCGCATCAGGTGCGCCGGGTCTACTCCGTGCGGCGCGATGTGCTCGGCCCGCCGCGGCTCACCCGCGATGGCCGGACGGCCTTCTACTCGCGGCGCGTGACGGAAGCCGACATCTGGCTTTGCCGGCTGAAATGACCTGAGAACCCGCTCGCCCGCGCCGCACTATCTTCCTTATGGCGGCGCCCCGGTCCCAACCCGCCCTGTCTCACCAGCACCCCCTGATCGCGCCGGTTGCCGCGCTTGCTCTCGGCATCCTGCTGGCGCGATTCGTCCCGCTCACTCCCCGCGAAACCCTGCCCGCCATCGCCGCCACATTCGTTCTCGGCATGATCGCCTACGCGCGCGGGGCGCTGCGCGTGGCCCAAGCCTGCGGGCTCGCCGGATTCGTCTTCGCCGGGGCGTTGACCGCCTGGGCACATCAGCCGCCTCCTCCACCCACCATCGATGCCACCGCGCGCGAGGTGCTCATCGTCGAAGGATGCGTGGTGGAGCCCCCCGCCGTCAGTGAAGATCGAGCGCGCTTCGTCATGGAACTCGACCGCGACGCGCGCGCGCAGGTCACGCTCTACACCAAGCCCGGCGAAACCCTGCCCGCACTGCGCTACGGGCAGCACATTGAACTCGACGGCAAGGTCCGCAAGCCGCGCAATTTCGGCAATCCGGGCGCCTTCGATTATGCGAACTACCTGGCGCGGCAGAACATCTACTGGACGGTCAGCGCCAACGCCGGCGCCGTGCGCGTCCTGCCGGGCACATGCGGGACTCGCTTCGGCAAGTTCATCATGGACCTCCGCGCGGCGGCGCTCGACCGCATACAGCGCATATACCCGGACGACGAATTCCGCTCCGGGATGATGCAGGCGATTCTGATCGGGCAATCGTTTCAACTGCAGAAAGTCTGGACGGACCAGTGGCGTTCCACGGGCACCTTTCACGCCATCGTGATCTCGGGGACGCACGTGGCGGTGCTGGCGGCCGTGTTCCTGTTCCTGCTGCGCCTCTGCTTCATCCCGCAGCCGTGGGCGCTGACCCTAACCACGCTGGCGGCGTGGCTCTACGCGCTGGTCACGGGATGGCAGGCGCCCTGCATCCGTTCCGCCGCCGGGCTCACCCTCTACCTGATCGCGTCCTACTTCTACCGCGAGACCCGCATCCTCAACCTGCTGGCGGCGATCGCACTGGGCTTCCTGGTGCTGGACCCAGGGCAGCTATTCGACGCGAGTTTTCAGCTTACGTTCCTCGCGGTAGGATTCCTGGGCGCGTTCGCCGCGCCGGCGATTCGTGCGACTTCGGGCCCGCTGGCTGCCGGTTTACGCGATCTCGCCAACCGCGATCGCGACCTGCACGCGGAGCCGCGGGTGGCGCAGTTCCGCATCGAAATGCGCCTGCTGGCCGCGGCGCTGCGCGTGCCCTGTGCGATGGTGGCGTGGCCGGCGCGCGGCATCTTCTACGTGTACGAGATCGTGCTCACGTCGGCGGTGGTGCAACTGGGGCTGGCGCTGCCCATGGTGGAGTACTTCCACCGGGTGGGCGTCTCCGGGCTATCGGCCAACGCCCTGGTGGTGCCGGCGATGGGGTTCGTGGTGCCGCTGGGATTCGCCGCCGTCCTCACCGGATGGGCCCCGCTGGCGAAGCTGGCCGGATGGTTCCTCGGGCTGGCGCAGGCCGTGGTCGAATTTCACGCGCGCATTGAGCCCGGATGGCGCATCCCGACGCCGCCGGTGTGGCTCGCGGTGGCGGTCGCCGCCGCGCTGATCGCCACCGCCGCGGCCGGCACCCGCACGGCGCGCACGCTCTCCGGCGCCGCGGTGGCCGTCCTGCTGGCGGTACTCCTGGTAAGCCCCTTCGCGCCGGCAATCGTGCCCCGGCAACTGGAACTTACCGCCATCGATGTGGGACAGGGCGACGGCCTCTTTCTCGCCTTTCCCGACGGACGCACCATGCTTGTGGATGGCGGCGGCATCCCGGTCTTCGGCCGCCCGCAGCGCGGCAACCTCGATATCGGCGAGGACGTGATCGCGCCCTACCTGTGGGATCGCGGCATCCGCCGTGTGGATGTGGTCGCGCTCACTCACGCGCACGAGGATCACGCTGGCGGCGTCCCCGCGCTGATCACGGACTTTCATCCCGCCGAGGTGTGGACCGGCTTCACGCCGGACAGCCCGGAGTGGGAGCGCGTGCGCGTCGCCGCCGGCCGCGCGCGAGCCTCTGTAAAGCCCCTGAGTGCGCCGGCTCGTTTTTCTTTCGGCGGCGCGGAGATCGAGGTGCTCGCGCCGTTCCCCGACTACGTGCCGTTGGATACACCCAGGAACAACGATTCGCTGGTCCTGCGGGTGACTTACGGCAGCCGCAGTTTCCTGCTCACCGGCGACGTGGAGCGCCCGATCGAGCAGGAGATGCTGGCCGCCGGAGAGGTCCGGCCCGCCGACGTGCTCAAAGTGCCGCACCACGGCAGCCGCACCTCCAGCACGGATGACTTCCTGGACGCGGTGCATCCCGCCTTCGCCGTAATCTCCGACGGCTTCGAAAACAGCTACGGGCATCCGCACGCTGCGATCCTCGACCGCCTGGAACAGCGCCACGCCGAAATCCTGCGCACGGACCAGGGCGGGCTGATCACGATCCGTACGGACGGGAAGCGCCTGAGCGTGGACACCTACGCGCGCGAGGCGGGCTTCCGCACCCAGAGATAGCAGTGGTTGCCGATGCGCCCGGCGCGGGAAGTGCGCAGCAGCCACAGGTCCAGGTAGCGCAGGGGAAAGAGCAGCCAGCCGAGCGCCACGTGCGCCGCGCCGCGCCACCAGCGCCACGGCGCCAGGCCTTTGGCGAACTCGATCGCGACCACCAGCAGGGTCGCCGCCGGTCCGGTGCGCCAGCCTTCGGCCACCGGCTCCAGCCCTTGGGCGAGTTGCTTCAACCCGTCGATGGTGAACCGCCGGTAATCCTTCGGGTATTCGTGGAAGGGGTGGCAGAAAGGGGTCACCAGGTGGAGATATCCGCCGGGGGCGAGCACGCGGGTCATCTCGCTCATCACGCGCGCGGGGTCGCACACGTGCTCCAGCACCGCGTCGCACTCCACGCGCAGGAACGTCTCGCCGGGGAAGGGCAGCGCCTCCGCGTCCGCCGCCACATCCACTCCCGGCATGGCAAACAGGTCCAGGTTGACGTAGCCTTCCACACGCCGCCCCGCGCCGCCGATGTACAGGTTCCAGCGTCCCAGCGGGAAATCCTTAGGCTCGCGCGGATTCATGATGAACGGCGCGGGAGGCTCCAGCGCGCGGCGCAGGCGGCCCCTCCAGCCTGTGGAAGCGCGGTCGCGATAGCGTTGCTCGAGCGAAGCGGTGTCCACTTGCGCTATTTCGGCGCCGGCAGGATTTTGATGTTCCCCGGCAGGGTGAACAGGTCGTCGGTCAGGTTGCGGTTGATGTGCACGGAGTCCGAGTACATCTCGAAGATCTTCTCCCGGTTGCGGTAGCGGCGGATGCTGTAGGGCCACTTTACACCGCCCACGTCGCGATATTTGGCGAAGATGGTCTCTTCGGTGTCGAAGTCTTTGTACTCCGGGTTGCGGCGCTTGAAAATCTGCCGCACCGGCAGCTTGTCGAGCGCGCTGAAGTAGACGGTGGTGGTCAGGTTCGAGGCGTCGGTGATGTCCACGATCTCCACCGGCCGGTTCTCGTACATGTCCGCGCCCTGCGAGTAGAAATCCAGCCCGGGCTCGCCCAGCCGCTCGCGCAGGATGTAGAAGACGTTGCGCAGGGTGCCGTCGCGGAAGGCATCGATGCGCTTGGAGTCCAGCGGGCGCGCGCCGCGATAGGTGATCTCCCAGGCGCCGCTTTCGTTGAACAAGACGCCGTACTTCTGGTCCTTGTCGAAGTTCTCGCGTTCGCGCGCCGATACCTTCCCGGGCGTGGGCACGAGGTACCGGGTATAGATGGTGGCGATGCTCAAGCCTTCGATCTCCCCGCGGTAGAACGAGTAAGCGCGGCCGCTTTCCACGCGGTCTTCCATGGCCAGGTACTGTTTGCCGCCGAGCGCGTCCAGCGCTTCATAGACCACGCGCTTGCCGCGCTGCTGCGCGGTTTCGGCGCCGGCGGCGAGGGTGGCGCAGGCCAGGAAAAAGAGGGAAACGGGGAGGGAGCGACTCATTGCGGCCTCGTCGCCAGGTCCACCTGGCGCAATCCGGTATTGATCTTGATATCCTTCACGATCACGTCGGCGAACTTGCGGCCCGCCTGCATGATCACGGTCTTGAACGGATACTGGATGCCGTTCACGTCGCGGAAGTCGCTGTAGACGTCCTCGGTGAACAGCGGCAGGCCGGTCGCCTGCCGCACCTCGTAGGTGGCGCGCCGGGGAAGCCCGGTCCGGGGATCGAATTCGATGCGGGCCGTCTGTCCGGCCGGGTCGGTGATTTCCACCAGGTTCTGATCCACCGCGTTCACCGTGCGTCCTTCCACGCGGTCGCTCAACAGGAAGCGGAAGTAGGAGCGGAAGAGATCGCTCTGCAACTGCTTGAGCTGTGCTCCGGCGAGCGCGCCCCACCCCTGCGGCGTCACGATCCATCCCGAAACGCCGTCGCTGTACGCGGTGATCCTGCCGGTGGGCAGCGAGAGTTCCTGACGGAACACCGTGGGGGAGATCCAGCGGTCGGTCTGCGGCACCACGGAGCCGCCGAGGCTGGCCACCGCGGGATCCAGTTGATACTCGGTCTGCAGAACGTAGTCCTTGACCGAAGCCAGTTTCCCGGCGCCGCCGGCGGCCTCCTGCGCGCGCGCCAGCAGCCGCTTACCTTCCGTCAGGCTCACATCCGTGGCTTCAATGACGCTCGCCTTCGGCGGGGGAATGGTCAGATCGATACGGTTGATTTGCGGGTTCAGCTTCTCGAGTGGGGTTCCGAAGACCTGCGGATTGCCCACCACCACGATGGTCATGTCGGCGGGGTCCAGGTATTGCCGCGCCACCCGCATGACGTCGGCTTTCGTCACCGCCTGGATACCGGTCTCGTACTGGTGCGCGAAGTCCCGGGGAAGGCCGTAATATTCCAGGGTCATCATCTGCAAGACGCCCTCGGCGGTAGTGTCCCACTTGCCCAGCAGCGCGGCCATGGCCGCGTCTTTGGCGGTGCGCAGATCCTCGTCGGAGACTTCGGCGGCGCGCAAGTGGTCGATATCGTCGAGTACGGCGTGGACCGATTCCGTAGTCCCCGCCCCGCGGCACTTCGCGGTGATGCGGAACACTCCGGTGTGATCCATGCCCGCGCCCCAGGTAGCCTTGGCGTCGTCCACCTGAACCCCGATCAGGCTGATGGCGGCGCCGCCCACATCGCTCCGCGCACGCTGCCGGATGCGCGACTGCACCTGGTTGAAGATCAGCGCCATAACGTCCAGGGCCGGATAGTCCTTCTGATTCACCATGCCGCTGGGCCGGCCGATCGCCATGTAGCTCACCATCGGGTCCTTGACCTCGGCGAGGTAGACGCCGGGCGCGGGCGCTGCCTTGGCCTTGGGAAAATCGCCCGCCGGCTGGCCGGTGGCGTTCCAGTCCCCGAACACCTTTTCCACCAGCGCACGCATCTGCTGCGCGTCGAAATCGCCCCACAGCCCGAGCATCATGTTCGCCGGGACGAAGTACTTCTGGTGAAAGCTCCGGACATCGGCGCTGGTGATGCGCTCGAGTCCGGTATAGGTCATCGGCCACCCATAGGGCGTGTCCCGGCCCAGAATCAGCCTGGAAAGTTCGCGGCTCGCCACCGCGGCGGAATCGTCGTTCTGTTCCGTGATGGCGCGTCGCAGCGGCTGCTTGGCCAGTTCCAGGCGGTCGCGTTCGAACGCGGGGCGCTCCAGGATCTCGCGCAGGGACGCGAGCGAGGGTTCGGCCGTCCGGCGCAGCGTGTGAAACGTGAGGACGCTGGAGGTGGAACCCCCCGTGGAATCGAGCGACATTCCGAGGGCGGCCAGTTGCCGGTCCACCTGTTCCGGGGATTTGGAGGCGGTGCCGCCGTTGCGCACCAGGTTGCCGGTCAGCGCCGCCAACCCGACCCGGTCGGGCGGGTCGAAGGCCGCTCCCGTTCGCACCATCAGGACTCCTCCCAAAACCGGCAATTCATGCTGCTCCACCAGGTACACCCGCAGGCCGTTGGGCAGTGTGACGGTCACCGGCGTGGGAGGCTTGAGACCGTGCAACGGGGGAAACTTGAGGTCGCGCGGCGAGTTTGCCGCGTCCGCGGCCGTTTTGGGCGGAGCGGAGCGCGCCGGCGACTCCGAGGCGCGGCTTGCCGGGGCGCGTTTTCCCGCCGGCCGCTGCTCTCCCCGTCCGGGGGCCTTCAGTTGCTCCATTCCCGGTACCGTGGCCGGGACCTGTCCGAATCCGGCGACGGCCGCGGCCACCAGCAGCAGCGCGCGTTTCATGGCAGGCTCCTGTTGAGCGGCTGGCCCGGTATTGCGGTGTACACCGTGGTGCGGTTCGCCGTCGTGAGGTAGCGTTGCGCCACGCGCAGCAAATCGTCATCCGTGACGCCGCCGATCGCGTCCGTGATGGTGAACATCTTCTTCCAGTCGCCGTAGATCCAGGTGTGGATGGCCAGCATCCTGGCCATGAACGAGTTGGTCGCCAGGCGTTGATAGATCTGCGATTGCAGTTCGTTGCGGGCGGCGGCCACCTCATCCGCCGGCACCTTCCGCGTGCGCAGCCGTTCGATCAGGGCATCCAGCCCTTTGAGCGCGTCGTCCACGCCGCGACCGGGGGCGGGCACAAGCAGGAAGGCGAACAGGTTGGGGTACTGCCCGTCTGGGAAGGTGGACACAATCTCCACCTTGAGAACCAGTTTCCGGTCGTTCACCAGGTCCTGCCGGGCCAGCCCGGTTTTCCCGTTGACCAGGGCCATCTGGAAGACGTCCAGCGTCGAGTCGTCCTTGTCGTAGTAATCGGGACGCTTGAAGGCGACGGCGATCAGCGCCTGGCCGTTCTGCTCCAGCACCACCGTGCGCGGTCCCTGCTGCGGCGGTTCGGCGGTGTGCAGCGCCGGCGGCATTGGCCGCGCCGGCATGGGACCGAGATACTTCTCAGCCAGGCGGCGCGCCTCGGCCGGATCCACATCGCCTGCCATCGTCATCACGATATTCCCGGGCACGTAGTGCGTTTCCAGGAACTGCTGCGCCTGCCGCCGGGTGAGTTCGGGCTCATCGCTGGGCCAGCCCGTCTGCGGCACCCGGTAGGGATGCGCCGTGAACGCCGCTGCCAGCAGAGAAGCGAGGACCCGCGCCTGGGGCAGCGCGCGCTCCTTGTTCGCATCCTCGATCATGGCGGCGCGCTCCTGGTCGAAATCGCGCACCACCGGGTGCATCAGTCGCTGCGCCTCCATGGCGAACCACAACTCCAGGCGGTTCGACGGCAAGGTGTAGGACACGTGCATCGAGTCGTAGTCGGCCCACGAGGCGATCTCGCTCGCGCCGGCGTCGGTCAGGACCCTGCGGTATTCCGCGGAGTTGCTGGCGCGTTGCGCGGCGTCCACCGCCAGCCTCCACTGAGTCCGCAGCATGCCGTACTGATCCTCGTTGCGCAGGATCCCCTTGTCGCGTTCGGCGTCCATCCGGCTGCGTGCTTCGTCCACCGCTTCCAGCGCCCTTTTCTCCTCGGCCCAGTTGCGGCTGCCAATCGATTCCGAGCCTTTGAGCTGCATCCGGCCGAGCAGCGTCACCAGTCCGGTCTGCCCCGGGGGGTCGTTCACCGACCCGCCGCCCACCAGGGTGTGAAACGCGGCAACCGGCGCTTGGTGGCGTTCGAGCACCACAATGCGCAGCCCGTCGGCCAGTGTGAAGGCGGTAACTTGCTGTTCGGCCACCTTCGCGACCTGTCCATATGCAGCCAGAGCCGCCGCTAACAGGCAGCACCCGAGCCGATACACTCTCACGTCTGTAAACTCCTGTCGATTCCTTCCATTACCGGTGATTTACTCCCGCACCGGCGGTCCGTGTACTTTTTGAGGATAGCAGCCGCGGCAGTACACCGTTTCTCCCGATCGTTATCAGGTGAGCGATTAGGACACTGAGTACCCCTTAAGTACCTGCATGACTGTGATTTGACGGTCTCGGCTTCGGATAATGTTGCTGTCCCCGCATTTTGGGTGACGAAGGACAGTGCCAGATGCCCTGGGAACGACGGAACTCCGAATCTGAAGAAGTGATCGCCGGCGACCGGCGCCAGGATCGCCGCTACACGATCCAACTCGATTGCCGCTGGAAGCTGATCCGCCGCCGCCGCGTTCTCGATACAGGTAGTGGCCACACCATCGACGTTTCGAGCGGGGGGCTGCTGTTCAACGCGGGCCGGCACCTTCCTGAGGGGTTGAACGTGGAACTCTCGGTCTCCTGGCCGGTGCTGCTGCACAACGTGGCGCCCCTGCAACTGATTGTTTCCGGACGCATCGTGCGTTCGCGCGGCGGCATGATCGCAATTCGCAGCACGCAGCACGAATTCCGCACCGCTGGTGTGGCCACCGACCAGCGCGCTGCGGCGCCCGCTCCCTCTCGCACTCCCCCGATCCTGACCAGTCCAGCCGTGTTCGCGAGCTTAGGGAAGATGCACTAGCTAGGTGCTCTCCCGCCTGGCCTGCTACCCTCCGCGCAGGCCAGGTTTTTTTTGTCGAGCTTGCCTTTATCTTCCGCGCCGGCCGGCCGTTTCCACCACCGGGACGACAGTCGGCGGCGGGGGTTCCACCGGCTTCTTCACGCGGCGGTCCAAGCGTTGGGCGATGAACGTCTCGCGCGCCTTGGCGTACTTGGGTGTGCCCGGCTTGACGGGAATCGTCGCCCATTCCTCCGGCAGGATCTCGGCGATCTGCGGAAGATACTTGGCAAAGTGGCTGCGCAAACGTTCCTGCACCGGCTTGAGCGCCGAGTGGCAGAGCGTGAACAGCACCTCGTCCGGCGCCGCCGCGGACACGATCTGATACACCTGGCTGGCTTTGCGGATGCGCGGCGACTTGAGGGCGCTCTCCAGTTTCTTGGCGCGCGCCTCCAGTTTCTGCCACTCGGCGATGTCCCTCTTGGGCACTTCCGTGGTCTTGACCAGGGCCGCCTTCTCCTTGGGAGTGAGGTTTGCGGTGAGGGCGTCCATGAAGACGCCGAAGCGCGCGCCGCGCCACTGGGAGTCGTCCGGCAGGAGCGCCACGGCCTTCTCCAGGCGGGTCAGCGCCTGGTGGTTCAGTTTCGCGCCCAGCACCGGTGAGAACAGCCGCAGCAGGCCCGCTTCTTCCAGCCCCTTGATAATTTCCGGGGCCCGGTCCTCCGCACCGATGCGGCGCAGTTCCTCGCTCAGCACGCGCGGCGGGATGCGGGCTTCCACTTCCGCCTCCCGTGCGTTGGCAACCTGCATCCGGGTGCGTTCCTCCACGGTGAATCCCAGCCGCACGCTGAACCGCACCAGGCGCAGCAGGCGCGATGGATCGTCGTAGAAACCGTAGGTGGAAACCGCGCGCAATTCGCGCCGCTCGATATCCGCCAGCCCGTTCATGGGGTCCAGCAGCAGTCCGCGGGAGGCGCGGTTGAGGGAGAGCGCAATGGCGTTGCAGGTGAAATCCCGTCCACGAAGGTCTTCCTGGATGGTGGCCGCGCTCACGGTGGATCTGGCGCCGCCGCGGGCGTACTTTTCCTGCCGCGACATGGCAATCTGCGCCGTCACCCCGCTGGCGAACACCAGGTCTGCAGCCTTGCGGCTCTCGTCGATGTGCACCGTTTTGGCTCCGCCGCGCTCGCAGACGGCGTGGGCGACCTTGAGCGCGTTGCCCTCCACCACGAAGTCCAGGTCCCGTATGGGGAACCCGGCCAGCATGTCGCGCATGGCGCCTCCGGTCAGAAACACGTTGACGCCGGCTTCTCCCGCCGCCGTCTGCACCGCCTCGATCACCCGGTTCTGATCCGGGCTGAGGTGGCTCTCCAGCATGTACATGTAATCGCTCATCGCGTTCGCACTTCCGGCCTGCGAAAATCTCTTGTCCCCGCGGCAATTCCAACCGGCGGACTACGCGCGGGGGTGATGCTTGTCCACGGTTTCCCTGAGCCTCGACCGCATGACGTGGGTGTAAATCTGGGTGGTCGATATGTCCGCGTGCCCCAACATCACCTGCACGCTCCGCAGGTCGGCTCCGCCCTCCAAAAGGTGTGTGGCGAAACTGTGGCGGAGCACGTGCGGCGTCAACCCGTGAAAGATACCTGCTTTCCTGCCGTATCCGGCCAGGAGTTTCCAGAACGCCTGGCGGGAGAGACACCCGCCGCGCGCGGTGACGAACAGATACCGGCTGGCGCGGCCCTTGAGCATGGCTGGCCGTCCCGTGCCGGTCCACGCCCGGACCGCCTCGATGGCCGAGGTGCCCACCGGCACCAACCGCTGCTTGTTGCCCTTTCCCGTGGTGCGGATCACTCCGAAGTTGAGATCCAGATCCCCCAGACCTACCCGGCACAGTTCGCTCACCCGCAATCCGGTCGCGTACAGCAACTCCATCATGGCTCGATCGCGCAGCCCGTTCGGGCGGGAGAGGTCGGGCGCCTGGATGATCTTCTCTATCTCCTCCAGGCTCAAGTACTTAGGGATTGTCTGCCATTGCTTGGGGGTGCCCATATGCTCGGTCGGATCGCTTGCCAGGCGGCCCTCCCGCATCAGGAACCCGAAGAAGCTGCGCAGGGTGGTGAGGTGTCGCGCGATCGAACGATTGCTCAGGCCCGCGCGGTATAAAGTGTCCAGATACTGCCGGATCCGGTCCCGGTCCGGGATCTCCCCGCCCTCCCCTGCGAAGGCGCTAAACCGTTCCAGATCAGCCGAGTAGGCGGCAAGTGAGTTGGCCGCCAAGCCCTTTTCGATGCGGCAGAAGTTAAGAAAAGCAGAGGTCTGGCTCCGTAGATCCGCTGTAAGGCCTGCCGCGCCGGACATTTGAGCCAATGATACAATAGGGCGCTAAATGTTTGAAACATAGTTGTCGAAATTGAGCGTGCCGTGGCCGATTCCACCAACAAGAAGGCGCTCGTACGGCGTTACCAGCGGGAAACCTTGGCCGGGTGGATCAAACCCTCCAGCTTTTTGCAGCCCGAGGGCATCGAGCTGATGTCCCAGCAGGGCGAAATCCGGCTGCTGCCCTATCCGGAAGTCAAAGCCGTCTGTTTCGTGCGCGATTGGGATGCCGGCACGGGCGAACGCCACGAATTCCTCACCCGGCCTAAAATGGCCGGCCTGTGGGTCCACGCACGTTTCCGCGACGGCGAAACCATGGAGGGCATCCTGCCCAACAATCTGATGGGGCTGGACCCGGCCGGCTTCAGTCTGATCCCGCCGGACCCATTCGCCAACACGCAGCGGATCTTCGTGCCGCGCAGCGCGCTGGTCGGGATCGAAGTGCTCGGGGTCATCGGCAGCCCCTTGCGCAAGCGCAAACAGAAGGCCGCGCCGGAGGCCCAGGGGGGCCTTTTCGATCAGCCCGCCGAGCCGTAGGCCGCCGCGATCTGTTTGCGGATGAACTCCAGGTCCTTGCGCATGGCGCTCAGTTCGTTGGCCGGGTTGTAGCGCATCTGCAGCGTGATGGGTCCGGTGAAGTGGGCGCGCGCCAGGGCTTCGAAGAAGCGCCCCCAATCCACCGAGCCCTCGCCCATCGGACAGGGAGTGACTTTCCAGCCGGCTCCGTCGCGGGTCCAGGCGGCGTCGCTGACGGTGACCGCCTTGAGCCGCGGCAGCACCACCCGCAGATCGTTCAGCGCGCCCGCCGGGCCGCCCGATTGCGTGGCGCAGCCGGGGTCGAAATCGTAGCCGATCCAGTTGCGGTCGATGCCGCGCAGCATCGACGCGTAGTCCCACACCGCGGCGCCCACCGCGTCCCCGGTCAGGTTCGGCAGGCAGAGCGCCATGTTATAGGCGCGGGCCACGCTGGCCAGCATGAGGACGTCGCGCTGCACCTCGTTCAACCGTGCCTCCGCGTCGCCCGCGCCGTAGCGCCAGGTACCCGAGCGGATCAACGGGATCTTCATGAAGCCGGCGATGGCGAACACCTGGCGGCCGAGCATGTCGTTGGCCGAGGTTGCCGAAGTGGTGATGATGGGAACGTCCAGCCCGACGCCGCTGACCGCCTCGATCTCGCGCATCAGGTCCGAATCGGCCTTTTCGGGAGGCACGTGGGCGCCTGGGACTACAGCCAGGTTGCAGCCGTCGAAGCCAATCTCCTTGAGCGTCTGGCCCAGGGCCTCATACTCGATCTTGAGCAGGTGCAGCGAGTAGAGGCAGACCGTGGGGGTGGTCCGCGGCTTGGGTTCGGCGCGCGGACGCGGCACGTGGGGTCCCGAATCCTGCGCCGCCGCCGTTGCCGCCAGCGCGGCGGCTCCGATTAATTCCCGCCTGGAGATTCCCATCCGCCTCTGTCAGTATAGCTGCTACGTCCGGGGCCACCGAGCGATCCGCTACTTCTTCGCGCTTGCGGCTTGCTCGGCCTGGTTGATCGCGGTCTCGCGATCGCCCTTGCGCCACGCGTCCAGCAGGTTCTGCTCGGGGATGCCGGCGGTCCGGCCCAGCAGCATGTAGGCGGGCAGCGCGTACTCGAGCGTCTTCCAGCGCGCCATCCCGGCGAGCGACGGCAGGGCGCGCTCGCGAAGCAGCGAGAGCACCGGTGCATTCACCTGGTCGGTGATCACCAGCAGCGTCTGGACCGCCTGCAGGCGGTCGCTGAGCACCACCGAATCCAGCATCTGGACCAGCCAGACCGGCTCGATTTTCGGCGGCGGCAGCAGTTCCTTGCGCGCCTCGACGGCGATCGCCTTGAGCGAGCGCGCCGCGTTGGCGCGTACCGATTCGTCGGGATCCTGTAAGGCATACTGCAGGTCGGCGATGGCCTCGGTCCGCTTCGGGGCGAAGCCCATGAGCAGCGCGGCGGCGGCGCGGTGTTCGGCATCGACCGAGTTGCGCAGCACGTCGCGCACCAGCGCCACGTGCGTTTCATCGAAGGCGCGGAAGCCGTCTTCCAGTTGGCGCGCCGCCGGATCGGCAGCTCCCCCGGAGCGGGCCGCGCGCCCGGTCGCCGAGAGGTATTCGCGATACCGTGCCAGCACATCGTCGGGCAGGACCGCGGCTCCCGCCGGAGCGTCGCGCACGTCCATCCGGCCCGCGCCGCGCTCCTGGATGCCGATGAACAGGGTGGCCTGCGAACCCTCGCAGCAGACCGCCTCGACGCGGGCGGCCACCACCCCGGAAATCTGCTCCAGGCGATCCTCGAGATCGCCCTTGGAGGCCGGCAACCGGTCTCCCGTGTGCAGGTTCACCGCTTCCAGCACCCTCTCCGGGTTGAGCTTGCGCAATCCGTAGAAGTTGATCTCGCCGACGCGCGGCAACTGGGCGAAGGCCAGCGGCGCGGCGCAGGCGAGCAGGGCGAAAAATCGGGTCACAGTGGTGAGACGTACGCAGCGGGCACCGGTTTCGCGGCTGGGATTCGCCCGGCGGGGCATGGCAGGCTCACTTTCCGGGCGCGCCCAGGAGGAACTGCGGGAGGATCGCGCCCAGCGCTCCGCCCGCGATCAACGCTACGCTGCCCGCGCCCAGGAAGTCCACCAGCAGTCCGGCCAGCGCGCCGATGCCCGCGCCCACCATCGCCACCATGATCCGCTTGGACATCACCGGCCGGGTTCGGCCTTGCCAGGCCGGTCCGGTTCTCCCGTGATGAAGACCTTCTCTTCGGGGCGCGCCAGTTTGAGGCGCTTGCGGATTTCCAGTTCCTGTTCTTCGGGGTCGCTGGAGAGCCGGCGGATGCGCTCTCTCTGCTTCTCCAGTTGCCGCACCAGCATGGTGTTGCTTCTTTCCTTCTCCGCGATCTGACGCTCTTTTTCCTGCCAGGCGCGCATCCCGCGGGGAAGGGCCACGAAGGCATACCCCACCGCCGCGAGAAAGACAATCAGCAGTGCGAAACGGGTCAACGGCGCCTTCATCGGACAATCGTGCCTGGAAGATAATGGTAACATCGCTGGCGCGTTGAACTCGCGGAAAATTTCCCATGACCGATAAGATTGTTGTACTTTGCACGTGCGCATCCCCCGAGGACGGCGAAAGTCTGGGACGCGCCCTGGTGGAGGCCGGACATGCGGCCTGCGTGAGCGTGGTGCCGGCGGCGCTCAGCATCTATCGCTGGAAGGGTGAGATCCAATCCGCCCGGGAGTCACTACTGTTGATTAAGTCCTCGCGTGCCCGCTTCGATGCCCTGCGCGGAGCCATCGAATCCATGCATTCCTACGAGGTCCCCGAAGTGCTCGCCCTGCCAGTTGTGGACGGCGCTCCGAATTACCTCGCGTGGCTGGCGACCTGCCTGCCGGGGGGAGATGCCGCGTGACCGCGAGGCCTTCCACCGTGGATGCCCTGATCTTCGATATGGATGGCGTGCTGGTGGATTCGAACCCCCTGCACCGCCTGGCGTGGGAACAGTTCAACCGCCGCTTCGGACTCGTCACCACCGAGGCCATGCACCAGCGTATGTACGGCAAGCGCAACGACGAAATCGTGCGCGACTTCTTCGGCGATTCGCTGGCGCCCGGCGAAGTTGCCGCGCGCGGCCGCGATAAGGAAACCCTCTACCGCGAGCTCGCCGCTCCGCGGCTCGAGGAAATGCTCGTTCCCGGACTGCGCGAGTTTCTAATCCGGTACCAGTACTTACCCAAAGCCGTAGCTTCGAATGCGGAGGCTGATAACGTCAACTTTATCCTGGACCATGCCGGATTGCGTGAGTTTTTTCACGTGGCGGTGGACGGCCACCAGGTCGAACGGCCCAAGCCGTATCCCGATATTTACTTGCGTGCCGCGGACTTGCTGGGAATTCCCCCTACACGCTGCGTAGTCTTCGAGGATTCCCACTCGGGCACGGCGGCGGCGCTCGCCGCGGGCATGAGAGTTATTGGCATTACTACTACTCACGTTAACTTGCCTGGGAGCTTCATAACCGTAGATAATTTCTGGAGCAGAGAATTGGCATCATGGCTCGAAGCGCAAATTCGGCCGGCCTAGTACGTTGCTTCGGCTTCGCGCTGGCCGTGACGCTGGCGTCCGGCGCCGCTCTGCGCGCGGAAGGCCACCGTATCAGCCTGGAACAACTCGGCCAGCGAAAAGACGCGGATTTCGCCGCAGTCTGGGCGGGGCGCGACGTGGTAGTGCGCGGTATCGTCTCCGCGCCGGCCTGCTACTTCACCGATTACAGCCTGCTCGCCATCCAGTCCCAGGATCGCGGCGGTGTTTTGAAGGTCGCGGCCCACAACACTTCGCTCGACCGCTTCCGTCCCGGCGACGAGATTGAAGTCTCCGGCAAAGCCGCGACGGTCTACGGCATGCCGGCTGTGGAGCCGGGCGAAATCCTGCTGGTAGGGCACCATACCGCGCCCAAGCCCCTCGAACTCTCCCCCTCCGCCGCGCAGAACCTGCGCTATCTCGGCATGCTGGTGGCGGTGGAAGGGCGCGTTGCGTCACCTCCCGCTTACAACGCCGGCGGAGCCATTGTGATGCTGGCGGCATCCCCGGACCCGTACCGGATCTTCGTCCCGCGTCCTCCCGGGCAGCCCAAGGCCGAACTCGGCGGTGTCCATCAGGGCGATTTCGTGCGGGTCTCCGGCCTCGCCCTACAGTACTCTCCGGTAGCGCCGCACAACTCCGGTTTTGAGGTCGCAACCCCGCGCATGAGCGACATTGTCCTGGTGGAACGGGCGCGCGGCGTATCCGCCTCGATTGCGGGCGCGGCGGTGGTCCTGGTGATCCTGGTGGTCGTGCTCTTGTGGACACGCGAGCGCCGAATGCGCAGCCAGCGCAGGAAACTGCGTAAGACCTACCAGTTGGGGGAAGAGATTCTCAGCGCCGCCTCCGCGACGGCGATTCTCGAGCGCCTCAGCGAGACCCTGCCGGCCATCCTGGGCGTCACGCGGGTGCAGTTGTACCTTTATAACCGGGCCGCCAAAACGCTGGAGGCGATCGCCGATCGGAACGGAGAGCCGGTCTCCATCTCGCTCTCTTCCCCGCCGGGAGGCACGCCGGCCGGCGCGGTGGCCTGCTTCCACTACCGCACGCTGCTAGTCATCCCGGACATCGGCCGCAGCCCGTTCCCACTCGCCGGCGAGGCCGGACAGCATTCCCCCAAGAGCCTGCTGTTTGTGCCCATGATGGCGCAGACCGACGTGGTCGGCGTGCTGGAGTTGGACCAGGATGACCGGGTCAGGGACTTCAGTGCCGACGAACAGGCGCTGGCGCAGCACCTGGGCAACCAGATCGGCGTCGCCATCCGGCTGCTGGACCAGCGCAACGTGCAGGAGCAGTTGTTCCGCAGCGAACGCCTGGCCGCGGTGGGGCGCCTCATCTCGGGCATCGTCAACGAACTGCGCGCGCCCCTGGCTTCCGTCCGCGACCTGGCGCAGCGCGCCCTGGAGAAGTCTCACGGCGGACCGGCGGAGCGGGAAGTGGCGGCCATCGCCAGCGAAGCCGCCAAGGCCAGCGCCATGGTCACCCGGCTGGTTTCCTTCGCCTCCAGCGAGCAGGTGGAGGCGCGTCCGGTGGACGTCAACGGCCTGCTGCGCGCGTTGATCGATTTCCGCGAAAGCGACTGGAAGGCCAGCGGCATCCGCGTCCGCGACCTGACCGCCAGGGACCCGATCTTCGTGCTGGGTTCCCACGGCCAGTTGGAGCAGGTCTTCCTCAACCTCCTGCTGCACGCCGAGCAGGCATTGAGCAGCGTCGAACCAAGAACCCTCACCGTCCGCACCAGCCTGCTGGCCCGCCGCCTGCTGGTAGAGATCAGTTTCAGCGCTTCCGCGGACGATCGCAAAACGGAGGAGACGGCGGCCGTGCTCGGAGTCAGCCGCAGCGTGATTGCCGGCCACGGCGGCGAGGTGCGGCTGATCGAAAAGAGCCCGGCCGAACCGCGTTTCGAAATCGAACTGCCCGCGCAGGCCAGGGATCGCGTGGCGGCCCAGGTGGCCGCGCCTTCGCCCGCCCCGGTCCGCGAGAGTGCCCGCGGCATGACCGCGATCATCATTGAGACCGACGAGAGCGTCCGCAACCAGTTGCTGGCCCTGCTCTCCGCCCGCGGCTACCGGGTGATCCCGCTGGACCATGCCGACGGCGCCCTGGACCTGGCCCAGCGCATGCGTTTCGACGCCGCCTTCTGCAGCCTGCGCGCCCCGGGACTCAACTGGGTGGAACTGAGCGAACGCCTTCACTCGCGCGTCGGCGGCTTCATCCTGCTCAGCGACGGCTACGATGCCGAGCTAACCGCGGACTTCGAGGGCGAGGGACGGTTCGTGCTGGCCAAACCCATCCAGGAAGCAGACCTGGAACGAGTGCTGCGAGCCATCGAGCCGCGCGGGGCCACCATCATCCCTTTTAAGACCGGCACCGCCTGACCGGTGGTGTCGCCGACGATCCCGCCGCCGGCGTCCGGCACGTTTGCGCCCCATTTTCCCCTTTGGTTGCAACCCTCGTGCCGCCCGCTTCGTCTGTAATATAGTGACTGAAGGGATGCCGGAGAACCAGAACCTAGCCGATCCGCCGGAGCCGCAGCGGCCCAACCGCGCGTCTCAGGTATGGAGCGCGCTTTCCTGGGTGCGCGACTTGGCCTTCAGCGTACTCATCGCGGTCATCCTGATCGTGTTCATCTACCAGCCCGTGAAGGTCGAGGGCACCAGCATGATGCCCGCCCTGACCGACCAGGAACGCATTTTCATCAACAAGTTCACCTACCATTTCGGGCTGGGCGATATCCAGCGCGGCGACATGGTGGTCTTCTGGTTCCCGCTGGATCCGCAGAAGTCCTACATCAAGCGCGTGATCGGCATCCCGGGCGACGTGATCTCGATCGACGCTGGACAGGTTTATGTGAATCGCCAGGCGCTCTCCGAACCCTACGTGCCGGACGAATACCGCGACCGTGTGAGTTACGAGGAGCACGTGGTCCCGGCCGGCCAGTATTTCGTGCTGGGCGACCACCGCAGTTCCTCGAGCGACTCGCGCACCTGGGGCTTCGTCAAGCGCGACGCCATCTACGGCAAGGCCGTCTTCGTCTACTGGCCGCTCGATAAACTGGGCCGCATCCGCTGATCCGCCGCGCCCTACCGCCGCACCAGCCACATCACCAGCGAAAGCACCACGCTCACAAGCAGGCATGTGGCCAGCGGAAAGTAGAACGACCCGTGCTTGCCCTCGATCCGGATGTCGCCCGGCAGGCGCCCTAGCGGCAGCGGCAGTTTCGCCAGCAGCGTGACTACGACGCCCGCCGCCACCAGCACAAGTCCCGCGACGATCAGCATGCGCCCCAGTGGCATACCTTCAGTATCCGCCCGGGATGCGCGGTCTGATAACGTACCCTCATGCAAACCCGGGTACGTCTCCTTCTGGCCGCCGCCGCCCTGGCCACGGTGGCCGGCGCAGCCACCCGCAGCCTGGCCGGATACTGGGACTTCCGCTACGATCCGGAAGACCGCGGCGAGACCGCCGGCTGGGCCGCCAGCGAAGATCCGCGAGGCTGGACGCGCATCCAGGTCCCCGGATCATACGATCAGGCGCTCCGCAATAATGTGCTCTACCAGGGCAAGGCCTGGCACCGCACCTGGTTCGACGCGTCCCCCGCGCCCGGCGAGCGCACCCTGCTGCGCTTCGACGGCGTCGCAATCCGCGCCAGCGTGTGGGTCAACGGCAAGCCCGCCGGCGCGCACCTTTTCCCCTACACCGGCTTCACATTCGACGTCACCGGCCTGATCCATCCCGGCCGCAACCTGCTGACGGTCCTGGCCGACAACCAGTTGCTCAGTGACGCCATCCCGGATACCAGTTGCACGGGGTGGTGGAACTATGGCGGGATCAACCGCGGCGTATTTCTGGAAACGGTGCCGGACGCCTACCTGCGCGACTACTCGATCACGACCCGGATGGCCGGGGATGGGTGGGACCTCCGCTTCGCCGCTAACGCGATCAACACCGGCGCTCCGGTGGAGGGCACGCTGTCGGCGACCCTCACCGATTCCCGCGGGAGCACCGTCTGGAGCGGGCGCTGGCCGTTGAAGCTGCCCGCCGGCGAGACGCGCGTGAGCGAGGGCGCGACTGTGCGCGGCGTGGCCGCGTGGTCGCCCGAATCGCCCGCGCTGTACCGCCTGAACCTCACGCTTTCCACCCCGCGCGGCAAGTACGAAGAGACTGTGCGCAGCGGCTTCCGCCAGATTGAGGTCAAGGGCACGCAGATCCTGCTCAACGGACGCCGCGTGTTCTTCAAGGGCGTCAACTACCACGAGATGTACCCGGGCGACGGCATGACCCTTAGCCGTGAACAGGTGCGCCGCGACCTGTTGGACATGAAGGCCATGGGCTGCAACTTCGTGCGGCTGGCCCACTATCCCCACGACCGGCAGGTCTACGAACTCGCCGACGAACTCGGTCTCATGCTGTGGACCGAGATCCCCGCCTGGCAGACGCGGGCCGAAACGCTGGGATCGCTCGACGTGTGGCACACCTACGGCGCTCCGCAGCTCACCGAAATCATCGCGCAGCGGCGCACGCATCCGAGCGTGGTGGTCTGGAGCGTGGGCAACGAGTTTCCGAGCGACCGCGAACCGGTGGAGCAATACATCGCCCGCGCCACCGCGCTGGTGCGCCAACTCGACCCCAGCCGCCTGGTCACCTTCGCCAGCGATCGGCGCGAACGCGACATCGCCTTCGGTCACGCCGACTTCATCGCCATCAACGAATACTTCGGGTGGTATTACGGCGCCATCCAGGATCTGGCCGCCAACCTCGACCTGATCCACGCGAAGTGGCCCGGCAAGCCGGTCGTCGTCAGCGAGTTCGGATCCGAGGGCGTGCCCGGCTGGACCAATCCCGCTCCCGCCGACCGCGCCATGGACTACTCCGAGGATTACCAGATGAAACTGGTCGGCACGCACCTGGGCTACATCCTCGATCCCGCGCGGCAGAGCTATATGGCGGGCGCGCTGCTGTGGGTGTACGCCGACTTCCCCAATCCAAAAGCGTTTCAGCGTTCCGGGCAGCCGCCCATCGCCGCCTACATGAACCTGAAGGGCCTGGTAACGGACGACCGGCGGCACAAGCGCGTGTGGGACGTGGTACAGAAGGCGTTCCGGTAAGGTCCGGATTTGGGCATGCGATTGCCGTGATCAGGCTGCAATGCCACCGGTGTTCCAGCGGTATCAGGCCTTTCGCGGACGCGCTCTGGCGCGAAGCGCCGCAGTGGGTGTGGCCCTTTGGCTCGCCGCCGCGGCCGCCGGGCAGACACTGACCGGCTCCGTGATACTGCGCGGCTCCGGCGACGACCGGCCCGCGGCCATCGCCACCGATTTGGCCGGCAACGTATTTGTCGCCGGGACCACCACGTCGCAAGATTTCCCCCTGACGAACGCGCTGTTGCCCAGGCTGCCCGAGCCGGCGCTTCGGGTTTCGATGGATGGGCGCACGTTCGCCGCCTCTGCGCTCCAGGTGCCGCGGGTGTACGGCGTGGCGGCGTCGGCAGATGGCCGCCTTGTGCTCGCCGGATCCGAGGATGCGATGTATCGCAGCACCGACGGCGGGGCGACGTGGACCGCGGTGGCTGGCATCGCCGGACGGGCGCTGGCCGCGGCCATCGATCCCACGGATCCGTCGATTGCGTGGGCGGTCGGGCAGTCCGCGTCCGCCTTCTACTCGCCCTGGACCTGGACCATTTACAAGAGTACGGATGGCGGCGCCAGTTGGCTGCAATCGGCGCGGTTCGTCTTGGGCGCGAACCCGCCGGCGGCTTCGCGGATCTTCATCGACCCGGTCAATCCCCAGCGGGTGTACGCGTTCACGGGCAGCGGGGTGCTGGTGCGCACGACGGATGCGGGCGCTTCCTGGCAACCGGTCGCGGTCCCGGCCTCACAGGCGCCTTCCGGAGCCACCAGCCCCACCGGGTTTGCGATCGCGCCTTCGCAGCCGGACATTGCGTACGCGACCACCTTCTACACTCCCCTGATGAAGAGCACCGACGGGGGCGCGACCTGGCAGGCGGCCGCGGGCATCGGCTCCGCCGGTGTGCACGCCATCGCGGTGGACCCGCGCGCCGCCTCGACGGTGTGGCTGGTAAACGCCGCCGGGGTACAGAAGAGCACCGACGGCGGCGCGTCGTTTCAGAAGGTGCTCGCGGCGGGGGCGGGGTCGTGGCAGTCCGTGGCCGTGTCTCCGGTGAATTCTTCCGTGGTTTTCGCCGGCGACTCGAGCAACGTCTACGCCACTTACGACGGCGGTACCACCTGGAAAATCGTGGCCAGCGGAACGATCGGCGCGGTA
This sequence comes from Acidobacteriota bacterium, assembly GCA_018268835.1. Lineage (GTDB taxonomy): Bacteria > Acidobacteriota > Terriglobia > Bryobacterales > Bryobacteraceae > Solibacter. Next base: position 63,459 of record JAFDVU010000002.1, on the reverse strand, counting down.
TTCGCCACGCCCGCCGGCGTCTGGTTGGCGGGTACGGTCTCGCCGACGGTGTTCCTGGCCAAACTGGACCCCGGGCTCGGGCGGGTGCTGTTCGCGACTTATCTGGGTGCGGGCAGCGTGGCGCGCATCGCGGTGGATGCGGCGGGCGATGTCTACGTCGCCGGCACAACGCAGTCGCGCATGTTTCCGGTGACCGCGGGCGCGGCCGGCAGCGGCTTCAATGCGGATACCGCCGGCTTCGTCGCCAAGGTCAAGGGCGATGGCTCGGCGCTGGTCTATTCCACCCTGCTCGGCGGACTGCGGCCCAACGGCCTGGCGGTGGACGCGTCCGGCGATGTCGTGGTCGTCGGCGCGGCGGATGCCGGGACCACCGTCCCGGTCACGCCGGACGCGGCCGTGCCAGCGGTGCCCGGGCCGTGTACCCGGACCCTCCCGCCCAGCTATTTATTCGGCGCGCAGGTGCAGATTCCCACCCATGGGTTCGCCCTCAAGCTTAAGGCGGATGCGTCCGCATATCTTTACGCGACTTACCTCGCCGGATCCTGCGGCGACGCGGCTTACGATGTAGCGGTAGACTCGAGCGGCGCGGCATGGATCGGCGGCACTACTTACTCCACGGACTTTCCGGTGACGGCCGATGCGATGTACGGCTCCTTTCCCGCGATCTTCAACTCGGGTTTTGTCACGCGGCTGAGCGCCGCGGGCGACCGCGTGCTGTATTCCACCTTCGTGGGCGGCGGCAACCAGGGAACCGTGAACGGCATCGCGCTGGACGCACAAGGCAACGTCGTGGTGGGTGGCGAGAGTACGGTCCAGACCACGCCCGGGGCCTACCGGAGCGTGCTGAGCGGCTGCCCGCCGGCGTTCGGTTTCTTCAGTACCTATAGCCCCAACGACCACGGTTTCGTCATGAAGTTCAGCCCTGGCGCGGCGGCTCCCGCTCTCACCGCCGCGATTGGTGGAGCCTGTCTGGACTATGTCAGCCGGGTAACTGTGGACTCGATGGGTAATATCTGGATGACCGGACGGACGGCCTCAAGTAACTTCCCCACGGTGATACCCCTGCCTGGCCTGGGAGTGCCGGGGGGCAACCCCGGATTCCTGGCGGCACTGGATTCCTCGGGCTCGCGTTTGATCTCGTCCAGCATCGTGGCGGATGTGGCAGCCGTCGCGCCCGGTCCAGGCGGGACGGTCTTTCTTGCGGTCCCGTTGACTCCGCCGGACAAGTCCGGCAATGCGGCCCTGATCGGCGGTGTCGATGCCAGCCGGACGCCGGCGATCGCGATCGATTCCATCGTCAACTTCGGCGGTGGGCAACCGATGGTGCCCGCCTATATTCCGTTCGCCATCGCACCGGGACAGGCCATGCGGCTGAAGGGCCGCGGCATCGGACCCGCCACCCGGGCCGACGCTGTGTCCGCGCCGGCGCACGTGCTGCCGGAGATCGCGGGCGTGCGGGTCACCTTCAACGGCATCGCCGCCCAACTCGTCTCGGTACAAGCCGGCGAAATCGTGTGCCTGGCGCCCTTCGCGCTTGACGGCGCCACGTCGGCGGAAGTGCAGCTGAGCTACCTGGGGCAGGTTTCCAATCTCTACAGCGTGCCGGTGACCACGCAGAACATCGACGTCTTCGCCGTGGCCAATCCGGACGGCACGGCGAATTCGGAGACGAACCCGGCGCCGGTGGAGAGCGTGGTCGCGCTCTACCTGACCGGGGCGGGGCAGACCAACCCGCCCTCGATCGATGGGGCGGTGAACACGACGCCCGACGTCGCTCCGCTGTTCCAGCCGATCATCTCGGTGAACGGCACGGTGCAGCCCCCGGCGTTCTTCGGGGCCGCGGTGGGGCAGGTTGCCGGCGTCATGCAGGTGAACCTGTTCGTCCCCGATCCGGGCGCGGGGGCGAACGACGCGGTGTACGTCGGCAGCTCGTTCGTGCGCATCTGGGCGCGGCGCTGATGGCGCTATGCCAGTTGCAGCGCCTGCCGAAGCCCGGGGTCGTGGCGCACGCGCCAAATGCGGCTGTCCAGGTAGTAGTGCGTCAGGCCGAAACCGCAGAAGAGGCCGAAGGCGAGGTCGCTCACCTGTCCCAGTTCGAATCCCGGGACGCGGTAGAGCAGGCTGAAGGCGAGGCCGATCGCCAGATACGCCGCCAGGCTCCGGCTCACTGCCGCGGGCACGCGTCCGAAGCGCGCATCGCCGCCGTAACGGTTGCGGTTGTGGAACCACACCAGCGCGTGATACTGCAGGTTGTGCACGATGGTCACGGTGGGCACCGCCGCCTGCCAGCTCAGGTACGCAAACGTGACGAAGTGCAGCGGGATCACGGCCAGCAGCAGCAGGTACTTGGGCAGGTCCGCGGCTTCGCCCGCGCGATAGCGCATCCACTGCCGCGCCAGCCACGCCACGCCGGTGGCCGCGACGATCGCCCACATCGCGGGCTCGAAGCGCGGGAACGCCAGCTTCAGGCCGAGTTCCTCGGGGTGGTGGATGAAGAAGCGGTGGAACGGCGCCGCGACCGTCATCACGCCCAGCAGCAAGCGATCCAGCGCGTTATCCAACCGACCGAGGTCGCGATTCTTCACCTTGTACAGCACCATGAACCCGTAGTGCTGTCGGATCACGTGATAATATGCCCACACCCCGACCGATAGCGCGAGCAGTCCCTTCTGCCCGGCCAGCACAAGCAGCGGACCCGACAGAAAGAACACCGCCGCGCTGCCCCAGAACAGCCGCGCGTTCCGCGCCCGCGCTTCGCGGTCGAAGTACGTGCGGGTGGTCATGGCGAAAATGTGGGTGCCGTCGAAGGCGATGCTCCAGAACCACCACAGGCAGGATGCCTTCACGTGCAGCGCGGTGAACAGGAGCAGGTAGACGTACCCCGCCAGCGCGCTGCCGATCACCAGCCCAAGGTCCACGCTCCGGCCGATGATCCACCTGGAAGAAAAGCCCGCGCCGGAGGGCGCGGGCGCTGTGGCGCTGGCAGCCATGGGAAGACGCGCGCTAGATGTATCGCACCTTACGGTTGGCGTCGTCCCACAGGACTTTCTTCTGGTTCTTGTACGCCAGGGTGGCCATGTGGCCGCTGATGGCGGCCTGCTGCCCGACCGGCGGCGGAGCGATCACCTGCTCCTTGCCGAGAATCGCCTGGATGAAGTTCTTGAAGTGATTGATGGCGCCGTCGACTTCCTTGTACTCCTCGGGACCGTTGATGTGCAGCGCCTTGCGCGAGCGGATCGGCTCCGGCGCGCGGTTCTGCGCGCCCGGGCGGCGCGAGTTGTACGTCTCCGGTTCGAAATACAGGTCGGTCCGGTTCATCACCCGGATGGTGCCTTCGTTGCCGCAGATCTCTTCGCCGTAGCCGAAGTACTCGTTGCCCAGGTAGCAGCTGTAGTTGACCTGCAGCTTATCGGAGTAGTCGTAGATCGCGCTCAGGGTATCAGGGACGTCGCGGTCGTCGTTCACAGTCCAGCGGTAGACGCCGCCGCTGGCGATGCAACTCGCCGGCACCGTCTTACTAAGCATGAAGTTGACGATGTCGGTCTGGTGCACGAGCAGGTCGGTCGAAATGCCGCCCGAATAATCCCAGTAGAGGCGCCATTGGAAGTAGCGGTGCGGATCCCACGGCCGCTTCGGCGCCGGACCCAGGAATCGCGGCCAGTCCGTATTCTGCGTATTCGTGTCGGCCGGAATCACGTAGCGCCACGAGGGCTGGTCGGGAAGCCCGTTGCGGTACCAGAACGCGCGCACGAAATGTACGTCGCCCACCATGCCCTGCTGGATCAGTTCCTTCGCCTTCTTGTACAACGACGAACTGCGGTTCTGCGTGCCGACCTGGCAAATCTTCTTCGATTGCTCCCACACCTTGACGATGTCGAAGCCCTCATCGATGGTGTGCGCCAGCGGCTTTTCCACGTAGACGTGCTTGCCCGCCTTAAGCGCTGCGACCGCCATCTCGTGGTGGAGGTGCTCCGGCGTCATGATGTAAACCGCGTCGATATCCTTCTTCGCAAGCAGATCGTGAAAGTCTTTGTACGCGTCCGGCGTGTTGCCCCAAATGGTCTTGACTCGATCCTTGGCGCGCGCGATGTACCCGTCGTAGGTATCGCAGATGCTCGTGATCTGCACGTCGTTCGGCGCGGCGGTGTGCAGCCAGTCGATGGCCGCGTTGCCGCGCGTGCCAACGCCGATCCAGCCGATATTGATCTTGTCATTCGCGCCGCGCGCCGAGATGACCGCCGGACCGGCGGCGATCGCGGCCGCCTTCAAAAAGTCTCGCCTCTTCATTTCGTCCGCCATGGGACCTCCGGGAAAACGTGGTTTACACCCCAATCATACCAGCGCGTCGGAATCCGTGCTTCGCGGGGCGTCCTAATGAATTCTTTACGCCTTCTAAGCGACTTCTTAACCCCTGAGCCGCACAAAATTGTACTCTAGGAGACTTTCATTTTGACCCCCGCCGATCGGTCCGTAACGACAAAAGTCGTCGTTGCCGGAACCGTAATGCTTTCCTTCATTTCCTTCTGGCGCGCCGCGGCAATTGTGCTCAGCGATCTCGCCAGCAGCGCCTACTACGTCGGAGGCATCGCCGAAACCGCGGTAGGCAAGTCCGCGCCGTGGTTCATCCTGGCGATCATGCTCTTTTCCTACGCGGTCCGCGCCATCTACATTGAGAGTTGCAGCATGTTCGTGCGCGGCGGCGTATACCGCGTCGTGCGCGAAGCCATGGGCGGCACTCTGGCCAAGTTTTCGGTGTCGGCCCTGATGTTCGATTACGTGCTCACCGGCCCCATCAGCGGCGTCAGCGCGGGGCTCTACCTGGGCGGACTCATCAACGAAGCCGGCGATTATTTCCATCGCCCGGCTTGGCACGTTTCACCGCCCGGCTTTGCCGCTCTGTTTGCCGCCGTGGTCACCGTCTACTTCTGGCGCAAGAACATTATCGGGATGCACGAGTCCAGCGAGAAGGCGCTGCGCATCATGCAGATCACTACCGTCATGGTGGTGATCCTGATTGTCTGGTGCTGCGTCACACTGGCCGTGCAGCCCGGCGGAGCGCATCTGCCGCCGCTGCCCACCCGCGGCAACCTGCAACTCAATCCGGAGAGCGTCGGCTGGCTGCCGGAAAGCCTGGTGCGCGCCTTCACCCTGCTGGCAATCCTGGTGGGTCTGGGCCATTCCCTGCTGGCGATGAGCGGCGAGGAGAGCCTGGCCCAGGTGAACCGCGAAATCGCGCATCCCAAGCTCAAGAACCTGGAGCGCGCCGGCCTGGTCATCTTCCTTTACAGCCTGTTGTTCACTTCGCTGGTCTCTTTCTTCGCCGTGATGATCATTCCCGACTCGGCGCGCAAGGGCTTCCTGGACAACCTGATCGGCGGCCTCTCCATGTACCTGGTGGGCCCCACCCCGTTGAAGTTGCTGTTCCACGCGTTCGTCGTGCTGGTTGGTACCCTGATTCTGGCCGGCGCCGTCAATACCGCGATCATCGGTTCCAACGGCGTGCTCAATCGCGTGGCCGAGGACGGGGTGCTGCCCGACTGGTTCCGCCACCCGCACCGCAAGTTCGGCACCACCAACCGCATGATCAACCTGATCGTGATCCTGCAGTTGGTCACGATCCTGATCAGCCGCGGCGACGTCTACATGTTGGGCGAAGCGTACGCGTTCGGCGTGGTCTGGAGCTTCGCCATGAAGGGCCTCTCCGTGCTCGTGCTGCGCTACAAGCTGCCCAATGCGCGCGAGTGGAAGGTGCCGCTTAACTTCCGCGTCGGCAATACAGAAATCCCGCTGGGTCTGGCGCTGGTGACCCTGATGCTGTTCCTGCTGGCCATCGTCAATGTCATGACCAAAAAGGTCGCCACCATTTCCGGCGTCAGCTTCACGCTAGCGTTCTTCACGGTGTTCGAACTCTCCGAGCGCGCCAACCGGCGCCGCCACGGCGGCGGACAGCACGGCGAACTCGAGAAGTTCCTCCTCGATTCCCACCCCGAAGTCACGCCGGACACCGTCCGCGTCCGACCCGGCAACGTGCTCGTCGCCATCCGCAATCCGAATCGCTTGTTCCACCTGGAGCGCATTCTCGCCAAGACCGACACGCGCAAGATGGATATCGTGGTGCTGTCGGTCCGCATGCTGAACCCCAAGGCGGGCGACACGCTGGAGGTCGATCAGATCTTCTCCCGGGCCGAGCAGCAGTTGTTTTCCAGCGTGGTCACGCTCGCGGAGAAGGCAGGCAAGCACGTCGAACTGATGGTAGTGCCAGGCACCGACCCCATCCGCACCGTGGTGCAGACCGCGGCGCGGCTGCGCTCTTCCCGCATTGTGATGGGACTCTCGCCCCGCTATACCGCCTCGGAACAGGGCCAGGTGGTGGGCCAGGCGTGGGAGGAATTGCCCGCGCCGCGCCCGTCGCTCTCGCTCGAACTGGTTTCCGAAGCCAAGGATCCGACATTTTTCAACCTCGGCCCGCATCCGCCGCGCCTCTGGCCGGAGGACATCGACCGGGTGCACCGCCTGTGGCTGGATTTGAGCGCGCAGGGTCCCGGCGCCGCGCTGCATCATCGCGACGTGATCGGAGTGGCTCTGCGCCGCCTGGAACGCGACCTGTCCGCGGGGCGCGCCGCCGACGTGCTCGTGGAAGTGCGCGACGAAGTGGCGCGCCCGCACGCCGGGGAGTAAACGGTTTCCGCTGAACCACGGCGAGCGCGCGTGTCCCGCCCGCCGGGTGTGCTACATTCTCACAGAGGGGAACACCGTGAAACGCAAAGCAACCGTTACGGCTATCGCTATTCTTGCGGCCATCGGCCTGGTGGCGCAGGAGAAAAAGGAAGCTCCCAAAGCAGCGCCCAAGAGCGGCATTCTGCACCCGGAAATGACCGTGGGCGCCGACGGCGGCACGTGGGACAAGCCCATGGCCAAAATCGGCGTGAAGCCGGCTGAGCCGTGGAGCCAGACCACAGTCGCGGCGGGCGTCAACAGCAAGCCGCAACCGGGGCGGCCGATCACCGCGGTCGGGGAGATCGTCGACTTTTCGTGCTACCTCCAACTCGGCAAGCACGGTGAAAAGCATCGCGCCTGCGGGCAGAAGTGCGTGAACAACGGCCAGCCCATCGGCCTGCTCACCCGCACCGGCGCGCTCTACATGCTGATGCCGGAAGAGCACGACCCGCGGCGCGACGGCGGCGTGGATGCGCGTGCGTCCGCCTCCGAGCACATGGGCCACATCGTCGAAGTCAGCGGCACCGAGGCCAGCGTCCACGGCTATAACGCCATCTACGTGCAGGGCCTCACGAAGTAGCACCATGTTCCGCGGCAGGATCCTGGCCTGGGCGCTCGCACTTGGGGTCTTTTGGTTTCCGGCCCGCGCGGCGGACGCCCCACCGAAGCCGCCCAGAGGGCTGCCTCCGGTGTTCTGGCCGGCCGGCAATCCCTACTCGCGCGCGAAGGCCGAACTGGGCCGCCTGCTCTACTTCGATGCGCGCCTCTCCGCCGACGGCACGGTAAGCTGCGCCTCCTGCCACGACCCCAAAGCCGCGTTTACGGACGGCGCGCCCGTCTCCACCGGCATCAAGGGACAGCACGGCACCCGCAGCGCTCCCACCGTGATCAACCGCGTCTTCGGCATGGCGCAATTCTGGGACGGCCGCGCCGCATCGCTCGAAGAGCAGGCCAAGGGGCCCATCGCCAACCCGGTCGAGATGGGGATGACCCACGAGGCGGCGGTCGCGCGCATCCGCGGGATCGCCGGCTACCGGCCGCGGTTCGCCGCCGCCTTCGGTAGCGACGCGGTGGATCTGGACCGCATCGTCAAGGCCATCGCCTGCTTCGAGCGCACGGTGATCAGCGGCAACGCGCCCTACGACCGCTACCTGGCCGGCGATCGGCAGGCAATGACCGCCGCGCAGGTCCGCGGCATGAACGTTTTCGTCAATAAGGCCAAGTGCGACCAGTGCCACGAGGGCGCGAACTTCACTTTGAATTCGTACCACAATCTCGGCATCGGCACGGACCGTCCCGATCCCGACGCCGGTCGATTTGCGGTCACCAGGGACCCGCGCGACTGGGGCGCGTTCAAGACGCCGACGCTGCGCGAGATCGAACACACCGCGCCCTACATGCACGATGGCTCCCTCAAGACCCTCGCCGATGTCATCGAGTTCTACGACAAGGGTGGCATCCCGAACCGAAACCTGGATCCGGCGATCAAGCCGCTGCACCTCACCGCGCGGGACAAAAGCGACCTGGTCGAATTCCTCAAGGCCCTCGGCGGCGAGGGCTGGCAGCAGATCGCCGCTCCGGCGCAACTGCCGGAGTAAGCCGCGGGCGGCGCGTTCCGGCGTCGCCGCCGCACCCCGAATTGCGTGACAATGGGGCTCGATGGCACTCGACGATCCCACCAAGCTACGCAGCTACAACTGGTTCAACGGCAAGGAATACTACAATTTCTCGCGGCGGGCGAACGTGCGCGCCCTCGGCGTCTCGCGCGAAGCGTTCCACGGCAAGCCGGTGATCGGCATCTGCAACTCCTTCAGCGAGATGAATAACTGCAACTCCCACCTGCGCGTGGTCGCGGACGCGGTGAAGCGCGGCGTGTGGTCGGCGGGCGGCTTCCCGCTGGAATTCCCCGTGATCTCGCTGGGCGAGCAGTTCATGAAGCCCACCACCATGCTGTTCCGCAACCTGATGGCGATGGACGTGGAGGAATCGATCCGCGCCAACCCGGTGGACGGCGTGGTGCTGCTCTCCGGCTGCGACAAAACCACGCCGGCGATGCTGATGGGCGCGGCGTCGGCGGACGTGCCCGCGCTGGTGGTGACCGGAGGCCCGTCGCTGGCGGGAAACTACCGCGGCGCCATCATCGGGCAGGGCACCGACGGGCGTAAGATCTTCGACCAATACCGTTTGGGCCGTATCTCGCCGGAAGAACTGCTCGAGATCGAAGGCTGCATGGTGCGCAGCACCGGGCACTGCACCGTGATGGGGACCGCGTCCACGATGGCGATCGTGGCCGAAGCGCTCGGCATGTCGCTGCCCGGCGCGGCGGCGATTCCGGCGCCGGACGCGCGGCGGTTGGCCATCGCCGAGGCCAGCGGCAGGCGCGCCGTGGAGATGGTGCGGGAAGAACTCGCGCCCTCGAAGATCCTCACCCGCGAGGCCTTTGAAAACGCCATCACGGTGGACATGGCGGTGGGCGGATCGACCAACGCCGTCGTACACCTGCTGGCCATCGCGGGGCGGACACCGCACAAACTCGTGCTCGACGATTTCGACCGCATCTCGCGGCGCACCCCGTTCCTGGTGGACGTCCGGCCCAGCGGCAAGAACATGATGGAGGACTTTTTCTACGCGGGCGGGGTGCCCGCCGTGATGCGCGAACTGCTGCCGCTGCTGCACGGCGCCAACCTCACGGTGAACGGATGCAGCGTGGCGGAGAACGTCGGCGCGGCGCCGTGCCACAACCGCGAGGTGATCCGCCCCCTGGGCGAGCCCATTTTCGGCGAAGGCGGCACGGTGGTGCTGCGCGGCAACCTGTGTCCGGACGGCGCGGTGCTCAAGCAGACTGCCGCGTCGCCCGAATTGTGCGAACACACCGGACCGGCCTACGTGTTTGAAACTTACCAGCAGATGCACGACACCATCGATTCCATGGATCTGCCGCTGGACCGCGACACGGTGCTGGTGATGAAGGGCTGCGGGCCGAAGGGCGCGCCGGGAATGCCGGAATGGGGCCACATCCCGATGCCAAAGGTGCTGCTCGAGCGCGGAATCGCCGATTGCGTACGCATCTCCGACGCGCGCATGAGCGGGACCAGTTTCGGAACCGTGGTGCTGCACGTCTCGCCGGAATCGGCCATCCTCGGACCGCTCGCCCTGGTGGAGACGGGCGACCGGATCACGTTGAGCGTGTCGCGGCGCAACCTGGAACTGCACGTCGGACTGGAGGAATTGGAGCGCCGCCGCGCGCGGCTGAAGCCGGCGGATCCGCATTACACCCGCGGGTACGGCAAGCTGTTCCTGGATCACGTGACACAGGCACACCTGGGCTGCGATTTCGACTTTCTGCACCGTGAGTAACCCGGTCCTGCGTTGCTCGGGCGGATCGGCTGCGCCCCGCCGCACGTAGCGTACCTTCGGCATCGGCCGGGGGATAACTATTGTCGTACTGGTAGCTACCCGGGCCATGGTGTAAGCTGCTGATCGAATGACCGCACCTGCCATCCCCCAGATTGCCCGCCAGGAGTGCTGGCCGAATGTGCCCGACCGTCTGGAGGATCTGGGAATCCCGCGGGCGGTTATCGCCGACCTGATCCTGCGCTATCTCTGGCTGCACGGGGCGGGCACGCTCGAAGCGCTGCACGAATCGCTCAAGCTCTCCTTCCCGGTGCTGGAAATCATGTTCCACCAGTTCCGCCAGCAGCAGTTGCTCGAAGTCAAGGGCATGACGGGGAACGACTACTCCTTCAACCTCACCGCCGCGGGCCGGAACCTGGCATCGGCGCGCAACGAAGTCTGCCAGTACGTGGGGCCGGCGCCGGTCAGTATCCAGGACTACACGCGCATCGTCAAGGCGCAGGCGGCGAAGGTGCGGCTCAGCCGCGAGAGCTTGCGGCGCGCCTTCGAGGACCTGGTGATGCCGGACAACCTGCTGGACTCGCTCGGGCCCTCGCTGATCGGCCACCAGTCGCTCTTCCTGTATGGCGGCACGGGTAACGGCAAGACCAGCATTGCCGAGCGCATCCTGCGCATCTATCACGATCACGTCGTGGTGCCGTATGCGGTGGAAGTGGACGGGCACATCGTCACTCTGTTCGACCCGGTCGTGCACCGCAAGGTTCCGTACCACGACGATCTGATGGATCAGCGCTGGGTGGTGTGCGAGCGCCCCTGCATCACGGTGGGCGGCGAACTTTCGCGCGAAATGCTGGAACTGCAACTAGACGAAGCCACGCGGGTGTTCATCTCCCCCTGCCAGATGAAGGCCAACAACGGCATCCTGGTGATCGACGACTTCGGGCGGCAGATGCTGGCGCCGCGCGACCTGCTGAACCGCTGGATCGTGCCGCTCGACCGCCGCGTGGACTACCTCACGCTGGCATCCGGAATGAAGTTTCAGGTGCCGTTCGAACTGATGGTGGTCTTCTCGACCAACCTGGACCCGCACGACCTGGCCGACGAAGCCTTCCTGCGCCGCATCCAGACCAAGGTGCTGGTGGAAAACGTCAGTCCCGAAATCTTCGATAAGATCTTTCAGCGCGTGGTGCAGAACTTCCAGGCGCCGACCGAACCGGGCTGCGCCGAATACCTCCGCGAGCGCTGCTTTGCTTCCGGTGCCAAACACCTCCGCGCCTGCTACCCCCTGGACGTCTACAAGCTGGTGAAGGCCATCAGCGAATACGAAGGCCGCCCGGTCCGCATGACCAAACCCAACATCGACCGGGCCGTGGGGCTCTACTTCGCGAAGACAAAAGCGGGAGTGGAGGAGTAGCGAGAAGTTAGAAGTTGAGAAGTTAGAAGATGAGGCCTTCCGCCCTCACTTCAGGATACTGAACATATTCGAAAACTCGTCCGTCCACACCCGGAATAGGCGCCCGGGCTTGAGGAGCTTGGCGTTTTGCAGCAGTTCGGGATGGGCTTGGGTTACTTCCCGGTTCATGATCAACGCCCAGGAGCAGGAGAAGCAGTAAGTGTCGTCGTCGGGGACGTAGTCGTAGGCTAAGGCGACCTTGCCGAAGGCGTTCGCCGCCCGCTCCATTACCGGCTCCAGGTTGAGATAGGCGTTGGAGATGTTCACCGCCAGGATGCCACCGGGCTTCAGGTGGCGGAAGTAAGTCGCGAAGGCCTCCTTCGTGATCAGGTGCACGGGGACGGAATCCCCGCTGAAGGCATCCATCACCAGCATGTCGAACTGCTGGCTCGGCTCGGACTCGAGCACGAGCCGCCCGTCGCCAACCGCGATCTCCACCTTCGCCGGCGTATCTTTGAGGTACGTGAAGTAGCGGTCGGCGATCTGGATCACCTGCGGGTTGATCTCGTAGATGCGCAGCGTGTCCCCGGCGCGTCCGTAGGCCGCCAGGGTGCCGCATCCCAGCCCGAGGATGCCGATCCGGCGCGGCCGCCCCTCCTGCGCCTTCATGCCGCGCCCGATGCCGGATTCGGGGCAGAAGTACGTCACCGGCTGGCGATGATACGGCTCGCGGACGAACTGCTCGCCGTGGTTGATGGTGCCGTGGACCAGGCGGATCTCCGCATCCTCGTCGAAGCGCGGATCGCCCTCCTGGTTGACTCGCAACTGCCCGTAGAAGTTGCGCGTCGCCATCAGGTAGCCTTCCACCATCTGGCGCATAATCGCCACGTTGAAGTACAGGAAGCCCCCCAGGAGCACCGAGAGCGGGACGATGCCGCCCCACTTCCAACCCGGCTCGGCCACGTTCCACAGGGCGCGCGTGAAGACCGCGGCCAGCACCAGCGACGTCAGGCACAGCCCGATCGGGAACTCGTAATACGCGTGGAAGAGGTTCGGCGCCACCAGCCCCACGAAAACCCCGCCCACCGCGCCGCCCAGCGATACCAGCACGTAGAACGACGTCAGGTGCCTGGGGTGCGGCTTCAGGCGGGCAAGTTCTCCGTGGCACACCATGCAGCACACGAACAGACCGAGAGTCAGCAGCGTGATCACCGGCCGCGCGGACATATGCGCGTGGAACAGCCACACCCTGTCCGCCATGAACCACAGCGAGGCGATCAGCAGAGGCACGAAGAAGGCGCGGTGGTAAAGACGCGGCATCTCGAAGCAGAGGATGAAGCTGAGCAGGTACACCGTCAGCGGCAGAATCCACAGAAAGGGAATGGCGGCGACATCCTGCGTCAGGTGATTGGTCACTGCCAGCAGCAGGATGGAGGCGCAGGCGGCGAGCCCCAGCCAGGCCAGTCGCGTGAACAGGCCCGGAGCGGGGCCGGCCTCGGCTTCGGGAGCCGCTTCGGATCGCGCGCCGCCGGCCTGTCCCGCGGTCCGCCACGCGGTCCATCCACAGATGCCGGCGAACCCCACGAACGTCGCCGACCACGCCATCGCCTGGATGTGGGAGGGCAGATTCGGCTCTACCACAAAAGGATAGGTGAGCAGCGCCAGCAGCGAAGCGAAATTGGATAGCGCGAACAGCCGGTAGGGCATGCCGCTCGTGTGGGTGCGCGCGTACCAGGCCTGCAGCAGCGGACTGGTGGAGGAGAGCAGAAAATAGGGCAGCCCCACCGTGACCCCGAGCAGCGCCAGGATGGTGAGCGACGGCTGTCCCAGGCCGTGCGTCTTCCACCACGCCGAGGGAATGATCGGCAGGGAGGCAAGTCCGGCCGCCAGCAGCACACTGTGGATCGTCGCCTGGCGGCGCGGCGCCAGGGAGTTGAGCCAGTGGGCGTAGAGGTATCCGAGCAGGAGCACGATCTGGAAAAAGAGCATGCACGTGCTCCACACCGCGGAGGAGCCGCCGAACCACGGCAGAATGATTTTGGCGATGACCGGTTGAACCTCAAACAAGAGGAAAGCGGACAGAAAGATCGTGACCGAATAGAACCACATGGCCGACGCGGAGACGCTCCATGCTAACACACGATGCGCGCGCCACCGCCGCCGGTTACTTCCACTGCCGCGCGTACGGCCAGGTAGTCGGACGCAGGGTAAGATACTGCACAATACGCGGCTTCCGCGTCCGGTTGGGGCTGCTGCCGTGGGGCAGCGCGTTGTGCCAGATGATCAGGTCTCCCGCCCGCCCGGCGATGGGGACCGGCCCTAGGGGGCGCAAGTCCACCAGCCGGGGGTCGGCATCGGGCGGCAGGGCGGCCAGCCACTCCTCGATGCGCCGGTGGAAGCCCGGGATGCACGTGAAGGCGCCCTGCTCCGGCTCGGTATCGGTCAGGTAGAGGATGCCTTGCAGTCCGAAGTGGATCGGCTGCTGCAGGCTCATGTCCCAGTGCAGGTGCGGACCGGGGAATCGCCAGCCCTCCCGTTCGGGCGGGTTGAAGCCGGTCTGGTCGATGGTGGGCCACAGGTCGGAGCGCCCCCACAGCTGGGAGAAGGCGGCGACGATGCGCCTGGACTCGCGCGCGGCGTTCAGCGCCGGATGTCTCAGCAGCGGCACCCAGATGCTGTGGCCCTGCGGCCCGCGGTACCAGGTGTCGGGACGCCCAGGGTCGGCCCCGACGGCCTTCCAGATCGCGCGCTCGGCCGCCGTGAAGACCTCGGGCGGGACCGCGTCGTGCAAAATCACGTAGCCGTGCTCTTCGAAGAACGCGAGGTCCGAGGCGGACAGCGCCGGCTCGGGAAGGGGTCCGCCTGGTGGCAGCTCGCCGGCGAGAGCGGCCTTGAGGCGGGCGATTCTCTCCGGGGCGATGGCGCCGCCATTGGCCTCCAGGATCCAGCGTTCAAACTCTTCGAAAGACGGAGCTTCGGCGTACACGTAGCGCATCGTCTCGAAGAGCCCGATTCCCAGCCCGCCCAGCAGGGTGTTGTCCAGGTCCCAACCCTCGGACGCGGCGGTTGCGCCAGGCGTCGTGCGGCCCTGAGTCAGGCGGGTCCACAGATGCCGGAGCCGGGGAATGCCGAGGATGGAGTCCATGGGCTGATCATAGCGCGGGGCCTCTTTGCGGCGATCAACCTCGCGGGCTCAGTCGCGTACTGGAACACTTGGCGGGATTTCCTGGGAAGGATGAGCAAGATTTGAGAGAAAGGTACTAGATTTGAGCCACATTTTTCGTCTTCAATACCACACACCATCGCCTCGGTCCGTCAAACCTCCCGTTTTTTGCGAACGATACCAGTACCCATAGAGAGGGTTGAACCATTGACCAAAGCAAACGCGGTCTTCTAACCTCCAGACAAGGAACAGAGTTAAGCCACTCGGAGGAAATGAATTGAAGCACTGCTTGAAGATCGCGACACTGATTTTGGCGTCCGCGCCCCTTCTCGGAGCCAACCAGTTGGTGACGCTGACAGGAGCCCTAGGCGCTACAGCCAACTTTGAGTTTTCCTATGGGTCCCTGACCGTGACCCTGACCAACACGACTCCGGCCCATGACGCCGGTACCCTGCTGACGGATTTCATGTTCGAGCTGGCGAACCCGGCTGCCGATCCGTCGCCATCCCTCAGACCCGTGAATTCCGTCGTCGGCGACGGGCGCCTCATCACTGTCGATGCTAACGGCGGCGTTCACGACTACACCGGGACGCAACAGCCGGATTGGGGATTTGGCGTATACAATTCCGCAATTCCGAACGTGCACAACGGATCGTACCTGCTTTGCACGATTTGCGGGGCGGGCGTCACTACCCAGTACGGACCTTCCGAAGGCATCCTCGGGCCGGGCACCGGTCCCGCAGCGACACCGTACTCCACGGCGAATGGCTCAATCAAAGGTAACGGTCCACACAATCCCTTTTTCGACGGGAAAGCGGTCTTTGTGTTTCAGGGCGATCATATCACTCCGCTGACCGTGGCCAACAACGTGAATTTCTCGTTCGGGACCACCTTCGGCCCTGAACTTGCCGCCAGCACATCCATCGTCAGCACACCGGAACCGGTCAGCCTCCTACTCACCGGATCCGCGCTGGTCTGCTTGAGCCTCGGCGTCCGGCGGCGACGGGCGGGCAAATCGTAGCACCGACTTCGAAACGATGGTGCCTTGCCATGGGTGGTCCGTGGCCACCCTTGGAAATCGAGAGTAGGGACCGCCGTCAGTTCCAGTAATTGCGGTCGAGGCTGCGGTATTGGACCGCCTCGGCAACGTGCTTGGCCCCGACCTTCGCGGCTTGGTCCAGGTCCGCCACCGTGCGCGCCACCTTGAGGATGCGGTCGTGGGCGCGGGCGGAAAGCCCCATCCGCCGGACCGCCATTTCGAGCGTACGTTCGCCGCTATCGTCCAGCGCGCAGATCCCGCGGATCTCCCGCGCCGGGATGCGGGCGTTGTAGAACCCCCGCCCCCGCTGTACCTCGCGGGAGTGTTCCACGCGCGCCCGGATTTCAGCCGACGACTCGGCCTCGGTCGCCCCGCGCAATTCCTTGAACGGAACCGCCGGCACTTCCACGTGGATATCGATGCGGTCCAGCAGCGGCCCGCTGATTTTGCCCAGGTACTGCTGGATCTGCCCTGGCGTGCAGCGGCACTCGCGCGTGCTATCGCCGTAGAACCCGCACTTGCACGGGTTCATCGCCGCCACCAGCATGAAGTTCGAAGGGAACTGCACAGTCATCGCGGAGCGGGCAATGGTCAGCGCGCCGTCTTCCAGCGGCTGGCGCAGGATCTCCAGCACGTCGCGCGGGAACTCGGGGAATTCGTCGAGGAAGAGGATGCCGTGGTGGGCCAGGCTGGCTTCGCCCGGCCGCGGCATGCCCGATCCGCCGCCAATCAGTCCCGCATCGGAAATGGTGTGGTGCGGCGCGCGGAACGGCCGGTCATGCAACAGTCCCGCGCCGGAACGCAGGATGCCGGCCACGCTGTGGATTTTGGTGGTCTCGATGGCCTCCTCGAAGGTGAGCGGCGGCAGGATGCCGGCCAGTCGCTTAGCCAGCATGGTCTTGCCCGACCCCGGCGGGCCGATCATGAGGACGTTGTGCGCCCCCGCGGCGGCCACTTCGAGCGCCCGCTTGGCCATGGTCTGGCCGCGCACTTCGCCGAAGTCGGGCGCCGCCGGCCCGTCCGCGGAATGGCTGTTGAGCGCGGGCACCGCGGGCGCGAACTCCTGCGGACGATTCAGCAGCGCCACCGTCTCCGCCAGGCAGCGCACACCGTAGACCTTTACCCCGTCCACCACCGCCGCTTCCGCCGCGTTCTCCGCCGGCACAAGCAGGTTGGGAATGCCCCGCTGGCGCGCGCACACCGCCATGGGCAGCGCGCCGCGGACCGGGCGGATGGCGCCGTCGAGCGAGAGTTCGCCGGTGGAAAGGTACTGCTCCTGGTCGCGCACCGCCCCCATCGCACCCAGGATGCCCAGCGCCACCGGCAGGTCGAACCCCGCGCCTTCCTTGCGCACGTTGGCCGGTGCCAGGTTGATGGTGATGCGCTTGTTCGGGTACCCGAAGCCGGAATTGGTGAGTGCGCTCTTGATGCGCTCGCGGCTTTCGCGCACCGCCACATCGGGCATGCCGACCATCACCGAATCGCGGGCATTGCCCTGGCTGAACATGTCCACCTCGATGTCGATGAGGTGCGCGTCGATACCATACACGGCAGCGCTGCGGGTTTTGAAAAGCGCCATGGGGACCTGAGGTACAGTAGTGCCCCGGCCGCGCCCGGGCGCTCATTTTTTTTCGCCGGCCGGCTACCAGCCGATTTCCGTCTCGGTCAGTTTTCGGGTCCCTGGCCAGCGCGGCTTCGAGGTTTTCGGCGCCCGCCGCCTGGCGCCCGACCTTCATCTGGCAGACGCCCCGGGGTGTTGAGCGCCGCCCGCAGGCGCGCCTACGGGATTCAGAAGCCGGGCTCTTCCACCGGAACGTGGCTGGTCCGCTCCAGGACGTCCACACGAAAGAAGCCGTGGCGCAGGATGCGTATCGCCGCGCCTCCCGCGTCCGCCCGTACCACCTGGCCCAGGATCACGAGATTGGCGGCGCGCTCGCCACCGGTCGATTCGGGCAGGTGCACCGAGATCTCGATCATCCCGCTGCGGGCGAGGGGGTTCGTCGTATGAATGAACAGTCCCCGGCTGCTCATGTTCAACGTGGTTCCCGTTCCGGCCGATACTGAATGGTCCCTGCCGAAAGCGCGGTAGTCAAGTCCGAGGCGTACGGGATACCGTTGTGCGCTCCTTCGTTCTTTGACCATGTCCCGGATTGAGACCTCTTCTCGAAGTACCGCCGCGGCCCCACCAGCCGGATCCGCAGTCCGGCGGCGACTAGCCGCGCTCAAACGGTGGTGCTGCAATTCTGCCCAACCCAGAGATATTGAATCAGGCCTGTTTTTCCTGGTGTTGTGCGGACGAGGCCGCCTTGCCGCAAGAGAATCCGGAGGAGCCGCAGTGAGGGTCCTTCTCAAACCTCGGGGTCCTCCGAAACCATGATGATCATGGCTCCCCCGTTTTTTCTTCCCGGATCCCTATGAACGGGAATATCCGGTGATTCAGGTACTGCGACCTGAAAGAGGTTACGTCTTATTAAGATCTAATGTTGCTGGAATTACGCTTTGATCTTTAGGCACATTCAACCGTGTGTCAAGGCCTAAATTCCAGACCCCGATAGGCTGGTACGTTTAACCCGTGCGACAACTTGAGTTTGGGACCCCGGTACTGCAGCCGCACCCGGCCGCGCTCCGGTGCGCGGCCAGGAAGCGCTGACCGCCTACGCGCGCCGGCCTCGACAACGTGCCCGCTGCAAACTCGCCTCCCCCCATTCTTCAGCGTGTGCCTGCGCAGGCATGGACGAATACCTCCCGCGCTGCTTTCACAAGTTCGCCGATTGGCTCAGCACCGGCGGCCTTGAAGAGAGCACCAGAAATAGATGTCCATATTTCACTCACTTACAGGGGGCAGCCGGGTGGTCGAGAAGGGGGTAACGCCAAATCGGGGCGGGGGACTATACCGAAAGGGTGACCGTGCCGCCGGCTTCCGCCGGGCAGGAGACGCGTTCCAGGCGGTCCATGAGCGAAGGGATGTCTTCCTGCGCGCACGGGTCCGGCACCGCCAGATCCATGGCGATGCGCGACCCCAGCTCCGGCGCTTCGCGGGCAAGCACGACGACGCGCGTACCCAGGCGCAGCGCTTCGTCGATATTGTGGGTGACGAACAGGAGCGTGGTCCCGGTGCTCTTCCATAATTCACGCACCAGCGACTGCATTTCGCGCCGCGTGCCGGAATCGAGCGCGCTGAAGGCTTCGTCCATCAGCAGAATGCGCGGGCGGTTGATCAGCGCCTGGGCGATGGCTACCCGCTGCTGCATGCCGCCGGAGAGTTGGTGCGGATACTTGGACGCGTCGCTCTCGCGCAGGCCGATGCGCCTGAGATAGTGAAACGCCTCGTCGCGCAATTCCTTGCGCCGCCGGTAAAACGCAGGCCGCAGACGCCCGGCGAGCCCGAATTCGCTTACCTCGGGACCGAACGTGATGTTGTCCAGCACGGTGCGGTCGGGAAAGAGCGCGTAGCGCTGCGGCACGTAGCCGCGGGTGGAATCCGGCTGATGGTGTTCGCGCCCGTCGATCAGGATGCGCCCGCGCAGGGGACGCTCGCTGCCCAGCACCAGCCTGAGCAGCGTGCTCTTGCCGCACCCGGTCTGGCCCAGCAGGCAGACGAAGGAGCCCTCCTCGATTTCAAGATCGATCCCGGCCAGCACCGCGCGCGGCGGGTTGCCGTAGGCCACGAATACGCTTTCGATCTGAATCAGCGGCATCGCCATCACGCCTCCTCGAACCACGGATGCAGCGTGCGGTTCAGCAGCCGCATCCCGAAGTCCACCAGGAACAGCAGGAGCGCCACCCACAGCACGTAGGGAATGATCACGTCCATCCCCATGTGGCGGCGCAGCAGCGCGATGCGGTATGCCAGGCCGTCGGTGGAGGCGATCATTTCGCCGGCGAAGAGGAAGAGCATCACCGCCTTGAGGTTGAGCCGGATCGAGTTGAGGACGCGCGGCGCAATCTGGCGGAGCACCACCCGGTAGGCCACGTCGAAATCGCCCGCGCCGAGTGTGAATGCCTTCACGACCTGCTCGCCGGGAACGCCGCGGGTGAGGTTGAAAGTATCCAGGATGATGGTCGGGGTCACGCCGATGACGATCAGCATGACCTTCGAAAGCTCGTCGATGCCGAACGCGATGAACAGGATCGGCAATAGCGAAAGCGCGATGATCTTATCGAAGAACAAGACGAAGCGGAGAAAGAACTGCCCCACATACGGGAACAGGCCCATGTGCAGTCCGAGAATGACCGCCGGGATCAGCAGCGCGAGCGCGTAGAAGAAGCGGCGGCCGCTGGCGCAGGTGTCTTTCCACAGCATGCTGTGGGTAAGCCTGGTCCGGAAACCGGCGTCATCCGCCGTGGGTTCGTCCTCTTCCGCGGACCGCATTACCGCGCCGTACATGCCCTTGGCCATCTGGGTCAGGGTGGGAGTGACGCGGTCCTCGGGATTGTCGAGATGCCGCGCGTGCGACACCCACAGGTAGGCGCCGATGCCGGCGGCGAACAGAAGCCAGGAGAGCGCGAAGGACCAAACGCGTCCCGGCCTGGCGTGAATCAGCAGGAACCCGGCGGACATGGTCAGAGCCTCCCCTGCGCGGCCATCTGCATGAAGCTCACGTCGAAGACGAAGCGCACGCGATCCTTTTTCCCTTGCACGGAGCCGTCGGGATATTTGATGGCCACGTCGTCCACCGAGCGCGTGTTGGAGCCGAGCAGGCCGTGATCGAAACAGAACTGGCGCACCAGCGCCATCTTCTGCTTGAGGTCTGGAGAGGAGCCGAACGCCGCCGCGTCCTTCGCCAGGTAGAACATCTTCGTCGTGCTGAGTTGCTCCTTGTAGGAGGCCGGGGTATCTTCGCTGCCTTCGGCGATGGCCGCCAGGACGCGGTCGTCGTGCATCCGGCCGAGCATCTCGTACCAGGCCCCGGCCAGCGCCATGGCGAACTTCTTTCCCGCCCCGTCGGGCCGGTCGAGCACGTCGGTGCGGACCACCGTGAGGTCCAGGATTTCGCCAGGAATCTGCGAGGAGTTGAACAGCGATTGCACGCCCTTCTGCCGGGCGATCTGCGACACCATCGGCTTCCAGGTGACCACGGCGGACGCGCTGTTGTCGCCGATGAAGGCCGTGGCGACATCGGAATCGCTGGTGTTGATCATGCGCACGCGCTTGATCTGATCGCGCAGACCGTTGAGCGTCATGGCGCGGTCGAACAGGTATTCGGAAACCGTCTTCTCCACCAGCAACATCTTCTTGCCGGCGAGATCCTTCAACTGAAGTCCGCCGCGCGCCAGTACCGCGTCATTGCCGTTGGAGTAATCGCCTATGAGAATTGCCGTAGTGGGCACGCCCGAAGCGGCGGGCATATCGAGCGCTTCCATGTTGGTCATGGTGCAGGCGTCGATGTTCCTGGCCACAAAGGCGTCCAGGGAAGGCGCGTAGTCGAACCGCTGCACCTTGATATTGATTCCGTACTTATCCGCCCACTTACGCAGGATGCCGGAGCGGTTCATGTAATGATAGGGGGTCCAGCCGGCGTAAACCGACCAGCCCACGGTGAAAGCAGGCTTCTGCGCAAAAGCGGAAGCGGCGAGAAAGATGAGTGCAGAGAAGCGCCAGAGCATCGCAAGTCCCACGGTTGAGCCGCGCGCGTGGCGGACTGTGATCAGTGGCTACCGGGCCCTGAAGCTATTTCAGAATTCTACCATCGGCGGCCGGCATCGCCGCGCCGATTCTGTTTATACAGCCGATCTACCGCGTTAATAGCGGCTGGTTCAGGTAATGCTTCCAGCCGCCGAAGCGGGTAATCTCCTGCGCGCCCTGAATCGCGCGGGGTTCGCAGATAAAACACTTGACCTGTTCGCCGTCGTCGAGGACGGCGTTACCGATTCCGAGCGGCGCGGGCACGGCGGCGACGAATCCGCCGAACTGATGTTCCGGGATGGCCCAGACCTCCACCTCGATTCCTGGGCCGCGGAAGGAATCGTCGCGGACCAGTCCGGGCTTGGGCGGCCGCGTGCCTTCCAGCGCATACAGCCGGTATTCCGGCGCGGTTCGGCACGCCCTCAACCGCCTTGCGCCGCGCTCCGTGAGTTGCCAGTTGAGCGGCTGTCCGGAAAGGTGCGCTCCGACCACCGCCACCGCCACGCAGCCCGGCGGACACTCCGATTCGCGCGCCACCGGGGAATCGCAATAGCGGCCCGCCAGCGTCAGGATGGCTTCGTCGCTGAACGCGGGACCGATCAAGGAGATGCCGAACGGCAGCCCGTCGGGACGCCGCCCGGCGGGCACCGCGACCGCGGCAAGGTCCAGCAGATTGACGAAGTTGGTGTAGTAGCCGAGGTTAGTGTTGAGGCGGAGCGGATCCGCGGCCACCTCCTCGTGGGTATAGATGGTCGGCGCGGTGGGCAGCACCAGCACGTCCATCCGTTCCCATTGTGTTTCGGCGGCGCGGCGCAAGTCGCGCAGTGTGTACTCGGCGGCGAACGCATCGGCGGCGGTATACCGGCGGGCGCCCTCGATAATTCCGCGCACCACGGGATTCATCTCGGCGCCATGCTGTTCGATGAAGTCGCGGATGGCTGCGTAGCGTTCGGCCACCCACGGCCCTGAATAGAGCAGCGCCGCGGCGGCGCGGAACGGGGAGAAATCGATCTCGACCTTGCGGCCGCCGAGCGATTCCAGGCGGGCGATGGCGGCGCCGTAGAGGGAGGCCGCGCTCTTATCGCCGTAGAATTCCAGTTGCGCGGCGGCGGGCACGCCGAAGACGAAATCGCCGGCCAGCCACGGCGCCGCATCCTCGCCGGCGCGAGGCGCGCGCGAATACGGATCTTCGGGATCGAAGCCGCGCGTCGTGCTCCACACGGTCTGCGCGTCGTCGCAGGTGCGCGCGAACACGCTGACGCAGTCCAGCGTGCGGCACGCCGGCACTACGCCGCGCGTACTCAACGTGCCGCGCGTGGGCTTCAGGCCGATCAATCCGTTGAACGCCGCGGGCACGCGTCCCGAGCCGGCGGTATCGGTGCCGAGCGCGAAGGCGGCCATGCCGGACGCCACCGCCACGGCCGAACCCGAACTCGAGCCGCCCGAAATGTATCGCCCATCGAACACGCTGGAGCAGGCGCCGTGAGGCGAGCGCGTGCCCACCAGTCCGGTGGCGAACTGATCCATGTTGGTCTTGCCGATGGGGATTGCGCCGGCGTCGATCAGCGTCTGCACCACGGCCGCGCTGTGGCCGGGCGTGTACCCGTAGGCCGGGCACGCGGCGGTGGTGGGCACGCCGGCCAGGTCGATGTTGTCCTTAATAGCGAACGGCACGCCGTAGAGCGGCCGCACCGCGGCCAGCGGATCGCGCTCCAGCTTGCGCGCCCGCGCCATGGATTTTTCGCGCGGCACCAGCGAGATCCATACCGGCTCCGCAGGGCCCGACGCGATTTTTTCGTACACGGCCGCGATCACGTCCGACGGCGTGGCCCGGCCGGATTTATACAACTCCCGCAACGAACCCAGATCGAGTTCCATCGTCCATCCTCACAGGTCCCGCAGAGTCACCAGGCTCTGTCCCGCGGTCACCAGCGCGCCGGGCGCACAGTTGAGCCGCTCCACCACGCCGGCGCGCGGTGCGGCCACGGCGATTTCCATCTTCATGGCCTCCAGCACAATCAACTTCTGGCCGGCCTGCACGCGCTGGCCTGCCTCCACCGCTACATTCCACACGCTGGCGCTCACCGGCGAAACCACCGGGCGGCAGCCCTCCGGAACCGCATCCTGCACCGCGCGGGGCTCCAACTCCGCGGGCGCTTCGAAACGATCCACGCCGGCCGCGGCCCAGCGCTCGCGCTCGGCTTCGAATGCCGCCTGCTGGGTGCGTTTGAACGCCGACGCGCTCTCGCGGATCGAATCGGCGAACGCGTGGTACTCGCGCGGCCGGAACACACCCTCTTCGATGCGCAGCGGGTAGCCGCCGCGGGGAAATGTTTCGCGGATCTCCGCCAGTTCCGGCGCGCTCACCTCGTAGAAACGGATGCGGTCGAAGAAGCGGAGCAGCCAGGGCGGCGAACCGCGCCATGTGTTCCACATCTGCACCGTGCGCCCGACGAACTGATACCCGCCGGGGCCTTCCATCCCGTAGACGCACAGGTACGCGCCACCGATGCCCACCGCGTTCTCCGGCGTCCAGGTGCGCGCCGGATTGTACTTGGTGGTGACCAGGCGGTGGCGTGGATCCACGGGCGTCGCCACGGGGGCGCCGAGATAGACATCGCCCAGCCCGAGTACGAGGTACGACGCGTCGAAGACGATGCGCTTGACCTCATCCACGCTGCCGAGCCCGTTGATGCGGCGGATAAACTCGATGTTGCTCGGGCACCACGGAGCGTCCGGCCGCACAGACTGCATGTACCTGCGAATCGCCAGCAGAGTCGCAGGGTCCTCCCAGGAGAGCGGCAGGTGGACCGTGCGCGAAGGCGCGGAGATATCGTCGAGGTCCGGTATCCGGCGTTCGCAATCGTCGAGCGCGACGAGCAGTTCCGCGCGCGGCAGGCGGCGCGGGTCGTAGTGGATCTGCAGCGACCGCACTCCCGGCGTGAGGTCCAGGATGCCCGCGAGTCCCGCCGCGCGCAGGAGTTGTTCGAGCGCGTGGACGCGGAAGCGCAGGTTGAGATCGAGCACGTTCGCGCCGTACTCGACCAGCAGGTTGCGGTCGCCGGCTTCGCGGCAGACCACGCCGGGCGCGGAGCGCAAGACCGGCGCCGCCGGTGCCGCATCCGCGTGGCTTATCCCCGTTCCGCGCAGCGCGCCGCCGTGCGCCAGGTAGCGTTCGACCTCGTCTTCGAGGGCCGCCGCCGTTTGCGGAGTCACCGCGTGAAACCCCACGGTGTCGCCCGGGCGCAACTGCCCCATCTTCCAGAGTTCGGCGTGGACGATCGTCGCCGGACAGACGAAGCCGCCGAGACTGGGTCCGTCCGGGCCCAGGATTACGGGCATGTCGCCGGTGAAGTCCACGGTCCCGATCGCGTAAGCGTTGTCGTGAATGTTCGAGGGGTGAAGCCCCGCTTCGCCACCGTCTTTGCGCGCCCACACCGGCTTGGGACCGATCAGCCGCACGCCGGTCCGGTCGGAATTGTGATGTACCTTCCAGCGCGCGGCGAAAAACGTCGCGATGTCTTCGGCGGTGAAGAAATCCGGCGCGCCGTGCGGACCGTAGAGCACCGCGATATCCCAGTGCCCGGTGTAGCGCGGTGGCGTCAACTCCGCCGCCGGCGCGTGCGCGTGCAGCGTCGCCAGGTGCAGCACGTCGCCGGCGCGCAGCGGACGGCCGGCGTGCCCTCCGAACTTGCCGAGGATGAAGGTTGCGCGGCTGCCCAGGTATTCTGGTACGTCGATGCCGCCCGAGATCGCCAGATAGGCGCGCGCGCCGCTGCCCTGCGCGGTGGACATCGCGAGCGTCGCGCCGGCGCGCACCGTCACGGCGCGCCAGCGCGGGAGGGGATCGCCATCGACCCGCGCGTCGAAATCCGCGCCCGTGAGCGCGATCGTGGCCTCGCAGGCGAAGCGCAACGCCGGCCCCATTACCGCGATCTCCAGAGCCGCGGTCCCATCCGGATTGCCCACCAGCCGGTTGGCCGCGCGGAAGGCGAGCGCATCCATCGGTCCCGATGGCGGCACGCCCACGTGCCAGTAGCCCAGCCGCCCGGGATAATCCTGCACGGTGGTCTGCACGCCGGCGTCGATCACCTCGACCGCGCGCCGCTGATAGGGTAACGTGCGCAGGAAGGAGGTGGTCACGCCGCCGCGCGCGAACGCCGCGTCGTCGGCCACCTGCCGCAGGTACTCCAGGTTCGTTTCGATCCCCGCCACGCGGCATCCGGCCAAGGCCTCGCGCAGGCGCGCCAGGGCCTGCGCGCGATCCGCTCCGCGCACGATGATCTTGGCCAGCATTGGATCGTAGTACGGGGTAATCTCGCTGCCGGACTCGATCCACGTTTCCACGCGCGCGTCCGCCGGCCACGCCACTTCGCCCAGGGTTCCCGAACTCGGCTGGAAGTCGCGCGCCGGATCTTCCGCGTACAGCCGCACTTGAATCGACGCACCCGAGGGGGAGACTTCTGTTAATACGGCCTCGCCCGCCGCCTGCCGCACCATCCACTCCACCAGGTCAATCCCGGCGACCTCTTCGGTGACGCCGTGCTCCACCTGCAGGCGCGTGTTCACTTCCAGGAAATAGAACGCGCCGGTTCCGGCGTCGTAGATGAACTCGACCGTGCCGGCGGATCGATAGCGCACGGCGCGGCCGAGTCGCACCGCCGCATCGAAGAGCGCCGCGCGGGTCGCCCCCGCGAGTCCGGGGGCGGGAGTTTCTTCAATCACCTTCTGGTTGCGCCGCTGCGCCGAACAATCGCGCTCGCCGAGCGCAATCACGTTGCCCGCGCCGTCGCCAAAGATCTGCACCTCGATGTGGCGCGCGTGCTCGACGAGTTTCTCCAGGTACAGGCCTGTGGAGCCGAAGGCCGCGCGGCTCTGCCGCTCGACCGCTTCGTACGCCGCGGATAGCTCGGCTTCGCCGCGGCACAGTCGCATCCCGATGCCGCCGCCGCCGGCCGTGCTCTTCAGCATCACCGGGTAGCCGATCGCGCGCGCCGCGTCCGCGGCCTCCGCGGGCGAATTCAGCAGGTCCGTGCCGGGCAGCAGCGGCACGCCGTTGGCGCGGGCGATCTCGCGCGCCGTGTGTTTGAGGCCGAACTGCCGCATTTGTTCAGGCGTCGGACCGATGAAGACGATTCCCGCGCGCGCGCAGGCTTCGGCGAATTCGGCGTTCTCGCTGAGGAAACCGTACCCCGGATGAATCGCCTCCGCCCCGCGTTCGGCGGCAACGCGCAGAATTGCCTCCACCGAAAGATAGCTCTGCGCCGCGGGCGCGGGACCGATCTCCACGGCTTCGTCCGCCATGCGCACGTGCAGCGAATGGCGGTCCGCCGCGGAGTACACCGCCACCGAGGCCACTCCCATGCCGCGCAGCGTGCGCATGATTCGGCAGGCGATGGCGCCGCGGTTGGCGATGAGTACTTTGCCGAACATCAATCGCGGTCCCAGATCAACACCTGAATTGGAGTCGGGTTGTAGGCATTGCACGGATTGTTGAGCTGCGGGCAGTTGCTGATGGCGCACAAGACGTCGGTTTCGGCGCGCAGTTCCACGTATTTACCGGGTTCGGAGATGCCGTCCGCGAAGGTAAGCTGCCCCTCGGGAGTCACCGGCACGTTCATGAAGAAGTTGATGTTGCTGGTGATGTCGCGCTTCTCCATGCCGCGCCCCCAATCGATCAGTCCCTTGAGGAAACTGCTGCGGCAGGCGTGCATGAAACGCTTCTCAATCGCGTAGCGCACCATGTTGCTTTCGTTGGCGCAGGCACCGCCCAGGGTGTCGTGCCGTCCGCAGGTGTCGTCGACGATCGTCAGCAGCACGGTACCGCGCGTCGAAATGAGTTTGGATCCGGTGGTGAGATAGAGGTTCTTCTGGTGGCGGATGGTGTCCTGCGCGCTGTAACGGTCTGAATAATCGTGAGCGTTGTAAAACAGGGTGTCCACCGCCTGGTTTCCGTGCAGGTCCACGATGCGCAGAATCTGCCCCTGGCGCACCTCATAGACCCAGGGCTCGCCGGCCGGAATGATTTCGTTATAAACGGCCTGGGCGAGATCCCGCTTGATCGAACTGGCAATCATAGGAAATACCTCTCCGTGAGGGTGAAGCCGCGCGCGTTCTCGGGGCGCGAAATGCGGCAGGGGTCGTTGGGTCCGGGCGCCTGCACGCGGCGGAGGGCGAGATGGACCGGTTTGGGCGCGTACTTGGGCCCGGGGTCGAGCGGATGCTGGCAGGTGTTGAGGATCACCAGCACGTTCATCTCGGCCCTCAGTTCCACATGATCGCCCGCCTTGGAGTTGCCGTCGTGGAAGCTCATGGAGCCGTCTTCGGCGACGTCCACGCGGCTGAAGAAATTCACGTTCGACACCAGGTCGCGCGCACCGAGCCCCCACTTGCCGAGTTCCACCAGGAATCCATCCAGCGCGTTCTTGTGATAGCCGTTGCGGCAGTCCTGGTAGGTGGCGCGTCCGTACTGCGCTTCGACGAGCGCGGCATTGGAGCACCCGCCAACGGGGTCGTGCCAGCCCACGCTATCGGCGGTGAGGGAACACAGCACGCGCCCCATGTCCGAGTACAGGACGAAGCCCGAGGTGAGGCGCGCGATGTGCTGCGCCTTCAGGGTGTCCGCCATGTTGTAGCGTTCCACCGGACATTCGAAGTTGTAGAAGAGGGCGCCGGCGTTGGCGCCGCCCTCGATATCGGTGAGGCGCAGTGCGGTGCCGCGTTTGAGTACGTGGGACCACGTTGCGCCGCCCGGGACGGTCTCCTCCCAGAGAATGGGCGTATCGCTCATTTCCAAATTCCTTTCGTCGATCGATTTAAGAAGGGAACTTCAGGCCAGGGAGGGAGGGCCGCAGCAAACGTCCATCGCGGTCAGGCGCAGGAAGACCCGCAGTGCGATCTTTGCGTGAGTTCCAAGGCCCGATGCGGAGACTGACATCACGGCCAGTATCGCAGAGAGCGTCGGGGAGCGCGCGAAAAAGTTTTCTATGGAGGGAATCAGCGAGGGAACGGGAGAATTCCGGCTAGCGGCCGGAGGCGTCGTCGCTGTCGGAGACCGCCGCCGGCGCGGGTTGCGGACGCCGCATCTGCGCGACTACCGCGCCTTCGAAGGAGAAGCGCTCGCTCACCAGGTCCGCGGGTGAGAAACAGCTCTGCGACACGCCGGAGCGTGAGTGCCCGGTGGTTTGCATCAGGATGTGGTAGAACTCATGCGCGATGACGCGGGCCATGGCCCGCCCATAGAAGTAGTCGCGCTGCGCGGCGGCGGCGCCGGAAAGCGGGCCGGCCAGCGAACGCGTGAGCGCGGCGCAGTTCACCTTGGCGAAGGGAAGCACCTGTCCGTCAGTCACGCTGGTGAAGGCCAGCGACGCGGCCGTCCGCGGCGGATCCATGGGTCCGGAGTATCCGGCGGGCAAAGCGCAGGTGCCGTTGAGTTCGACCACCACCAGGTTGAGCGAGTCGCTGTCCTTGCCCCACTCCACGCGGTAGCCCGCGGTGAGCATGAGCGCGGCGAGTTCCCGCTTCATGTAGTTCACGGTGACAGCGGGTTGGGCCGGAGAAGTCTTGAGATACACCACGAGTTCCGTATCCGCCCAGGCGGACGCGCAACCGAGCACGAGGCTTAACGTAGCCAGCAGGCGCGCAGACACGGCGCAACTCCACTGGCATTATATACTCTGCGCTCAGGGGCTTGCCGGCCCCTTCTCTACATGTCTTTCGGGTCGATCCGCCACACGGCCTGTCCGCGCAGGTCGCTCAGCCACACCGAGCCGAACGCAACCCGTATTGAGTCGCCGCCCGGACCCACCCACTGTCCCGTGACGCGATTGGCCGCGGCGTCGATGCGGGTGATCGGAATCTGGAAGACGGTGGCCCAAACCGCCCCGTCGCCGAAGGCGATCTCGCCGCCCGTGCCCGGGATGCCGCAGGCGATATTCGCCACCAGTTTGCGCGATGCGGTATCCACGCGCGACACGGTCCCATCTCCCTGGTTGAGCGTCCACACGCTTCCCGCACCCACCGTGAGGAAGCGCGGACCGGGGCCGACCGGAATGGTGTCCGTGGCGGTATTCGTCCTGGGATCGACGCGCGTGACGACACTCTTTTCCGGGCTGCTCACCCACACCGCGCCGTCGGCGTAGACCGCGGCCACCGAACCGGGCGCCACCGCGATCTCCACGGCGACCGTGTTGGTCGCCGGGTCGATGCGAGCCAGCGTGCCCTTGATGTCGCTCACCATCCACACCGCTTCGGGTCCGGCCACGATGCCGCCCTCGCTGTTCGCCGGGCCGATGGGAATGGTCGCCGTTACGCGGTTGGTCTTCGCGTCCACGCGGGCGAGCGCCGGTTTTGCGCCGTTCTCCGCGCCGGGGCGATCGCCGCACAGCGGCACCCACACGCTGCCGAATCCGGCGGCGAGGCCGGAGCACGGACGTCTGCCTACCTCGATCGGGGTTTGCCGGTTAGTCTTCACATCGATGCGGTGGATAGAATTCTTTGGGCCGTTGGCGACCCACACGGAATCCTCCGTCATCACCTGCCAGTCCGGCGTTCCGGGGATCGGAATCACAGCCACCGGCCTGATGGCGCTCATCTCGTGCTTTACGGACAGGTCGCTGACGCCGGGGCGAGGGGGACGCGCTCCACCCTTCTTCGGCGCCGGCGGGGCCGGCATGCTCTCCTGTGAGGGCAGCACCATGGCGAGGCTCAGTGCCAGCAGAGTCAATGCGAATGGTCGGTTCATATCGGGTTACTCGGCCAGGGTCGCGGCGATCCGCCTGGGGTCGAACTCGCGCAGTTTGCCGGTGCGGGAATCGGCCAGCCAGACGCCACCGGACGTTGCCTGAATCGCGCCGGCGCCCGCACCAAAGAACTGCTGCACCACGGCTTCGCTTGCGGGATCGATGCGGGTGATCGGGAATCCGGGCATGCTCACCCACAGCGACCCTTCGCCGATGGCGAGGCTGCCGCCCGCAGCGGGCGCGCCGAGTTCGATCGTGTGGGTGACCTTGCCGGTCTTGGGATCCACGCGGTCGATCTTGCCCTCCTTCTCGCACAGCACCCAGAGGGCATCTTCGCCGAAGACCAGCGCCGATGGCCGCGCGGAGACATCGATGGTCTTCGTCGCGACGTTTGTTTCCGGATCGATGCGAACGATCTTGTTCTCCGCCGGGCAGGCCATCCACAGCGCGGATGCCGCGTTCAGCAACGAGCCGCAGTCGGGGGAGACGCGCAGGCCGGCCACCACCAGGTTCTGCGCGGGATCGATGCGTACCAGCGTGCCGCGGTCGTCCGCCAGCACCCACACACTGTCGGAATCGGCCGCGATGCCGGGGCGCGCGGCGTAAGCGCCGAAAGCCAGCATGGCGGTCACCTTGCCGGACTTCGGGTCGATGCGCGCGATTCCGCCGCTGCCGCAATCCGGCGCCCACAGGCTCTTGAAGGCGCTCACCACGCCGGCGCAGGGCTGGTTGAGTCCGGTGACCGGGTCGCCGAATTTGCTCTCTTTGGACTTCGGGTCGATGCGCAGTAGCGAATCCTTTGCCGGGAGCCACAGCGCATCGGTCACCGCGATCCACTTTGCGGGAGCGTCCATCTCGAAAGTCAGATCGCTCTGGAGAGACGCAAACGGGATCTGGATACCGGGCGTGCGAACGCCACCGGCGGGTCGCGCCGTGGACGATCCATTGGGTTCTTTCCGCTCCCCTCCCGCCGCGCAGGCGGCAACAAACAGGAGGCCGAGTGCCGTCAGCTTTCGCATATCGATTTCACCTATTGGTCGGGAATAAGAATTCCGTGGGACAGGACGGAGGGAGGCAGCGCAGCCTCTGAGTTTTGGTCAGTATAGCAGAGTCAACCGGGATCTTGACCCGCAATCACGCTCCGCGACACTCCCCCACGGTGCGCGTTTCATCTTCCGCCGAGGGTCTGCGGGACCTCTTTGCAGGAGCGCGCCAGCAGGCACTCGGTGCTTTCCGCACTTGACATCGCGCGCGCCAATGCTAGAATTGCGGACAAGAGTTTCAGCGGCCCTTGCCGGACCACTGTCTGCCCTCGTCAGGCATCGTACCCCCTGTAGCGTTGCACTTAGGGTTACTGGATCGATGCCGATATGTCTGTTATTTACCTGCGCTTAACCGGGCTATCTCTTTCCCTCGCCATACTTCCTGCGCTGCACGGGCAGAATCCGGCCGCGTCTCCGGACTACTTCGAAAGTAGGATCCGGCCCATCCTGGCCACCAGTTGCTACAGTTGCCACACCGATTCCAAGCTCGGTGGACTGCGGCTGGACAGCCGCGAAGACATGCTGAAGGGTGGCAAGAGCGGCCCCGCGATTGTGCCCGGCGATCCCGATAAGAGCCTGCTCGTCACCGCCGTGCAGCAGACCGGCTCGCTCAAAATGCCGATGGGCGGCAAACTCAGCAAAGACCAGGTGGATGCCCTGGCCGCATGGGTTAAAGCCGGCGCCGTGTGGCCGAAGACCGCCGCCGCGAACGCGCCGGCGCAGAGCGCGGGCAAATACGTCATCGCCCCGGAGCGCCGCAAGTTCTGGTCGCTTTTGCCGCTCAAGAATCCGGCCCCACCCACAGTCAAGGACGCGCGTTGGGCCAAGACCGATATCGACCGCTTCGTGCTGGCACAAATGGAACACGAAGGGCTCAAGCCGGTAAAGCCGGCGAACCGGCGCGACCTGATCCGACGCGCGTATTTCGATCTCACCGGGTTGCCGCCCACGGCGGAAGAGACCGCCGCCTTCGAAAAAGACACCTCCCCCGATGCCTTCGCCAAGGTGGTGGACCGTCTTCTCGCTTCACCGCATTATGGCGAGCGCTGGGGGCGCCTTTGGCTGGACGTGGCTCGCTACGGCGAGGACGACTACCGCAGCCTGAACCCGAATCCGCGCGGCTACCACCCGTACCCGAACGCCTACCTCTACCGCGACTGGGTGATCCAGGCCGTCAACGACGACATGCCGTATGACGCCTTCGTCCGGGATCAACTCGCGGGCGACCTGCTGGACGCGAAGTCGCGCTACCGGACGCTGCCGGCGACCGGATTCCTAGGGCTCGGCCCGTGGTATTACGACAACGGCGCGGTGGAAGTCACTCACGCCGACGAGCGCCACGACCGCGTGGACGTGGTCACTCGCGGGTTCCTCGGCCTGACCGTGGCCTGCGCCCGCTGTCACGACCACAAGTACGATCCCATCCCGCAGACCGATTACTACGCGCTCGCCGGCGTCTTCCTGAACACCATCTACCACCGCTATCCCCAGGCGCCCAAGGCCGTAATCGAAGAGCAGACCAAAGTGGAAGACGAGATCGAGCAGAAGCAGAAGATTCTGCAGGCGATGCAGACGAACCTGAGCAACGAGATGTCTCAAGCTCTCGCGCTGAAGACTTCGGCCTATCTGGAGGCGGTCTACGAAGTAGTCGCGCAGAAGCACGATAAAGAGACGGTGGTGGAGAATCGCAAGCTGGATTACGAATTGCTCGACCGCTGGATCGCCTACATGGGCAAGTCCACGGACAAGTACCACTACAAAGACGCGTGGCAGGCCATGATCAAGCGCGCGAGCGCTCCGGGCGGAGGCCGCGGGGGACGCGGTGGCGTGACTCCGGCGGACGCAGAGGCTGCCAAGCCCGAGGCCGGAGCGCCCGGCGGGATCGTGGGCGCGCTCGCCGGCGGCGGACGGCGCGGCGGCGGGGCAGGCGGCAACGCCGAGGCCAAGAAACTGGCCGATGAATTCCAGGAGAACGTAGTGCGGGTGATGCTGGCGCACAACGAACTCAACGAAGAGAACGAGATCATCATCGACAAATCCATCACCGGCACCCGGAAGAAGAAGCGCGCAAACGAGCCCAACGAGTTCATCACCAACGACGACTTCTGCCAGAACTGCGGGCTGCGCCTGAAGAACCTCTCCGAGGAGGACAACAACTTCTGGATCGAAATGTTCCAGCGCGAACTGCGCGACAACGAAGACCCGGTCCTGATGATGGCGATGGGCACGCGCGCGGGCAAGCCGGGCGTGCTGCTGTTCCGCGGCTGGGGGCTGGAGAGCCGCAGCGGCGCCGAAGCGCAGGCCAAGCTGACCGCACTGCGCAACGATATCGACGCCGCGCGCAAGAAGATCGAGCCGGGTTACACCTACATCCACGGCGTGTGCGACGCGGAGAATCCGGTGGACCTGCAACTGGCCCTGCGCGGCAATCCGCAGAACCTCGGCCCCGAGGTCCCGCGGCACTTTCTCAGCATCCTCTCCGAGGGCGACCCTCAGCCCTTTAAGAAGGGCAGCGGCCGGCTGGAACTGGCCGACGACATCCTCAAGCAGCCGATCACCACGCGGGTCATCGTGAACCGCATCTGGAAGTGGCACTTCGGCACCGGGATCGTGGATTCGCCGAGTAATTTCGGCACCACCGGGGAACGTCCCACCAATCCCGAGTTGCTCGAGTACCTGGCCGGCAGCTTCGTGAAGAACGGAATGTCCTTCAAGAAACTGCACCGCGAGATCATGCTGAGCGCGGTGTATCAGTTGAGCGCCGAGGACGACGCCTCTGACGCCGCCAAGGACTCCGGCAACCGGTTCTACTGGCACTTCACGCGCCGCCGCATGGAGGCCGAGCAGTTGCGAGACGCCGTGCTCAAGGTCGCGGGCAACCTCGACGAGATGCCCGGCGGACCGTCGCGCGACCTGACCCCGTCCTTCACGCGCCGCACGGTGTACGGCAAGGTCAGCCGCTACAAGCTCGACGAATACCTGCAACTCTTCGATTTTCCGGCGCCCAACATCAGCGCCGAGAAGCGGTACACCACCACGGTTCCGCTGCAGAGGCTGTTCCTCATGAACAGCGACTTCATGCAGGTGGAAGCCGAAGCGCTGGCGCGCCGCGTGGCCGGCGAGCCGGATAACCGCGCGCGCATCCGCAAGGTTTACCAACTGGTCTACGGCCGCGATCCGAGCGAGCAGGAGATCAAGCTGGGGCTGGATTACCTGCGCTCGGAGCCGATGAAGGAGTACGAGGAAAACAAGAACAAGCCCGCCGATCCCGGCGCCGGGCGCGGCGGGGCCGGCATGAGGCCGGCCGTCAGCGACGCGGCCAAGCCCGATCCGGCAGCGGCCGAAGGCGGCGCGGGCGCCAACGCGGACGCCGGGGGCATGGGCATGGGAATGATGGGCGGCGTATTCGGAGCCGGTGGATTCGGCGGACGCCGCGGCGCGGCACCGGCGGGTCCTCCGCCCGTGAAATACGAACCCACCGCGTGGGGCCGGTACGCCAAGGTGCTGCTCAGCTCCAGCGAATTTCTGTTCATCGATTGAGATTCATTACGGGAAACACAAGGGGACTCTTATGACACACAAATCCGGGAATCCATCGACGCGGCGCGAGGCGCTGCGCCGCATCGGCAACGGCTTCGGCATGATGGCGTTCGCCGGTATGTTGGGGGACTCGCTGGCGCGCGCGGGCGTGAGCGCGGACGGCGGCGGCAACCCGGGCGCCGCGCACCTGGACCATCCGCGGCGCGTCAAGCGGGTCATCTTCCTGTTCATGAACGGCGGCTGCTCCGCCATCGACAGCTTCGACCCCAAGCCGATGCTGAGCAAGTACGATGGAAAGCCGCTGCCCGGCGGCACAATCAAGACCGAGCGCCGTACCGGCGAGCTGATGAAGTCGCCGTTCGAATTCAAAAAGTACGGGCAGTGCGGGATGGACTTGAGCGAGTTGTGGCCGAACCTGGGCGGCGTGGCCGACGACGTGTGCTGGGTCCGCAGCGTCTACACCGAGATCCCCA
This sequence comes from Acidobacteriota bacterium, assembly GCA_018268835.1. GTDB lineage: Bacteria > Acidobacteriota > Terriglobia > Bryobacterales > Bryobacteraceae > Solibacter. The sequence continues at coordinate 28,370 of JAFDVU010000002.1, read as the reverse complement.
ATCACGAACCCTCGTGCCTGATGATGAACACCGGCGCCAACCAGGCGGGCCGCCCATCCATCGGCGCGTGGCTTACCTACGGGCTGGGCACGGAGAACCAGAACCTGCCCGGCTTCGTCGTGCTTTGTCCGGATGTGCCCACCACCGTGGGGCCCCCCTTGTGGAGCAACGGCTTTCTACCCGCCATCCACCAGGGCACTTACATTTCGAACCGTGTGGAGACCGCGGCCGATGGCGAGGGCATGGACGGCGAAATGACGGGCGAGGACATGGCGCCCGCCGGCATGTCGAAGGATGGCAAGGACAAGAAGAAGGTCACAATCGAGAAGAGCTTCGATCCCAGGAAGCTGATCAGCTACGTGAACAACCCCAAGTTCACCCTGGTGCAGCAGACGCGGGAAATGGACCTGCTGCAGAAACTGGAAGGCATCCGCAAGGAAGAGACCGGGGCGGACCAGGGGGTGGAGGCAGTGCTCAAGAGCATGGAGACCGCCTACCGCATGCAGACCGAAGCGCCGGACGTGTTCGACGTGCGGAAGGAGTCGCAGGCCACGCTGGATCTCTACGGCCCGGGACCGGTGGCGCGCGGCAGCCTGATGGCGGTGCGGCTGGCAGAAAAGGGTGTGCGCATGACCCAGGTCTACTATTCGAAGGGCGACCCGTGGGACGCGCACGCCGACATCTTCGCCCACAAGGTCAACGCCAGGGCGTCCGACCAGGCGTTCGCGGCGGTGATCAAGGATCTGAAGTCGCGCGGGCTGTGGAAGGACACGCTGGTGGTCTGCGGCTCGGAATTCGGGCGTACACCGGTGCGCGAGGTGGGCGGGGCGGCGAATGCCAGCGTCAAGCGCGGGCGCGACCACAACCCGTTCGGCTTCACCATGTGGCTGGCCGGCGGCGCGGTCAAAGGGGGGACAATCTACGGCGCCACCGACGATTTCGGCTTCAAGGCGATCGAAAAGCCGGTGCACGTACACGATATCCACGCCACGATTCTCTATCTCTTCGGCATTGACCACACTAAGTTGACTTACCGGTACAGCGGACGGGATTTCCGGCTGACCGACGTGGCCGGCAACGTCCTCCACGATCTGATCGCATAGCGGCCCGCGAAAGTAGCGTCAAAACACGGCTGACTCAGGTGCGCCGTCTCGTGGTTTCAGCACGTTGTAGAGCCGTGCCCGCGCGGCGGTGACGCGCGCGGATATCGGGCTTTCGGATTTCCGGCCCACTTATCTCCCGCATCTAAGATTTTGATTTGACCCACCACCCAACTCTAACTTATCCTTCAACAAATTGGGTCTTTTCGCTCCAAGTCGGAGCGCCTTCCCCGTCCGAGACACCAAGCCGAAATCAACCTGTGTAGGAGGGTCAATTGTTGTCTCGTTTTCTCACAACGCTCGTCTTCTGCGCGCTCCCGCTGGCGGCGCAGACCAGCTCTTTGCAGGGAGTCGTAACGGACACTCAATCCGGCGTCATTCCGGACGCCGTGGTCACGCTGACCAACGTCAGCACCTCGGCGGCGCGCAAAACCGTCAGCGACGCCGCGGGCGGGTATAGCTTCCCCCAGGTCCCGCCGGGGTCTTACAAAATAACGGCCGAGCGGCCAGGTTTCCACACGTTCGCCGCGCAGGTCCGGTTACAGATCGATACACCGGCGACGCTCGATATCAAAATGGAGGTCGGAGAGGTCACCCAGACCGTCAACGTCACCGCGGAGGCTTCGGCCATCAACACGCAGAACGCGAGCGTGGGCAATCCGTTCACGGAGACGCAGATCAAAACCATTCCGCTGCAAACGCGTAACGTAGTGGCGCTACTCAGCCTGCAGCCCGGCGTCGCGCCTACCGGCCAGGTGCTGGGCGCGCGTCCCGACCAGAACAACGTCACGCTGGACGGCGTGGACGTGAACGACCAGGAGGGCGTGGCCGGCTTCAGCGCCGTGCTGCCCGTGCCGCTCGATTCGGTGCAGGAGTTCCGCACCACGGTGGCCGGCCTGGGCGCCGACCAGGGGCGCAGCGCCGGCGGCCAGGTGTCGCTGGTGACCAAGGGCGGCTCCAACCAGTTCCACGGATCGCTCTACGAATTCATGCGCAACACCTACACCGCCGCTAATAGCTGGTTCAACAACCGCGCCGGCGTGGCGCGCACGCCGCTGGTGCGCAACCAGTACGGCGCGTCGGTGGGCGGGCGCATCATCAAGAATCGCGCCTTCTTCTTCTTCAACTGGGAGGACCGCAAGGACCGTTCCGGCAGTGCCGTTACGCGCACGGTGCCCAGTGAGACGTACAAGCAGGGCATCGTGAAGGTGGCGCTGAGCAACGGCACGGTGGCCGATCTCAGCGCGGCCGACGTCCTGGCCGTGGATCCGCAGCATCAGGGCATCAACAACTACATGATGAACCTGTTCAAGCAGTACCCGGCGGGCAACGATCCGCGTTCGTCACCGGACCTGGGGCTGAACTTCAACGTGCTGCGCTTCAACGCGCCGCAGAGCCTGAACAACCGCGCGTACGTGGCGCGCATGGATTTCAACCTCGACTCCGCCGGCAGGCACACCCTGATGCTGCGCGGCACGCTGGCCGGCAACAGCAACGATTCCACCCTGGCTCAGTTCCCCGGGCAGGGCGCGGTGGCCAAGACTCTGGACAACTCCCGCGGCTTCGCGGCGCGCTACACGGCGGTGATCACGCCGCACCTGGTGAACGTGGCCGGTTACGGCTACACGCGGCTGGGCCTGGCCACAACGGGCAATTCCACCGTTATCCCGACGTTCTACTTCGCCGCGCTCACGCCGGCGCCGCGCGCTTCGCAGAGGGTCTCGCCGGTGACCAACCTCACCGACGACCTCACCTGGACCAAGGGACGGCACACGGTGCAGTTCGGCACCAACGTCCGGATCATCGAAAACGACCGCACCGCGTTCAACAACCTGCCCAACTACAGCTTCAGCCGCAACACCCTGCTGGGGCTGGGCGGCGATATCACGGCCAATGTGCTGTCGCTGGTGCAGTCGCGCTACGGCGCCGACGTCAAGCTCTCCAGCGGCACCAACGTGACCAACGCCCTGGGGCCGCTGTTCGGCATCATCAACCAGTACGGCGCCACTTACAACTTCGGCGCGGACGGCAAGGCGATTCCTTTCGGCAACGGCGTGGTGAAAAGCTTCGGCACGCAGGAGTACGAGTTCTACGCGCAGGACACCTTCAAGTGGACGCGCAACCTCACCGTTACTTACGGTGTGCGATATTCGCTCGACCAGGTGCCCTACGAGCGCAACGGCGTGCAGGTGGTGCCGACGGTTTCGATCAGCCAGTACTTCGCCGACCGCGTGGGCGGGCAGGCGGTGGGCATCCCCGGATACGCGCTGCCGGACTCGACCATCACCTACAACCTGGGCGGTCCGGTCAACCATGGTCCGGGCTGGTTCCCGCGCGACAATAACAATTTCGCGCCGCGCCTTTCGGTGGCGTGGTCGCCGGACGCCGACGATGCGTTCAGTCACCTGCTCGGCAAGGGCAGCGTGATCCGCGCCGGAGCCGGCGTGATCTACGATCACTACGGCAACAGCATGGCGAACGCGTTCGCCACGTCCGGATCGCCGGGGCTGGCGTCACAGGTTTCGCAACCGCTCAACACGGACTTCACCACCGGGTTCCGCTACACCGGCGGCGCGCTGCCCGCGCTGCCCGCGGCGCCCTCCGGTGGCTTCCCGTACACGCCGCCGCTGGTGGTGGGCGGCTTCAGTTCGTTCACCGCCGTGGCCAGCGACCTGAAAGCCCCTTACGAATACCTCTTGAACTTCAGCTACGACCGTCCGCTCCCCAAGAGCATGACGCTCGAAGTGGGCTACATCGGGCGCCTGAGCCACAAGGGCCTGATGCAGCAGGATTACGGCCAGCCGCTCACGCTCTTCAGGGATACGAAGAGTGGCCAGACCTGGTCGCAGGCCAGCACCACGCTGAAACGCATCTACGATAGCGGCGTGACGCCGGCGATGGTGAAGGCCAATCCGAACCTCATTCCGCAGATCGGCTTCTTCGAGAATCTCTTCCCCGGCGCGAAGAACTACAAGTTCGCGGGGAGCGCCTCGGCCAACTACTTCTACACGGTCTACGGTACCTACGCGGGCAGCGACCTGGATGCGCTGAACGACATGGACCGCCTGCGCCAGACCAACGGGAGCTGCATCAGCGTGTTCGGATGCAACACGTTCTTCGCCAATCAGGCGGCGGGTATGGTCACCTGGACCAACGCCGGCAGAAGCGGCTACAACGGGCTGCAACTGGTGCTGCGCCGGCCGGTATCCAACGGCTGGGGCTTCGACTTCAACTACACGTGGAGCCACTCGATGGACAACGTGTCGGGTTCGGAGAGCGGCGGCGCCGGGGTTCAGGATGCGTTCAATCCCAACGGCTACCGCGGTCCCAGCGATTTCGATATCCGCCACAGCGTGACAACCAACGCGGTGGTCGAACTGCCGTTCGGGCGCAACAAGCGGTTCTTGAAGTCCGCGCCCAAGTGGCTGGATGCGGTGGCGGGCGGCTGGCAGATCGGTTTCCTCGGTACGCTGCAAACCGGCACTCCGGCCAACATTCTCAACTCGGGCATCTATCCGACCAACTACCTGAGTTCGGCGATCGCGATCCTCAAGCCGGGAGCCACGCTGCCCGCGAACCACGTCTTCAGCGACCAGAATGGCATCCCGAGCATCTTCCAGATGACCGGCGCGGTGAATTCGTTCACCGGGCAGGATCCGGGGACTGTGGGGACGCGCGGCATAGTGCGCGTGCCGGGCTCGGTGAACTTCGACGCATCCTTGAGCAAGAGCTTCAAAATGCCGTTCGAAGGGCACCGCCTGATGTTGCGCGGCGAGGCGTTCAATGCCTTCAACCACGTCAACTTCATGACGCCGAACCTCAGCCTGGCCAACCCGGCGACGTTCGGAGAACTGACCGCAACGGCTCCGGCGCGCGTGATGCAGTTCGCGCTGCGCTACGAGTTTTAGAGCGTGATCAGGCTTTCGGTCCTGGTCTGTTTCGCAGCCCTGCTCTCCGCCCAACCGGCCGTCGAGCAGGGCACCTTTCCGTCTGCCTGGATCACCGGCGGTCCGAACTGCATGGAGGTCCCGGACTGGCAGATTCACGAATACAATCCCAACCTCTACATCCTGCGGGAGAGCGGCTGCACGCACTACGAGAAGCCGTTCCTGTACCTGCTGTTCGGAAGTGAGAAAGCGCTGCTGATCGATACCGGCGCGGGAGCGAGCGATGCAGCCGCGGTGACGCGCAAGTTGATCGCGAACTGGCTGGCGCGTGAAAAGCGCGAGCGCATCCCGCTGCTCGTGGTACACACCCACGCGCACGGCGATCACACCGCGGGCGATCGGGGCTTCGCCGGCGAACCCGGTACCACGGTGGTGCCGGCGACGGTGGAAGCGGAGAGCGCGGCGTTCGGCATCGCGAAGTGGCCGGAGTCGATCGGCGCGCTCGACCTGGGCGGTCGCGTCGTGGACGTGATCCCGATCCCCGGACACCAGGCGGCGCACGTGGCCTATTACGACCGCCCCACCGGCATCCTGCATACGGGCGATCATCTGTATCCGGGGCGGCTATACGTGACCGATTTCGAGGCGTATCTGGCGAGCACGCGGCGCCTGGTGGAGTTCACCGCGACGCGGCCCGTGGCGCACGTTGTGGGCTGCCACATCGAACAATCGGACACGCCGTTTGTGGATTATCCGATCGGGACGCGCTATCAGCCGCACGAGCACCCGCTGGCCCTTTCGCGCGGCAATCTGCTGGAACTGCAGGCGGCGCTCGAAGCGATGCACGGCAAGCCCGAGCGCGTGTATCTGCGCGACTTCACGATCTGGCCGCGAGTCACTCACGGACAGTAGCGGGCGTTGGCGATGGCCGCCTGGCCGAGCGAGAGACCGCCGTCGTTGGGCGGCACCTGCGAGTGCAAATAGACATCGAAGCCCGCGCTGCGCAGTCCCTCGAGCGCGCGGGTGAGCAGGTAGACGTTCTGGAAGGTGCCGCCACTCAGGCATACCCGGTTCAGGCGCTCGGCGGCGCGCACGCGGAGGGCGACTTCGAGGATCATCGCGGCGACGGTATTGTGGAAGCGCGCGGAGATCGCTGCCGCCGGGTCGCCGCGGCCGAGCGCCGCCACGATCGCCCGAATCGTGGCGCACGGATCGATCTGCCACGGGGCGGTCTCCGCGATGTCGAAGGGATAGGAGCCCGCGATACCGGCGGCGGCGATGGCTTCGAGTTCGATTGCCGCCTGGCCTTCGTAGGTGACTTCGTGGCGCAGGCCGAGCAGCGAGGCCACGGCATCGAAGAGGCGTCCGCAGGAGGACGTGGGCACCGTATTGACGCTCCGGCGGAGCATGGTGCGGACCAGGTCCACTTTTTTCGGCGGGATCGCGTTCCACAGCGGGAGATCGGGCAGCGTCCCTTCGCCGAAGGCGCCGGTGAGGTGCGCCAGGGCGGCGCGCCATGGTTCGCGGATGGCCCGGTCGCCACCGGCGAGCGGCACGTAGCGCAGGTGCGCACGCCGCTCGAAGCCGGTGAGGTCCGCGACCAGGAACTCGCCCCCCCAAACGGCGCCATCGGTGCCGTAGCCGGTGCCGTCGAAGGCGATGCCGATGACGGTATCGCGCAGGTGGTTCTCGGCCATGCAGGCGGCGATGTGTGCGTGGTGGTGCTGCACCGCGGTCTTCGCGACGCCGTCGAGTTCGAGGGCGAAGCGGGTGCTGAGGTAATTGGGGTGCAGGTCGTAGGCGGCGACCCGCGGCTCCACGCGGAAGAGCTTCTTCATCTGGTGGAGCGTTTCGCGGAAGAAGTCGAGAGTCTCGTAATTTTCCAGATCGCCGATGTGCTGGCTGAGCAGCGCATGGTGGCCCTTGGTGAGGCAGAAGGTGTTCTTCAACTCGCCGCCGCAGGCGAGCACTTCGACGGCTTCCGCGCCGAGGTCCACCGGGTACGGCGCGTAGCCGCGCGAGCGCCGCAGTACGCGGGCGCGGCCTTCGAAGGTGCGCACCACGGAGTCGTCCACCCGCATGTAGATCTCGCGATCGTGGAGCACGATGGCCTCACACAGCGGGGCGAGGCGTTCGCGCGCCTGCCGGTTGCCGGTGACGATCGGCTCCTCGCTCAGGTTGCCGCTGGTCATCACCAGCACGCGGTAGGGGGCGTCCTCGAAGAGCAGGTGATGCAGCGGCGTATAGGGCAGCATCACGCCGAGCGTGCGGTTGCCGGGCGCGACTTCGTGCGGGATGCCGTCGCCGGCGCGGCGCGGCAGGATCGCGATCGGCCGGGCGACGCCTTCCAGCGCGCGGCGATCCTCTGCCGAGACGGCGCAGAAGCGCTCGATGGCGGCGAGGTCGCGCGCCATCAGGGCGAAGGGCTTGCCACTGCGGCGCTTGCGTTCGCGCAGGCGCCGGACGGCATCGGGGTTTTCGGCGTCGCAGGCCAGTTGGAAGCCACCGAGTCCGCGAATAGCCACAATCGCGCCCGCGGCGAACAGGCGGCGCGCTTCGCGCAGCACCTCGGCGTTGCCGTGCAGCGGGGGTTCGCCCGCGGTTTCGAGCGTCAGGCTGGGGCCGCACTCGGGGCAGGCATTGGGCTGCGCGTGGAAGCGGCGGTCGGCGGGGTCCTGGTATTCGGCGCGGCATGCGGGGCACATGCGAAACGGCTGCATGGTCGTGGCGGGCCGGTCGTACGGGATGTCGAGGATGATGGTGTAGCGCGGGCCGCAATTGGTGCAGTTGGTAAAGGGATAGCCGGAGCGGCGGTCGCGCGGGTTGGTGAAATCGCGGCGGCAATCGTCGCAGGTGGCGAGGTCGGGCGAGACAAGCACGAACTGATCCGGGGCATCGCCGCTTTCGCCGATGGTGAAGTCGCGGTCGCCGGCGGGCTCGATCGCGGTGACGTTGGTGGAGTGGATGTGAGCGAAGGGAGGATGCTCGCCGGCCAGCGCCGCAAGGAAGCGCTCGATCGCGGGGGGATCGCCTTCGACTTCGGCGACCACTCCGTCGGAGGTGTTGCGCACGAAGCCGGTGAGTCCGCAACGGCGTGCGAGTCGGTAGACGAACGGGCGGAAGCCGATGCCCTGGACGATGCCGGAGACGTGGATGCGTTTACGCGCGGTCAGTAGCGCAGGCCTCCTGGCCTGTTGTAACGTCGGCCTCCGGCCGACCTTTGGATCGAACCGCAATCTCCCATTGCATGCTGATCTCGATCGGCGGCGCACCCCAAGCGTTCGGGCCTCCGTCCTCGCAGGTCGGCACGTCTTCGCCAGCCAAGGTCGGCCGGGAGGCCGACGCTACCAAAGCGGTCATGCGGTCACTTTGATGCGTGATGCAGCACGGCGCTTCTCGAGCCAGGCGCGCCAGTCGTCCAGCCCCTGGCCGGTGGTGCAGGAGACCTCCACGATCTCCATGCCGGGATGCACGCGGCGGGCGTATTCGCGGGCTCGCGCGATATCGAAAGGCACGTAGGGCAGCAGGTCCACCTTGTTGAGCACCAGGAGCACGCTCTTAAAGAAGATGGACGGATACTTGAGCGGCTTATCCTCGCCCTCGGCCACGCTGAGCACCACGATCTTGGCCTCTTCGCCGAGATCGTAGCTGGAGGGGCAGACCAGGTTGCCCACGTTTTCGATCAACAGCAGGTCGAGGTCTTCGAGGCGCCAGCCCTCGAGCGCGCGCTCGATCATGCGCGCGTCCAGGTGGCAGGCGCCGCCGGTGGTGATCTGCTTCACCGGGAAGCCGGCGCGCGCCAGGCGCGTTGCGTCGTTATCTGTCTGTATGTCGCCGGTCAGCAGGGCGACGCGTTCAGCGGAAGGGAAGCCTTCGAGCGTGCGCTCGAGCAGCGAGGTCTTGCCGGCGCCCGGCGAGCTGATGAGGTTCAGGCAGAGGACGCCGTGTTCCTTGAAACGCCGCCGCAGATCGGCGGCGATGCGATCATTCTCACTCAGGACTTTCTTTTCGACTTCGACTCGATTCACGGTTCCTCCAATTCGACGTACGCCAGTTCCAGTTCGTCGCCGCCGATACACTCGGTGCGGGCGGCGCCGCACGCGGGGCAGCCGCTGCGGTACTCCACTACGCGAAACTCGGTCGCGCACGTTGGGCAACGATGGCGGCGCGGGGTGTTTTCGATCTCGATCGCCAGCCCGTTCCATGGGGTCCCCGCCGTGAGTGCCTGGAAGCCGAACGTGAGCGCATCGGGATCCACGCCGGCGAGTTCGCCGATGCGTAGCCCAATCTTCACCGGGACCGCGCCCGGATGACGGCCGGCTTCGGCGCGAACGGCTTCGAGGACCGAATCGGCGATGGACAGTTCGTGCATGGGTCAACAGATCCGCGGCAACTGGTCGCCCGCCAGCATGTCCACGATGCGGGTGGGTCCGACCACGGTACGCATCGTGACCGTGCGCGGATGCGCGGCGCTCACGCTGCCGACGATGGCCGCCTGCGCGCCCAGCGGATGACGCCGCATGGCGGAGAGTACGCTCTCCGCCGCTTCGGGCGCGACGATGGCCAGCAACTTTCCTTCGTTCGCGACGTAAAGGGGATCGAGGCCGAGTAGTTCGCACGCGCCCCTGACCTCTTCGCGTACCGGGATGGCGCGCTCGTCGAGTTCCACGCCCACCCCGGATTGCCCGGCGATTTCGTTGAGCGCGCTGGAGACGCCGCCGCGGGTGGGATCGCGCAGGCAGCGGATTTCCTTGCTCGCGCCGAGCATACCGGCAACCAGCGTGTGCAGTGCCGCGGAATCGCTGGCCACGGTGCTTTCGAATTCGAGGCCCTCGCGCTGCGCGAGGATGGCGATGCCGTGATCGCCGATGGCGCCGCTGAGCAGGATGCGGTCGCCCGGGCGAGCCTGATCGGCCGAGAGAGCCACGCCGTCCGGCACCACGCCGATGCCGGACGTGTTGATGAAGATGCCGTCGCCGCTTCCCTTTTCCACCACCTTGGTATCGCCGGTGACCACCTGCACGCCGGCATCGGCGGCGGCCCTTCGCAGCGAGGCGACGATGCGCTCGAGTGTCTCCATGGGCAGGCCCTCTTCGATGATGAAGGCCGCGCTCAAAAACAGCGGCTGCGCGCCGCCCATCGCCAGATCGTTCACGGTGCCGTGGACAGCCAGCGAGCCGATGTCGCCGCCGGGGAAGAACAGCGGTTTGACCACGAAGGAATCGGTGGTGAAGGCCAGGCGCAGACCATTGATGGCGAGGATGGCCTGGTCGTCCATGCGGGCCAGCGCGGGATTGTGGAAGGCGGGCAGGAACAGATCGCGTACCAGGTCCGCGGAGAGTTTGCCGCCGCTGCCATGGCCGAGCAGCACTTGTCCGCCGCCGGAGAGCGGCGCCGGGCAGGTCCAGCTATCGAAGGGTCTGGGATCGTCGGCCATCTAGGCTTCCTTCTCCCGCGGGATCGAGTGGCGGCGGTATTGGTAATACGCCGCGCAGGCGCCTTCGCTGGAGACCATGGGCGCGCCCATGGGGTGCTCCGGCGTGCAGGCGAGTCCGAACACGGGGCAATCGGTGGGGCGCTTCAGGCCCTGCAACACTTCGGCGCTGATGCACTCCGGCGGCTCTTCAGCCGAGATGCCGCCGACGCCGAAGAGTTTCTCCGCGTCGTGCGCGGCGAATTCCTGGCGCAGGCGCAGGCCGCTGCCGGGGATCGTGCCGATGCCGCGCCACTTGCGGTCGCAGACTTCGAAGACGCGCCCGATCATGTCCTTCGCCGCGACGTTGCCCTCGCGGCGCACGCTGCGCGCGTACTGGTTTTCGACCTCGGTGCGGACTTCTTCCAGTTGCGCCACCAGCATCAGGACCGATTCCAGCAGGTCGGCGGGCTCGAATCCGGCGACCACGATGGGCACGCGGAAATCGCGCGCCAGCGCTTCGTACTCTTCCCAGCCCACGACGGTGCAGACGTGTCCGGGCGCGATGAAACCCTGGACCAGGTTGCGCGGCGAAGAGAGCAGCATGCGGATCGCCGGCGGCACAAGCACGTGCGACACCAGCATGGAAAAGTTGTCCAGCCCTTCGCGGCGCGCCTGAAAGACGGCCATGGCGTTGGCCGGCGCCGTGGTCTCGAAACCGATGCCGAAGAACACTACTTTGCGCCCGCGGCGGGCGCGGGCCAGCGCCAGCGCGTCCATCGGGGAGTAGACTACGCGCACGTCGCCGCCGGCCGCCTTCACGCGGAACAGGTCGAGCTTCGAGCCGGGCACGCGCAGCATGTCGCCGTAAGAGACGAAGGTCACGTCCGGGCGCGAGGCGATCTCGATGGCCCTATCCACCGTTTCCAGCGGGGTCACGCAGACCGGGCAGCCGGGGCCATGCACCAGGCGAAGTCCTGCCGGCAGCAGGTCGTCCAGGCCATAGCGCATGATGGTGTGGGTCTGGCCGCCGCAGATTTCCATGAGGCACCAGGGGCGGGTGGCGCGGCGCGCGATCCGCGCGGCCAGCGACCGGGCGATGCCCTCCTCGCGATACTCGTCGATGTACTTCACGGGGTCTCCGGCGGCGGTCCGAGTTCCCCGGCGAGCAGATCCAAGGACCGGAGCAGTTCAAGCGTGCGGTGGGCCTCGTCCTCGTCCACCCGGCTGATGGCGAAGCCCACGTGGACCATCACGTAATCGCCGATTTGGGCTTCGGGGACGAAATCCAGGCAGGCCTGGCGGGTGATGCCGCCGAATTGGACGCGGCCCAGCCGGATGCCGTCCATCTCCTCGGTGTCGATGATCTTACCTGGAACTGCCAGGCACATGGTGTCCACTCCTGCGCTTACTGCGCGGCCGGGCGGTTCGCCGGGATGCGATGAACCGATGCCGGTGAGAACCTCGACGGGTTCCACCCCCACGATAACCACATAACCGGGGGATTGTCCAAGCATGCGGGCCGTAGTGCACCGTGCCGATCAGCATTTTCTCATCGAAGGATGAGCCTGAACGGAGGCTGAGGTAGGGGCGGAGCCGAGGTTCCTTTCTGAGGGTATTCGGAGAGCTTCGGGGCCGAGGGGTTTTCCATCTAAGAAGGGGTTTGTTTGTTTTTCTCCCGATCGGAGTGTGCTGCCGACCGCCGACCAGCGGAAGGCGCCGCGCCAGGAGGGTTCATGCAGTTTGTTTGCCTTTCAAACGGCCGAGCAGTTTGCGCTTGGCCTGCTGCATGGCCAGCGCGGCTTCGGTGTCGGATTGAGAGCCGGCCAGCGCCTGTAGTTCCGCTAAGGTGACCGCGGGCCGCAGGCAAGCTGCGCAGTGCAGCGACTCCTGCAGGAGTTCGAACGGCGTGGCCCAGCGGGGGTAGACCCTGCGGCGCTTGCCGTTGGCATGAGACAAGAGTGTCCCAGCGCCTCTGGCCGAGCCCGTGTTACACTCGATAGGACGACTTCGATGAGGCTGGACATACCTTGACTCTAGGTGTGCGCGCGGTTCGTCACAATTCAGGCCATGAGAAAAACAGCCTACCTGACACTCCTCCTTTCTTTCATGGCATGCTATCTCATGACTTCGCCAGGCTACATCGGCGACACGACTCGCTATGCGCGTGAGGTAATCGACCACGCGGAGGGGCGCGAGGCGCAGTTCTGGGAGTTTGGTCATCTCCTGTGGCGCCCCTGGGGATTCGTTGGCTATTTGTTTTGCGGTCACTGGTACGCACAATCATTCGGCGATGACCCCGCTCAGACCGTGGATCGCTTTCTCATCCAGACGAATGTCGTCTGTTCCGCCGCGGCCCTCTTGCTCCTGATGCTCCTACTCCGGAAAGTGGTCCGTGCAAAGGTCGCGTGGGCGGCCGTGTTCGCAATGAGTTGCTCTGCTGCCTATCTCAATTACTGCCACTCTGGTGCACCTTACATCCCGGCACTGGTGTTTTCGATAATAACACTCTTATTGCTGACGACAGCCGTCAGGCTCCCTGGGGGCGGACACGGGCACGCTCTCCTTGCTGGAGTTTCGTTCGCGGTAGCGTGCGCTCTCTGGTTCCCCTACAGCTTTACCGGACTTGGAATGCTGGCTGTGTTGTATCGTTGGCCTCCAAAAGACTCGGCAGCGGTGGCAGCGGTGATCGATGGGAGTGTGTGCCGGCGCCGACTGATCTTTACGTTTTTGGTGTCGGTTGCCGTATCGGCATTCTTTCTCTTTGCCACTGGTGCCGCCGCAAACGGCATCCGGAACGTGAGCCAACTGCCCCAATGGGTACGAGAATCGGATAACGGCTGGTCACAGTCGGCGACCGCGATGCGAGCTGTGACCGGCCTGCCTCGCGCCGTTTGGGACTTTGGCGATGAAACCGTTTTGTTGAAGCGCTGGCTTTTTCGCGATCCCTATAATCCAGTCCACGTCTCGACGCTGATGTTCACACTGGGCCTTAAACTCGCGGCATTTTATCTTGGAATTGGTGCCGCACTTTTGATCCTTTGGAGAGAGCACCGCGTAGTACTGTTCATACTGGTTGCTGGCGGTCTTCCTTTACTTCTTTTCTCCATCACGGTATTCGAACCAAGCTCTCCCGAGCGCTTCCTTCCGGTGTTTCCGTTTGCATATCTCGCAGTTGCCGTTGTCCTGGACAAGGCTTCCTCCCACGCCATTCCGTCTGGGCTAGTAGCCCTCCTCTTAGTTGGTTACACAGTGTACAACTTGACGGCGAATAGCCAGATCTCTGGAGATCCTCGCGTAGCAGAGGCGAAACTTAGAATACAAGCGCTGAATAACAACGTTCAACCTGAAGCACTCGTCTTCGTAGTAACATACACGGATGAGATGATTCTCGCCTCCACCACCCACCCGCTGGACAACAGTCTGGCAAGGCTCGCTTTCCGCGTCCAGGACGCGGTCACCATTGCCAACCGGCGAACCGCCCAGTGGCGAACGGTCTTTGCGGAGAGCACACTAGCGCAGTGGGCGCAAGACAGGGAGGTGTGGGTGTCCGAGCGTTTGCTGGCCAACCGGCCGGAAGCCCGCTGGCGATGGGTGGAAGGGGATGACCGTCGGATCCACTGGTCTGACCTGCCGGCGGCTTTCGGTCAACTCGATAGGGACCGGAGGATCCAGGTTGGCATGGACGGATTCCTTCGCCTGGCGGAAAGCCAAGCCAATCGCGAACTACTGACCAAGTGGGCGGCGACGGACGGCGAGCCGCACTGACCGAGCGCTTCTACACGTCGAAAAACGGACAGTCTACTGCCGCGTGCCGGCCGAAAGGCGCCGGTCGAAAATCGCCGCCAGTTCCTCCACATTCTTCCGTAGGTTGTAGGACGAGACAACGGTACATCGCCCTTCCCTACCCAGACGCGCGCGCAACGCCGGATCCGTCATGAGATTGGCAATGGCGTCCGCCAGCCCGTCCGGATCGGAGGGCGGCACCAGGATGCCGTTGACGCCCGACTGAATCAACTCCGGGATGCCGCCGACGAGCGTGCTTACACAAGGAATCTCCATCGCCATCGCCTCCATCAGGGTCACAGGAATTCCCTCGGCGAAACTGGGCAGCACGAAGACATCGGCGCGTTCCAGATACTCGCGGATCCGATCCTGCGTGATCGACCCGTGAAACGTGACGTGCCCGCCGATCTGCAACCTTGCCGTCAAAGCCTCGAACATAGCGCGCCCGGGGCCATCGCCTACCAGACTCACGTGAATTTTCCGGCCGCGCTCGATCAACTTTGCCGCTGCGGCCAGAAGGATGCTTTGCCCTTTTGCGGGGACGAGCCGTGCGACGCAGAGGATCTCGAACGTGCCCCGAGGGGCCGCGCCCTCCCTTCCCCGGAACAGATTGGGATCGACACCCAGCCGGCAGACATCGAGCTTTTCCCATTCCTCCGGCGGAGTTGCTTTCATCACCTGGCTGCGGCATTGCCAACCGATGCAGCACGCGAACAAGGCGCCGGAGACCTTCTGCGGCAAACGATAGTGGGCAACACCGTAGAATTCGTCGCTACCGTGGATCCTGATGGAGTATTCGAAGCCGTAGACACTTCGGGCAAGCAGGGCAACGGTGGCGGAAGCGTTGGCGAAGTGCACATGCAGGTGCGCGAGGCCGCTTCGTTCCATCCACCGCCCCAACACCACAGCCTCCGCAAAATAGCCCAGGTGCAGCACAACGTCGTGCAGGTCCAACCCCGCCAGACGAAGCGCGAGCCCGAATCCGGAGAGATATCGCAGAGGCCGGCGAAGAAAACACGCGGCGTGATCGCCGAGAATCCTGGCCGCGCCGCGGCGTTTGACATAAAAGGTGCGGGCGACTTCATCTGCTTCCGCGCTGCCGCATTCGCCGCCGTCCCAATCGGGAAAGTCGATGGAAGCGGTCTGGATGGCAAAGCCTCTGGCGCGCATTTCCATGATTTCCCGTAGGATGAATGTTGTCGAGACGGAAGGGTAAGTGCCCGCCAAGTAGGCGAGCGCGATGCCGCAGCGGGATTTCGGTGGCGGATTCAAACGGTCTGTGGCGCCCTGAAAAACTCCGAAAGCTATGGTATCAGATGGCCAAGTGCCCCTCGCCTCAGGGTAGCGGGGCGCGCCCGACTGACCGCAAGAGTGCCTATGCTACGCTGGTCACGGTGCGACAAACTCTGGTTGCCGATGCACGCGAGGCTGTTGTGAGCAGGCATGAAATCGGGCGATTCGATGGCTTTTTCCCAGTTTGAACCACACGCCGCCCGGCACCCGCATCCGCGCGATGAGCGCGGTCCCGCCGCCGGATACCTCTTGCTCTTGAATTGGCCGGTTTCCGCGACCGGAGGCGTTAATGAAGTGGTATTGAGCCTGGCCGAGCAACTGCGAGACCAGGGCGACTACCACCCGGCGATCGCCGTTACAACCTGGGATTATTCTCCTCAGCCCTCCCCCGTAAGAGGCATTGAGATTGTCAACCTCCGTCTCAGGGCGCCCTTCGTCGCCGGAAGAGTCTTGCGCTCTTTTCTGTCGTTCCTATCCACTCTGCCGTCGGACGTAAAGACCTTTGCTTCCTTCTTGCGGGAACGCAGGATCGAGGTGATCAACGCTCATTTTCCGGATCTGAATGTATTCATGCCCCTCCTCCTGCGGGCCATGGGGCTGTTCCGCGGCAAGCTGGTGTTATCGTTTCACGGGGCGGATATCGTAGCAATTGGCCGAATGAGGGGCCTCCCGCGCGCCGTGTGGCGCCACCTGATCACCAGGGCGAACCTCACAGTAGCCTGTTCGGAAGCCATGGCGCGCAGCATATGCCTGTTTGCACCGACCGCGCGCGTGACATTCATCCACAATGGAATGAGTATTCGGCTATTCGAGGGCGCCGCGCGGAACCGGCAGAGGGGGCATCGCATTCTGCACGTTGGCAAATTCGAGCACAAGAAGGCTCAGGATATTCTTCTCCGTGCGTTTCAAATTCTCAAGCAGAGCGTTCCTGACGCTTTTCTGGTGCTGGTCGGGGCACCTGGACCGGAATTAGAGAAAGTGCGCGCCCAAATATCGGATCTTGCATTGGACCACAGCGTCGAGGTCCACGTCGGCGTCCCGCATGAGCGCATGCCTGAGATCATGGCCGGCGCGGATATCTTCGTCTTGCCTTCGCGGGCCGAAGGATTCCCGGTCGTCTTGCTGGAGGCGGGCGCGCTTGGCCTGCCCGTTGTGACTACCCCCGTGAACGGTATTCCTGAGATGATCGAACACCAGAAGACCGGACTGGTGGTTCCGGTCGAAGATCCGGTCGAACTCGAGCGGGCCATGCGGTTGCTGCTGACCGACACCGCGACTGCGGACAGGCTGGCTCAAGCCTGGCACGAGCGAGCGGTTACAAACTGGAGTTGGGATCGGACGTGCCGCCGGTATTTGGACGCAATCGCGACTGCTGAATAGCCTGGGCGATGGGCGGATCGCCACCTCGCCGGCATGCGCGCGCCACGGGGCGCGCGGACTCTCCTCCACCGATGCGAACCCGAGGGCGGATTGGTCGCCGCGTGGTATGACACAAACTTAAGGAACACCTTCCGGAGCCGGAGGCCGTCTGCCGCGAAATCGCGCGGCTGCTCTCCCCCGGCGGTAAGTTACTGATGAACGTCCCGTTCTACCACTGGCTGCATGAAACTCCGCACGGTTACTACCGCTACACTGAGTTCGCGCTCCGGCGGTTCATGGATCGTTGCGGAACGCAACTGATTCAACTGGAAGCGAGCGGGAGCCGGCACCGTCGCCCTGGACAGTACGGACTACGCTCCCATCATCCGCCGGAAAAGACTTGCCGCGCGGCGGGCGATGGCTAGATCCAGGTGCGAGAATGTCTCCGCCGCATAGTACACGGCCGGCGGCTGGAACCACCGCATGAGCGACACGTAAGTTACCACCCCGACTCCGACAGTGGACAGGAGTTGAGCCCACGCGTTGCGAACCCCTAAAGCGGAGAGCAGCCATTGAAACCCGCCGCACGCCAATACCATGGCCCCGGTGATGGCGAGTTGAGGCCCGAGTTTGCGGGCAAACTCCGCCACAGGGAGGCCGATCATACGAAATGGGACCGCCAGCGCCGGGTAAAGAACCAGGACGTATGCAATGCCGTACGCGGCAGCCACCCCGGTAGTGCCGTTCCGAACGCCCACCATAAACGCCGCGACAAACACCGCTGTCGTAGACATTCCGACACCCAACATCCAGGCAGTGCGCCCTTTGGCAACATAAATCAATCCGACCGTACTTTGGACCGACTGGATCACCCCCACCGGCGCCAGGATTTGAAAGATCGGGACTACCGGAATCCATTTGGGTCCGAGTACGGCGCTTACCAGCGGCTTGGCGACAATGCCCATGCCGGCAATCAGCGGAAAGGTGATCAATGCGATAAGTGAGCACGAACGGACATAAGCGTCGGCAAAACGAGTGTCCTCACCTTGAATTTTGGCAAACGCCGGCAGCAGCGCCTGGCTCAGTGTGGAGGTGACGTTCTGGATCGGATACATCATCAGGTTGTAGGCCATCTGGTAGTTGCCCAGAGGGCCTGCCCCCAGATAGCGGCCGACGATGACATTGTCAGCGTTGCGGGCAAAGTAGTTCACCAGGCCAAAGCCGGACAGGTTCAGGCTGAAGCCGGCCACACTTCGGATCTCCCGGCCTTTGAACGTCAGAGAAGGTCTCCAGCCGGACGCAGCCCAATAGAGAAGGGTGGATATCAGCGGAGACACCAGGTTGGCCGTCACGAGGCTCCACACTCCGAATCCGCGCAACGCCATCGGGATCGCCACGGCATATCCCGCGAGGGCTGAGATCGCGTCCACCATGGCCGTGGCCTTGAGACGCATCTCCCGATTCAGGAGGGCATTGTGCACGGTGCCGGCGGATTGGACCAGGAACGACAGGGATAGTACCTGGAGGATTCGCGCAATCTGTGGGGTGTGAAAGAACCATGCGACGGGGCCGGAAGCCAGGGCGACCGTCACAGTCAGCAGCGCGCCAAACCCCAGGTTGACCCAGAAAAGCGAGCACAGTAGATCGCGGTTGACGGTTGGCCGCTGAATGACCGCGGCCGCCGTGCCGAGATCGCGGAAGTTGGCCAGCAGGGAGGTGGCCGTGGCCGCCATTCCCATCAGGCCGTAGGCGCCGGGCCCCAATTGCCGCGCCAATACGGCCACACCGGCGAACGCCAAAACCTGGCGGGAGATGTTGGCCAGCGCCGACCACCCCGCACCCCCGACAGTCCGCTGTGTGAGTGTGGGAACAGGTTTCTGCCCTGAGGCGCGCTCAGATTCGCTGGGTTGCAAACTCTCTCCGCAGGCACCCCCGGGATGCCCTTCTCGAGTCGTGGTTAGAGGCTGGCGAGACCCCTACAGTTTAGCAATTTCATCACTTGACGATGCGCTTTTTCGAGGGTGTCCGGGGGCCGTAGTCCGGTTTGTACGCACCCGGCGGGCCCGGGCGGCGCCGGCGGAGCGGGCTTGCTAGACTGGCAAGGTATGCAACCCGTGGACAAGGATGCCGACTACTATAACGAGCGATGGGGCTCGTTCCAGTATGCCAACCTCTACGGACTGGAGCGCTGCGTGTTCATCCTGAACGCCATCCGCTTAATCGAGTTGAATAGCCCTCGGATCTGCGACCTGGGATGCGGCGCCGGCTGGCTGACCGGCATTCTCAGTGCCCTTGGCCCGACGGTTGGTGTGGATCTTTCGCCCATAGCGGTCGAGCGGGCCGCCGCCCTCTATCCGCGTGCTCAATTCGTGTGCGCGGATGCCACCAGGTGGCAGCCCGATGCCGGCACGTTCGACATTGTGGTTAGCCAGGAGGTCCTGGAGCACGTTCGGAACAAAACCGATTATCTCGGCGTGGTTTACCGGGCACTGCGGCCGGGCGGACATCTGATCATGACGACTCCAAACCTGAATGTCCTGAACTCTATTCCGGCCGAGGTTAGGAAAGCGGTATGGGAGATTCAGCCTGTCGAAATGCCCGTGACCCCCAGACAACTGCATGACTTGTTACGCGAGTGCGGCTTTCAGGTGATCTATCGAGGTTCGGTGGTTCCCGGCTGTGGCAAGCTCGGTTTCCAGCGCCTCCTCAACTCTCATAAGCTGAATCTCGCCCTCTCCACGATTGGCTTGCGCGATGCGTGGCGAAACCTGCGGGGGTGGTCTGGTTACGGTATGTATCTGACGAGCGTTGCCAGAAAGTGACGCATGTTGCTGATATTACCTCTCAGGACGACCTATTCCAGATGGCTTCCGTAACTCTCTGTCCTACCAGGATCATCGGGCGTTCGATGCCGTGATACATCATCACCGGGACGACAGTGGCCGTCAGCAGGAACACTGCCCATTTGGCGGCCGCCGGCACCGGAAGGCCAAAGCTCCACATGATCACCGCCACGTGAGACAGGTAGATTCCGTAGCTGTACTTGGCAATGAGGTGGGCCGCGGCCCGCAGCGGACCGAACCGGATCTCCCGAAAGTGCGGGATCGATAAACCCAGAGCAAGGCAGAAGGCCCAGCGGTAGGACATACTGTTATCGTGCTCTGCCACAAGAAAGAACGGCCACGTGGCGAGAAATCCGGCGGGCCACAGCCAACCCGGGAAACGGCGCGGCGCTGAAAGTGAGAGCTTCCAGGCAATCACACCGGCGAGGAAACACGGCGTGTAACCGAGGACGCTCAATCGGCCGCTGACGTGAGGTTGGAGGATTGCCACCGGAATCGAAATAACCCACAGGATCACCAGCACCAGCGTGGGACGGGCCCTGCCTATCAGGAACAGGAGCGGCAGTGTGAGGTACATCTGCATTTCCAACGGGAGGGTCCAAAGCCCGCCAACCATGATGTCCGTGTAAGTCAGATTTACTGTTAGGGCCATATTGGAGATATACTCGGTCCACCGCCAGTGGCGCACCGTTGCGTCGAGCTGCGGTGCACGGCTAAGAATCATGGCGAATGTCACGCAGCACATGCTGAGCGGGTACAGTCGGAAAGCGCGGCGCAGGTAAAACGATCCGAAGAGAGCTCTCCCGCGCAACTTCGTCCGCTCCAAGGAAAGCATGAGCACCATGCTGGTATGGACGAAGAAGATCAACACCCCCATTTGGGCAAAGTGCCACCCCAGGCTGCTATAACGGCGGGTAATGATGTCATTCAGGTGAGCGAAAAAGACGGATAGGACAGCGACCGCGCGGATCAGGTCCAGATTGGAGCTATCGGAGCGGAACGACGAAGCCGGCTCGCCGACCGGGTGGGGCAGCAGCGAGGTCAATGGCTCACTCATTTGCGCACCCTCAGGATGGCGTGCTTCATCCCGCAGATTCTAACATCCGGTGGGAACCGCGATCACGATTTACTCTTCCGTCCGGAAGGGAACACGAGACCACTGGTAACGGCCCGGCGCGGATTCCGCGAGGGAGAACACTCGCTCTGATACTTAGGCCCGCCCCGCGGGCCAGGGGGGCGTGAGCGCGCGGCCCAAGGCGCCGGCGGCGGCTCTACGTGAAATCTCCTCTTGCACGCAGCGCGAGATCAGAATCGCGATGCCGCCAATAGCGGGTAAATATATCGAACATTATCGAACATGCAAACTTCAAGAAGTGACGGCGATACAAAACACAAGGGTCAGCAGGGCGCAAAACGCCGGTTACAGGGTCTTCGCCTGACGGTCGGGCAACCCGGTCTTCACGGCGCGACGGCGTGCCGGCGCCGGCATCGCCCAGGGTGCGAAAGCAACTGGCAGCGGCGGCCCGGCCGTGGCCCTGACCTGCACCTCGTAAGACGCACAGCGGGCCAACACGATCGCGATGCCGCTAATGGCGGGCAAATACATCGAGTACGCGAAGTTCAGGAACGTCGCTGCGGTACAGAATCCCACCATGCTGAGCAAGGCGCAGAAGGCGGCACTCTGGATGTCCTGGCAGTCGATTCGCTCACGTGCCTTGCGGTGAACCGCCGAAAGGGAAAGCCACGAACAAACAAGGCCGCCCAACATGAAGATCAATGCCGGAATGCCGCACTCGCTGGAAGCCTGGGTATACGTGTTGTGGGATTCATGCCACATTCCGTGCGTACCGATGATCGCATTGTTCTCCCCTTCATAGAGTTGAAACTGGCCGGCGCCAACTCCAAAAAGGGGAAATTTCAGGGTGTACTCGATGCTCTTTTTCAGTAAATAGAAGCGCGACATGGCGGATTCATCGGTTTCGACGGCCCAGTCCCCGGAACTGCGCGCCGCCACCGACATCATCCGATCCAGCGCCGCATGGGGCGAGGCTGCCAGTATGACGAGTCCGCCAATCGGCAGTATCAGCAGCATCGCAATCCGCTGCCGCGAGGTGGCCCGGAACAGGAAAAAAAGCATCGCCACAAAAATCGCCACCGCCGCACCTCTCGAAGCGGTCCTGACGATGACCAGCATGCCGCCGCCCAGCCCGCAGAGCGCCAGCGCACGAAGCACTGTGGACTTCGAACTGAAGACCACCCACAGCAGAAATGGGAGTACCAGCAACAGGTGCGCCGAGTAATCGTTGGGGTCCGCCACCGTACCGAACGCCAGCCCAACCCGGTCGG
This sequence comes from Acidobacteriota bacterium, assembly GCA_018268835.1. Classification (GTDB taxonomy): domain Bacteria; phylum Acidobacteriota; class Terriglobia; order Bryobacterales; family Bryobacteraceae; genus Solibacter. The sequence continues at coordinate 6,343 of JAFDVU010000002.1, read as the reverse complement.
GACCGACATCCTTATCGAAAATCGGTCCGGCTAACGTGCTGACGACCGCGGCCCACCCGATCGTGTGCAGTACTGCACGGCATTCGCGCCACGTCATGCCCAGCCCGCCGATCACCAGCAGGGTTGGAAAATCGGCGCGCAGAAAGCCCCATATGATAGGGATGGAGCCGCCCCTCCAGACACTGAACGGAAGGGCGACGATCAACCACAGCGCATAGCCTGCCCAGAACCAGGCCGCGCGGGACTCAAACGTCCGGCGGATTCCGCCATTCAAAACAACACCGATCAGCGCGGGCAGGCCGAAGAAATACAGAAGATAGAGATTCCGGTCCGTGAGGTAAGTCAGGATGAACTGGGCCAGGCTGAAACGCAGAAAGATCAGCACCAGCGAGAAACGAAACGCGAACTGCCGGAGTGGATCGCTGATTTCGGCCGCACGAAGTTGCTCGTCGGCCGTAGCGGCCACCGCCGGGCCGTGCGCCGAGTTGATTTGGGTCCCCATGCCGGCCACCTATGCGGTCCTCAAGGCCTAAGCGTACCATGCCGGGGTCGAGGAACGCGTTCCGCCGCTCTGAACCGGCGGGACTGCCGGACCATTTTGCGGATCTTCGGGTGGAGTAACTGCAAAGATGATCCAGCGCGGCGCGATGCGTTTCCGCTGCGACCTCCCGGCCAGGGCCTTCGATCGCCGCACGCGATACAATTTTGGATCTATGGCAAAACTTGGATTTCTCGGACTTGGGCTGATGGGATATCCCATGGCGCGGAACCTGTTGCGCGCCGGACACGAGGTCGCCGTCTGGTCCTTCACGTCCGATAAGGCCCGCAAGCTGGCCGCGGAGGAGAAGGCCCGCTTCTGCGCGACCCCGCGGGAAGTCGCGGAGAACGCTGACGTGATCTTCCTGTGCGTGGGCGACACCGAGATGGCGAAGACCGTCATCTTGGGCAAAGACGGCATCATCGAAGGCGTGCGCGCCGGGATGGCGGTGGCCGATTGCAGTACGGTCGCGGTCAGCGCGAGCCGCGCCATCGCCGCCGCCCTAAAGACCAAAGGCGTCGATTTCCTGGACGCTCCGGTGACCGGATCGACGCCGGGAGCCGAGGGAGGAACCCTCACCATCATGGTGGGTGGAGACCCGGCCGTGTTCGAGCGCGTGCGCCCCTTCTTCGAACCCATGGGCAAGCGGCTCTTCTACTGCGGCGCCCAGGGCATGGGGCTGCAGGCCAAGCTCTCCCAGAACCTGGTGCTCTCCAATATCCTGATGGCGTTCAATGAGGGTATGGTGCTGGCCACCAAGGGCGGGATGGATCCCAAACTGATGCTGGAGATTCTGGACAACAGCGCCGCCAAGAGCGGTCTGATCGCTTATAAGGCGCCGTTCGTCTTCGCCCGGAACTTTGCCACCAACTTCAGTGTCAAGTGGATGCATAAGGACATCGGTCTGATGCTCGAGTCCGGACAGGAACTGGGTGTGCCGCTGCCGCTCACCGGGCTGACCCGCCAGCTTTTCCAGATGGCCATCGCGGAAGGCCATGGAGAAGAGGATATCTGCTCCACAATCAAGGTGTTGGAGGACATGGCCGGGGTCGAAGTGGTACCCAAATGACAAACTGATACAAAAAAGCGTAAAAAAACTGTTGCTTCCAGAAATGGAATATTCTATTATTGGAATCAAGCCGGGGAGGCAACTCCCACCAAAGCGAGACTAACCTCTAAATAAAAGACCCCTGAAGCAATCCTCCCCGGCGCCCGAAAGGGTTAGTTCCTTCCTCTCGACCTCACCAAATCCAGAATTTGGTATTTTCCGACACAAACCCGGACATTTTGCCGCCTGGCGCCTCGCCTCAATTTACGCAGAAGTTCCGCGAACTGAATGGTATAATTCCACTTGCGCGCATGAAAACCCTCTCCGTGCTGGGCTCTACCGGGTCGATCGGCACCAACACCCTCGACGTGGTTCGGCGCAACCGCCACCTTTACCAGGTGTATTCCCTGGCCGCGGGACAGAATGTGGAAGTCCTGGCCCGCCAGATTGTCGAATTCCGTCCGCGCTTCGTAGCCGTCGCCGCGGAATCCTCCCTGCCCCCGCTTGCCGAGGCCCTCTCCGCCGCCGGACTGGCGCGGCAGGAATGGCCACAACTGGCCTGGGGCGACGCGGCGCGGGTGGAAGCGGTGCGCGCTCCCGAGGTCGATATCGTGGTTTCGGCCATCGTGGGGATAGCCGGTCTGGAGGCCACCTACGAGGCCATCCGCCTGGGCAAGCGGGTGGGGCTGGCGAATAAGGAAGTGCTGGTCTCGGGCGGGGCGCTGGTCATGGAGGCGGTGCGGCGGCATAAGACCGACCTGCTGCCCATCGACAGTGAGCACAATGGCGCCCACCAGTGCCTGCGCGCGGGAAATCGCGAGCAGGTGAGCAAGCTGATCCTGACCGCGTCGGGTGGTCCGTTCCGCAACACACCCAAAGAGGCGCTGGCATTTGTGACTCCGGCTCAGGCCCTGAATCATCCAACATGGAAGATGGGGAACCGGATCACGATCGACAGCGCGACCCTGATGAACAAAGGGTTCGAGGTGATCGAAGCCTGCTGGCTGTTCGATTTCGCCCCCTCGCAGGTGGATGTGGTGGTTCACCCGCAGTCGAGCGTGCACGCCATGATCGAGTACACAGACGGCAGCGTGATCGCGCAGGTGTGCGCAACCGACATGCGGATGCCGATCCAGTACGCGCTGACGTTTCCGGAGCGTTCCGGGGCGCCGGTGCCGAAGATCGACTGGAGGCAGGCGCGGCAATGGGAGTTCCTGCCCCCGGACTTCGACAAGTTCCCGCTGCTCAATCTGGCTTACCGCTGCCAGGAGGCGGGCGGCAGCGCTACCTGCACGTTAAACGCGGCGGATGAGGTCGCGGTAGAGGCATTCCTGCGGGGACGCATCGGCTTCACCGCCATCGCGGCGGTGGTCGAGGAGACGCTCACTCGCATGACCCCCACCACACCGCGCACGATTGGCGATATCCTGGAAGCGGACCGGGAGTCGCGTGCGCTCGCCGGGCAACTGGCGGCGGCCCGCTCGGCGAGCCCCGTGACGGCTTGACACTATATGCTGCAGTTCGGTGAAAACTTTTTGTGGCTGCTCGTGCTGATCGGGGTCATGATCATGATCCACGAGCTGGGCCATTTCTGGGCCGCCCGGTTCTTCGATGTGAAGGTGGAGGCCTTCAGTTTCGGATTCGGGCCGCGCCTGTTCGGCTTCCGCCGCGGCGAGACGGATTATCGGGTGTCGCTGATCCTGTTCGGCGGCTACGTGAAGATGGCCGGTGAACAGGCCACCGATGAGAACATCGACGATCCCCGCTCTTTCCTGGGCAAGCCCCGGTGGCAACGTCTGATCATCGCCTTCGCCGGACCCTTCATGAACCTGCTGCTGGCTATCGGGCTGGTGGCCGGTCTGTACATGGTGGAATACCAGCGGGTCTCCGATGAAGATCTGAAGGCGGTCATCGGGCACGTGATGCCGGACTCTCCGGCGGCCAAGGCGGGAATCCAGGACAACGACCTGATCGTCCGGCTCAACGGCCAGAACAATCCGACGTGGGAAGATGTCGGCCTGGCTGAGGTCACCGGCGCATACAAGCCGATGTACCTCACGATCCAGCGCGGCGGCAAGCGCTTCGATACCGTGGTCACGCCGACCATGGGCGAGCGCTCCGGCGTGGGCATGGCCGGATGGGACGAGCGCGGCGAGATCGAACTCGCCACGGTAGAGCCCACCATGCCGGCGTACAAGGCCGGGTTGCGCAAGGGCGACGTGCTTGTTGCGGTGAACGGCATGCCGATTCACTCGCAGATCAAATTCCAGGAGATCACCAAGAATTCCGGCGGCAAACCGATCGAGATCGAATACGAACGCGTCGGGAAGCATTACACGGTGTCGGTCACGCCCGAGTATTCGCACCTCGACACGCCGGCCCGCTACATGATCGGTGTCGGACCGCAGCAAAAGCTCCACCTGATCACCACGCGGCTGGCGCTCCCCGAAGCCGTGGTGCAATCGGTGCGCCACAACTTCAAGGGCGCGACCCTGATGGTGCAGTTCCTCAAGGGCATGCTGGAGCGGCGCATTTCTTCGAAGAACCTCTCCGGGCCGATTGGAATTGGGGTCATGGCGGGAGAAGCGGCGCGCGAAGGTGCTTCGTCCTTCCTCACGCTTATGTCCATGGTCAGCCTGCAACTGGCCATTTTCAACCTGCTGCCGATTCCGATCCTGGACGGCGGTGTGATTCTCATGCTGCTGGTCGAGATGCTGATGCAGCGCGATCTCAGCCTTAAGGTGAAGGAGAAAGTCTTTCAGGTCGGATTCGTGTGCATCATGGTGATTGTCGCGTTCGTGATCTATAACGACATCTCCAAGATCCTGATCGCGGGCTGAAACGCCGCAACTTTCCACCGCGCCGCGACATCTACAGACTGTTCCCGCCATGCACTGTCAATGCGTCCGCCAGAGCGACCTGCCCAATACCTCGCGGCTGTTCACGGACGTCCTGTACCACCCTGACCGCACTGCTTCCTTCTATCCCCATCCTCTCCGCGACCTGGAAAGCTACCGCGCCGCGGCGGCGCAAGCGGATCTTCCGGCGGAGAGGCGCGCGCGCTTGGTGGAAGCGTTCCGCGTGCAGAATCCCGGCAGCGCTGCGCTGGAGAAACTGGCGCGGCCGGGCACCGTGGCGGTGGTCACCGGGCAGCAGGTGGGCCTGTTTTCGGGGCCTTGCTACACGGTCTACAAAGTGCTGCACGCGGTGAAACTGGCCGCGTGGCTGAGCGACAACGGAATTCCGGCGGTCCCGGTATTCTGGCTGGCGACCGAAGATCACGATTTCGCCGAGGTCAATCACGCCTGGGTGTTCGACGCCGGGCACCGGGCGCGGCGCCTGGAGATGCGGCGCGCGTCGGCGGAGCAGCCGGTCGGCGGAGTGACGCTGGAGAATCCGCCGGTCGAGGAACTGCGCGCGGCGCTCACCGGGCTGCCTTTCGCGGACGAGGCTGTCGGGGAAGTGGAAGCCGCCTACCGCGAGGGCGCCACCATGGGGCAGGCGTTTCAGGCGCTGCTGCGCAGCCTGCTGAAGAAGTTCGACATTCTCTATTTGGACCCGCTACTGCCGGAGTTCCGCGAACTGGCCGCGCCCGCGCTGCGCCGCGCCGTGGAAGCCGCGCCGGTGCTCACCGCCGCGGTGCTCGAACGGAACCGGGAACTGGCCGCCGCGGGATATCACACGCAGGTGCACGTAGAGGAAAGCACGTCGCTGTTCTTCCTGCTCGACGACGGCAAGCGCCTGGGGTTGCGCCGCAACGGGACCGATTACACGCACCATGCGCGCCGCTTCACCACCGCGGAACTCGCAGGGCGCGCCGCCGCCCTCTCGCCCAACGCACTGCTGCGTCCGGTGATTCAGGATTCGATGCTGCCCACCGTGGCCTACATCGGCGGACCGGCGGAGGTCGCCTACCTGGCGCAGTCGGCCGCGATTTACCGCATCCTGCTGGGGCGGCAGCCTGTGGCCGTGCCTCGCACGGGCTTCACCTTGCTGGACAGCCACGCCGCGAAACTGATGGAGCGATACCAACTGTCGCTGGCCGACTTCTTCCCCGGCGAGACGGCGTTGCGCGAACGCATCGCCGCGCGGCTGATTCCCGAATCGCTGCACGCTACCGCGGCCGAAGCGCAGGCGGCGGTGGACGCGGCGGTCGCGCGCTTGCGGGCGGAACTCACCGGCTTCGACCCCACGCTGGCGCGGGCGCTCGACCGGAGCGCGAAGAAGATTCGCCACCAGATGGAGAAGATGGGCCGCAAGGCCGCCAGAGAAGCTCTGCGCCGCGACGAGCGCGCGGCTGCCGGCGCGGCGTCCTTGTGGGGGCTGATCTATCCCGAGCGGACGCTGCAGGAGCGCCTCTACTCCATGGTGCCGTTCGTGGCCAGGCACGGAGCGGACCTGATTGGGGACATCTACCAGGCGATCGATCTCGACTGTCCCGACCATCGACTGATGGTGGTGTAACGCGGCGCCTACTGGCGCGCGGCTTCCTCGTAAATCTCCAGCACCTGGCGCGCGGTCCAGTCCCAACTGAAGCGCGCTGCCTGCTCCCGCCCGCGCCGGATCAATGTGGCGCGCACGGCATCGTCGAGCAGCACCTCTTTGATGCCGCGAGCAATATCGAACACGTTCTCCGGGTTCACCTGGACGGCGGCGTCGCCCACCACCTCCGGCAGCGAACTCACGTTGCTGGTGACCACCGGGGTGCCGCACGCCATGGCTTCCAGCGGCGGCAGTCCGAAACCCTCGTACCGCGA
>JAFDVU010000029.1 GCA_018268835.1 Acidobacteriota bacterium | reverse complement strand
AAGCCTGGGTCAATTCAAGCGAGCGCTACTGGGTAACTTCTCGCGAGCCCCGAAGATGAAACGACCTTAACATGTCGGACCTGCGGATGGGCATAGCGCAGAGCTTCGTTGTGCGGGCGGCAGGCGACGGTACGCTCCCGAAGAATCGTCGCCATGGGCGGCTAGAATCCTCTGCACCGTCATAGAGCTTACGCCAGTCTCGGCCGCAATCTGCCGTAAGGTCAGCTTCCGACTCCTGAGCTGGAGGACGCGCTCTGTGCGCACCGCAGCCCTGGGGCGACCCAAAACCTTACCCTGTGCCCTGGCGCGGCTCAGACCGGCTTGGACGCGCTCTGAGATGCGTACGCGCTCCTGTTTGGCGATTGCGGCGAGGATCGCGAGGACGGCCTCCTTGAAGACACCCACAGACCGCAGGTATTCCTCCCGGTAGCTGAACCACTCAACACCGTAGCTGGACAGGCGCTGAAGGTGCTGCAAGGTCTCCAGTACGCCTTCCCGACTGAAACGGTCAAGCGACCAGAAGAGAACCATGTCGAACTCCTTCCGTGATGCCGCATCGAACAGGCGACGAAAGGCAGGTCTGTCGCTAGACTTGCCGGATGCTCTGTCTACGAACTCAGTCGTCAGGACCCAACCGTCACTGGCCCTGCGGCTTAGATAGTTCCTCAACTCGTGGAGCTGGTTCTCGTAATCCTGTCCCTTGTCCTTCGTGCTGACTCTAGCATAGAGGGCGATTCGCATGTCGCTAGTGTACCACAAAGGGATAATTTTGATACAAAAAATTGACGCCCACAAACACTGTGCTTTCAGCGGGCCTCTCACAATATCGCGCATGGGTTTTTGGTACAGAGAAAGCAATGATGGTAGGGGGTAATCTGGCTCCCGGGAGTTGCGCAGGTTGCGTGGAAGTTTTTTCGGTCCTGAAACATCGCCAGGAAAACGCAGGCTAACTGCACAAAAATACTGTTGCCACAGTGCGCATTTTTCGCTAAGCCACTGATACTATTGCAGATAGCTTGTTTTAATCAGAAATGTCGGAACTTCCACCCGGCTAACCTGTTGATAACTATAGGCAGAACTGACGGTTGTGGCTTCCGATCTCAAGATTTGTGGGGAATTCAGACATCAATCGACGCTGGTCAACTGCACAGTGTGCACACGGGTTCAATCGTCTCGCGCTGCGTTACAATTGGAACCTCTTGTCATGGATGAATCCCGGTTAAGTCTCAGTTCATGCCGAACCCTCTTGGGGGCCTCGCAAATCACGCTCACCGACGATCAGCTAGAAGTTGCTAGAGATCAACTCTACGAGTTCGTCAAAATCGTCTTTGACCCCTTCGATCAGCTTTCTCGCCTAGACCTCACCTCCCTGAACCCGCCCGGAGTTGAGGAATTCTTCCGTGAGATGGGATGGGATATGGACGGGCCTGAGGATGAGGACTGGCTTGGCGAGGACGGCGATGCTGAGAAAGGGTAATCCGTCGAAGAAGCACGACGCGGTGATCTACTGCCGCGTCAGTTCCAAAGACCAGTTGGAGAACTTTAGCCTTGGAACCCAGCGGCAGGTCTGCGAAGAATATTGCAGACAGAAGGGCTACTCCGTAATCAGAATATTCTCAGAGGCGCAAAGCGCGAAAACGGCGGATCGTGCTGAGTTCCAGGCAATGTTGCAGTTCTGCCTGAAGCATCAGGAAAAGATTGCTGCGGTTTGCGTATACAGCGTGTCCCGCTTCGCGCGGAACGCAGCCGACCACCTGATGATAGGAAGACGCCTGAAGACGCACGGCATCCAGCTTCTTTCAGCGACTGAGCCGATTGACCAAACACCGGTCGGCAAGCTCAACGAGAGCATCCTGGCCGCATTTGCAGAGTGGGACAACGACATCCGCTCCGAGAGAACAAAAGATGGGATGAAAAGCGCGGTTGCCAAGGGTCTGTGGGTTCATAGACCTCCCATCGGATTCCGCCGCGTTATCGGTGCTAAACGCGGTGATCCAAATATCCAGCCGGACCCGAAACTCGCTCCGATGGTCCGACGAGCGTTCGAGTTAGTTTCAATCGGCCATAGTAAGGCTGAGGCGCTGAGCCTCTTGACTGCTGCTGGCCTGTGCACACCTGAGACTGGGCACCCCGTGTCAGCCCAACTTTTTGACAAGATCCTGCGGAATCCGGTCTACGCCGGAATTATTGATATACCGAGTTGGGGCATACGGACGCAGGGATGCTTTGAACCGATTATTAGCCTTGCTCTCTACGAACTCGTTCAAAAGGGAACCACACCAAGCGCGACAACAAGCGGCGAAGGCCAAAAAGACGAATTCCCACTACGTGTCTTCATTCGATGCGCCGACTGCCAGAAGGGCCTGACAGGCAGCTATTCGAGGGGCAGGCGCGGAAAACTGTATCCGTACTATTTTTGCCGAACCAAGGGGTGTAGAGGTGCCAAGTTCAGACGAGATGATCTCCACGCCGCCTTTGAGGCGCTGCTGAGGGAGTTGGAACCGGCAGACGACTTTCTACCGTTGTTTAGGGCAGTTCTGGAGGACACCTGGCGAAAGCGAAACGCCGAAGAACAAAAGGCCGCAGAGGCCATTCATAAGCGCATCGCAGGACTACAGATCAAGAAGCAACGAATCTTCGATGCCTTCATCGACAAAGAAATAAGCAAGGAAGTTTACGAGGACCAAACAACAACAGTTCAAACCGCTATCGACGAAGCACAAGCAGCGATTGCCGAGCCCGGTGCCACAGAACAGGAACTCTATTCGCTACTAGATCTTGCAGAATCGGTGATGTCGGATTTGGGCTGGGTTTGGGCTTCTGCCGGGGGTTCCGTAAAGTCCCGTATTCAGACCGCCGTTTTCCCCCAAGGCGTGGTTGCGGATTCAGGTGGTGTTCAAACCCCAGAACCCCTGCGTCTTTTCAAGAGCTTACAGGTGGAAAACGTGGATGAGATCAAGTTGGCGTCCCCAGGGGGATTCGAACCCCCGTTACCGCCGTGAAAGGGCGATGTCCTAGGCCGGGCTAGACGATGGGGACGCTACTGGCCGAACTGCGGGCGGACTCTTTCTACTGTATCGTCCGGCATCCCCTACGTCAACCTGCGGGATCCGGATGCTCCGGCGGTGGCTACTGGCCCAGCAGGTACTCGGCCAGGTCGATCCAGCAATTGCCCAGCGTGTTCTGCACGAAGGTCGCCCGTTCGGCGCGGAAACTGCGCGGCCCCTCGAAGGCTTCCCACATCTGCTGCGCGCGCCGCCTCACTTCGCCCACCTCTCCGGGTTGGACCTCCTGCGCCAGCGTCAGGTGGGGATGGTAGGTAAAAGGCTCGTCGAACTCCAGCAGCCCGGTGTTCATGGTCGCGTGCAACCGGTGCATTTCCGGCGCCCCGCCGTTCAACTCCAGGTACACCACGTTCGTGATCGGGAAGATTCCGACGTTCCCCAGCGTAATCTCAAACGGCGTCCAATCCGCCGTCAGCGAACGCACCCGGTCGCGCGCCTTCATCCAATCGCCGGCGATCGGCCGTGGCGGCAGCACACTGACATGCGCGTGCGGGTTGCAGTCCGGTACCAGTTGCAGGCGCAGATCGTCCAGGAATCGGCCCAGCGGGTCGGGGACGTAAATCACTAGAGCAAAAACGTTGAGGCGCTGCTCCGGGGGAATCCGGGGGACCCCGTTCACTTCAAAACCCATGCTTCCTTCTATGGTAACCGTTTTGTCGGTTTTGTCACCGGCGGATCGTACCACTCCCCTGCTCCTTGTTACGCTGGAAAACATGGCCCATCCCGATGGATCCAATCCGCTGCTGAAGCCGCAATTCCGCGTGCCTTTCGATGTCATCCGCGCCGAACACGTCGAGCCCGCGATCGCCGCCCTCCTGCGCGAAGCTCGCGCCGGGTTGGCGCGACTGGCCGAAAACGGCGCCGCGCGCACTTACGATAACACCCTGCGCGCCCTCGACGAGTTCACCGAGCCGTTGGACTGGGCCATGGCCGTGGTGCGCCACCTGGAAAGCGTCGCCACCTATCCCGAACTGCGCGCCGCCTTCAACGCCGTGCAGGGCGAAGTCAGCGCCTTTTACACCGGCATCCCGCTTGACGCCGGGCTTTGGCACAACCTCAAAGTTTTCGCCGCGACCGGCGAAGCCGGCGCGCTCACCGGCGAACGCCGCCGGTACCTGGATAAAACCATCGATACCTTCCGCCGCCACGGCGCCGACCTCGACGCCGCCGGCAAGCAGCGCCTCGAAGAGATCGACGTCGAACTCACGAAACTCACCACCAGATTCTCCGAGAACGTCCTGGATTCGACCAACGCCTTCGAACTCGTCCTCAGCAGCGAAGCCGCCCTTGCCGGACTGCCGCCCACCGCGCGCGAAAGCGCCCGCCACAGCGCGCAGCGCAAGGGCCTCGAAGGCTGGCGCTTCACCCTGCACGCGCCGGACTACTTCGCGGTGATGACCTACCTGGACAATCCCGAAGTCCGCCGCCAACTCTACGAAGCCTTCGCCGTGCGCGCCACCGAAGGCGAGCGCGATAACCGTCCGCTGGTGGTGCGCATCCTCGAACTGCGCCGGCGGAAGGCGGAATTGCTCGGCTTCACCCACTTCGCCGACCTGGTGCTGGAAGACCGCATGGCCCACTCCGGCGATCGCGCCCTGGCCTTCCTCGAGGACCTCAAGGCCAGGACCGTGCGCCGCTTCCAGGAGGAAAACCGCGAGCTGTACGAATTCCGCCGCTCGCTCGAAGGCGCCGCGGCGCCCGAACTCGCCCCCTGGGACGTGGCCTATTACGCCGAGAAGCAGCGCGCCGCGCTTTACGATTTCGACGAAGAGGCGCTGCGCCCGTACTTCGCGGTGGAACGCGTGGTGGCCGGCCTGTTCGAACTGGTCGGGCGCCTGTACGGCATCCGCGTGGAGCCGAAGGACGGCGTCCCCGCCTGGGATCCGGCGGTGAAGTATTACGAGATCCACGATGGAGGCGGCGAGTTCCTCGGCGGCTTCTATGCGGACTGGTTCCCGCGCGAGAACAAGCGCGGCGGCGCATGGATGGACAGCCTGGTCACCGGCGGCCCCGCCCCGGACGGCTTCCGCCCCCACCTGGGCCTGATCTGCGGCAACCTGACGCCGCCGGTGGGCGGCAAGCCGGCGCTGCTCACGCACCGCGAAGTGGAAACCATCTTCCACGAATTCGGCCACCTGCTGCACCACCTGCTGAGCCGCTGCGAGGTCCGCTCGCTGGCCGGCACCAGCGTGGCCTGGGACTTCGTGGAACTACCTTCGCAGATCATGGAGAACTGGTGCTGGGAGCGGGCGGCGCTGGACCTGTTCGCGCGCCACTGGGAGACGGGCGCGCCCATCCCCGAAGACCTCTTCGCCAGGATGAAGCGCGCGCGCACCTTCCGCGCCGCCAACGCGCAGATGCGGCAACTCGGCTTCGGCTTCATCGACCTGTTGCTGCACATCCGCTACGACGCCGCGCGCGACGGCGACCCGGTGACCTACACGCGCCGCATCCTCGAAGAGTTCAGCCCGGCGCCGCTGCCGGAGTACCACGCCATGATCGCCGCCTTCACCCACCTCTTCTCCAGCCCGGTGGGGTACGGCGCGGGTTACTACTCCTACAAGTGGGCCGAGGTGCTGGATGCCGACGCCTTCACCCGTTTCCAGAACGAGGGCATCTTCTCGCGCGCCGTGGGGGACGCTTTCCGCGGCGAAATCCTCTCCCGCGGGGACAGCGAGGATCCGGCCGAACTCTACCGCCGCTTCATGGGGCGCGATCCCGATCCGCGCGCGCTGCTGCTGCGTTCCGGGCTGGCTTGACCCGCCGGGCAGCCTTCCGCCCCCGTCATTCGCCGGTAACCGGGCGGCGTTCGCCGATTTGCGCGGGAATCGCCGCGCCGGACTCCTTAGGCTGTAGTCATGACGCAAGACAATCGGCATTATGGATTCCGCGCTTCGGCCGGATTGATTCCCGGATTGATCCTCGCCGGAGTGGGCGCGCTCTTCCTGCTCAGCAACCTCGGCTACCTGCCGATCTACAACTGGTGGCAGTTGTGGCCGCTGGCGGTGATCGCGGTCGGCATCGTGAAACTGGTGGACGCGCCCGGCAGCGGCGAACAGGCTGTGGGCGCCATCATGATCGCGGTGGGCGGCGTGTTCCTGGCGACCACCTTCGGATGGGTGAACTGGGGCATCGGGCAACTCTGGCCGCTGGCGCTGATCGGCGTCGGGCTGGTGATGCTGGTGCAGCGCATCAGCCAGGATGAACAGGACCAGCGGCGGCCGCACTGGCGGGTCGTGAGCGGTACGCGCGATACCGAAGGCATCGCCGTCTTCGGCGGCTTCAAACGCCGCGTCACCCGCACCGACTATCGCGGCGGCGATTACTCGGCCGTCTTCGGCGGCTGCGAAATCGACCTGCGCGACGCCGAGATCGCCGGCGACACCGCTATCGTCGAAATCAACGCCATCTTCGGCGGCGTGGAGATGCGCATCCCGCGGCACTGGCACGTGGTCAACGAGATGACCGGCATCTTCGGCGGCACCACCGACAAAACCGATCAGCCGCCCGCCGGCGACCCCGGAGTCAAGAACCTGGTGGTGCGCGGCAGCGCGCTGTTCGGCGGAATCGAGATAAAGAATTAAGCTGGTAGGAACGCCATGCCAAACGACCAACAGGATCGGCGCCATCATCGCTACGTCGGGCTCGTCCCCGGGCTTGTCGTGGCCGGGGTGGGGCTGGTGTTCCTGCTCGACAATCTGGGCATCGTCCCCGCCGCGGAAATCTGGCGCTTCTGGCCGCTGGCGCTGATCGCCTTGGGCGCCGTGCGGCTGGTGGATGCCACGGACCCGGGCACGCGCACGCGGGGCGGCATCCTGGTGGGTGCCGGGGCCGTGCTCCAGGCCTTGAACCTGGGGCTGATTCCTGGCGGCGTCGGGCAGTTGTGGCCGCTGATCCTGATTGCCGCCGGCATCCTCATGATCGTCAACCGCGGCGCGTCCGGGATGGTGATCGGGGGCAGCGTCCGCGCCGGGGAACGCCTGGCCCGCGCGGACGCGGTGGCCATTTTCGGCGGCATCAAGCGTCAGGTTGCCACCGAAGATTTCCGGGGCGCGACCTACGTGGCCATCTTTGGCGGCGGCGAGATCGATCTCCGGCGCGCCGGCATCCTGGCCGACGAAGCCGTGATCGACATCACCGCCATCTTCGGCGGGTTCGAACTGCGCGTGCCTCCCACATGGATCGTGGTCAACGAGGTGGTCGGCATCTTCGGCGGCACGTCGGACGAGACGCTGGCGCCCCTGCCGGAAAAGCCGGGCAACCGCCGTCTGGTTGTCCGAGGTTCGGCGGTATTCGGCGGGATCGGCATCAAGAACTAACCCGATGCACCCCATCCTCCATCGGCGTCTGCGGCTGGCGCTCTACCTCGCCGCCTGGAGTCCGGTGCTCGCGCTGGCCGGTTATGCGGCGCGCGCCTCCCGGGACACATCCTGGCTGCGGGCTACGGCGTTGGCCGCGCCGGCGATGCTGATGTTCGCCTTCACCTGCCTTTCGGCCTGGTACGTGTGCCGCGTGCAGCCCTTGCGCTTCAGCGAGTGGAACCGGCTGGCCCTCACCTGGGGCGCGGCCAGCCTCAGCGCCGGCGGACTGCTGGCCGGCATCGCCTGGCTCACCGCCGAAGCGGCCCACGCTCCCAACCTGAACCTGCCGCTGCTGGCTGGGGTCGGCACCGTGCTCTACCTGCTCTCCGCCGGAGTGCACTACGCCGGGATTGCGTCGGAAGCCTCGCGCGAAGCCGAGCAGCGGGAGGCCGAGGCGCGCAACCTGGCACGCGACGCGGAACTCTACGCGCTGCGCATGCAGATCAACCCGCACTTCCTGTTCAACAGCCTGCACTCCATAGCCGCGCTGGCCGGCGGCGACGGCGCGCGCGCCCGCGAGATGTGCATCCGGCTGAGCGATTTTCTGCGCGGCAGCCTGGCGCTGGGCGAACGCGAAACCATCCCGCTGCCCGAGGAACTCGCGCTGGCGCGCCGCTACCTCGCGGTGGAGCAGGTGCGATTCGGCGAGCGCCTGCAAGTCAGCGAAGAGGTCGCGCCCGGTTGCGAGGAGTACGGCATCCCGGCGCTGCTGCTGCAGCCGCTGGTGGAGAACGCGGTCAAGCATGGCGTCGCCGGCATGATCGAGGGCGGCACGGTGCGGCTCGCGGTCGCGCGGGAAGACGACGATGTGGTCATCCGGGTGGAGAACCCCTTCGACCCGGAGAACGATCCGCCGGCGCGGCTGGGCATCGGGCTCAACCATGTGCGGCGGCGCCTGGAGGTTCGCTACGGCGGGCGCGCCCGATTCACCGCCGGCCCCGAGGGCGCGATCTACCGCGTGGAGTTGCGATTCCCCTCCGAATCGCCCATCGCCTCCAGCAGCCGCGCGTAGCCGGTGCGGCTGACGGGCAGGCGCGCGCCATCGTGCAGGATGGCGACGCGGCTGTCCTTCGTATAAGGCTCGATGCGCGCCACCCGCTCCAGGTTGACGATGGCGGAGCGGTGGATGCGCACGAACGCCGCCGGATCGAGCAGCCCTTCGATCTCCGCGATGGGCTGCTGCTTCAGGTAGCTGCGGCCTTCGCTGTGAAGCGCGACATAATCGTCCTGCGCCTCCACGTAGTCCAGCTTCGCGATGGGGATCACGTGTACCCGGGCTCCATCCCTGACCACGATGCGGCGCGGACGCTCGCCGGGGGGACGCGCGGCGGCGGCGGCTTCGCGCGGCAGGCGGCGGGCGCCCACGCGTTCCCGGGCGCGTTCGATGGCCCGTGCCAGCCGCGCGGCGTCGAACGGTTTGAGCAGGTAGTCCACCGCGTGCGCATCGAAAGCGCGCATGGCGTACTGGTCGAAAGCGGTTACGAAGATCACCGCCGGCACGCGTTCGCCCTCGATCAGTTCCAGGACTTCGAAGCCGTCCAGTTTCGGCATCTGCACGTCCAGGAACAGCAGGTCCGGCGCGACTTCCGCAATGGTCTTCACGGCTTCGAACCCGTTGGCGCACTCGCCCACCACCCGGATCTCCGGGTAGGCGGCCAGGAGTTCCCTCAGGTAGCCGCGGGCGAGATCTTCGTCGTCCACGATCACCGCGGTCAGCGGCGCTGGGGATTGGTTGGGCGTCACGGTTGCCGGCTCCGTAGGTGTCCTATGGTCCAGATTAGCCGTTTCCGCACGGCTCTTTTTGTGGGAGAATGAAAAAACCTTAAAACCAATCCATCGGGCCACCCGCGAGGGCAGGCGGTCGGAAAGGCGGATTGTGGGCTACCAGGCCGAAACGCCGTTTGACAGTATCGAGAGCTCGCACGAATACGTTGCGATGCTCGCCGAAGCCGTGGAAGAAGCTCGCCGCGATGTGGAAGAGGGCATTCAGGCGGCAGAGCGCGAAGGTGCGGACCGCCGCAAAGAGGCGCTCCTGCTGGTCTCCTACAACCTCGCCAAACTCAATCTTCACATCACCAGCAGCCGCCGTATTCTCAACGATCTCCGGACGCTCCGCCGGCTGCTGCTGGCCGAGCGCGGGCTGCACGATACCGATGAGAACGAAGTAGCCGCCGGCGACGAATAGGCCGGCAAGGGAAAACTCGTCCTCAAAAACATACACCTTAACAAGGTGGGTGCTGGTCCTGTGATAGCTCGAATGAGCCATGCCGAGGGTAATCCGCCGCTACGGGAGATTCTGTACCGGCACGCCGAAAACCCTCATCAGATGGGCTTTTTCGAAGTATCTTCCCTTGACACGAAGCAATCCGCGGCGTACTATTTGGTGACGGTTACCGCAAGTACCGCCGCACACTCAGCGAAGGTGGCTCTGGGGGGAGATACCGGGAATGACGTTTCGTATCGGTGACAAAGTCGTCTATCCGAACCAAGGTGTGGGGACTATCGAAAACATCAGTACCCGCACTTTCGGAACTGCATTCGAGAAATTCTACCTGTTGCGCTTCGGCGACAGCAGCATGACGGTTCTGGTGCCGTTTTCCAACGCCGAGAACATCGGATTGCGCCGCGTCACGCGCGATCGCGAGATCTCCCGCATCCTGGCTTACCTTTCCAACGGATGGTGCCAGGTGAATCCGGACTGGAAGGTCCGCTACAAGGAGAACTGCGACAAAATGCAGAGCGGAGACCCGCTGCAGGTGGCGCAGGTTCTCAAGATGCTGCTCCAGGTGCACCTGGAAAAACCGCTATCCTTCCGCGAAAAGAAGATGCTCGACCGCGCCCGCCACATGCTGGTGGCCGAGGTTTCGATCGCGCGCAACGTGCCCGAGATCACGGCGGCGATGCTGATGCAGCGCGCGCTCGTCAAAGCCGGGCTGCAACTGCCCGCGGCGTTGTAGAAGAAAACGCGGCCATAGTACTCTTCCCCGCTCCGCGCCCTTGCGCACGGCTCCACGTTTCGATAGAGTGAACCCCTCGTGGAGGTGTGTGTATGTTCTGTACGAGCTGCGGTACCTCTTTTGAGGGACAGTTTTGTCCCAGTTGCGGCACCCGGACCGGAACGGCTCCCGGGGGAACGGCCGCAGGCGGAACCGGCGGAGCCGCTGCCGCAGGCGTCGTTCTGCCCGCGATCGATTCGGTCATCGGATTGCGCTGCGGCGCCTTCCTGATCGACGTGATTCCGATCCTGCTGGTCACAGTAATTCTGGGATTGATCCCGATCGCCGGCGGCATCATCGCGGCGCTGATTTCCATCGCCTACTGGCTGCTACGCGACATCAACGGTGCGAGCCTGGGCAAGATGCTGCTCGGCCTGAAGGTCGTGCGCAAGGACGGAAGCGAATCGGGCACGCAGGAGCGCATCCTGCGCAACATCACCCTCATCGCCGGCAGCGTGTTCATGTTGATCCCGCTGGCCGGACTGGTGATCGGACCGGCGGTCGCGCTGTGCGTGGGGATTCTCGAACTGGTCTTCCTGTTTACCCAGAAGGAGCGTCTCGGGGATCGGATCGCCGGCACCACGGTCGTGCGCAAGTAACCCGGGCACTCTCTTCCACGCGGACCGGCGGCGGCGCGCGGGGTTATGCTATGGGGTTCAGGAGTTCCCCATGCGAAACTTTCGTCTCTGCCGGACCGCGTTGTTGTCCGTGACCGTTTGCGGCGTGCTCGCCGCCTCTGCCACCGAGATCCGGATCGGCGGCGAGCGCCGCATCCGTCTCACCGAGGACTGGCGCTTCTTGAAGGGCGACGCGCCCGGCGCCGAGGCACCCGCGTTCGACGATTCCTCGTGGCGCGCGCTCAACCTTCCCCACGATTGGGCCATCGAAGGGCCCTTCGACCCCAAGTACAATCCCCACACCGGAGGCCTGGCTATCTCCGGCACCGGCTGGTACCGCAAGCACTTCGTCATTCCGGCGAGCGCGCGCGGCAAACAGTTCGTGCTGCAGATCGATGGCGCCATGGCCAATGCCACGGTCTGGCTCAACGGCGCCGAAGTGGGCGCGCGTCCCTACGGCTACGAAAGCTGGGCGGTCAACCTGACCCGGCACATCCGGATCGGCGAAGAAAACGTGCTCGCCGTGCGGCTGACTCCGGAGGACCGCTCCTCGCGCTGGTATCCGGGCGCGGGCATCTACCGCAACGTATGGCTGATCGTGAGCGGACCGGCGCGCGTCGCGCAGTGGGGCACCTACGTCACTACGCCCGCGGTGACTGACGCGAAGGCCACCGTCAGCGTGCTGACCACGGTGGAGAATCGCGCCACGCACGCGGCGAAGATCGCGCTCGACACCGCGCTGGTCGATGCCGCGGGCAAGCGCGTCGGCGGCGGGATCAACGAATTCGATCTGCCGGCGGGCGACAGCAAGACGGTGGAGACGCGCATCGAAGTCGCCAATCCGCGGCGCTGGGACATGGATTCGCCGTACCTGTATCGCGCACTGAGTACGGTGCGCAGCGGCGGCGAAATCAGCGACCGCTACGAGACACCCTTCGGCATCCGCACCATCGAATTCACGCGGGCCAGAGGCTTCGTGCTCAACGGCAAGCCGCGCCGCTTCCAGGGCGTTTGCATGCACCACGACCTGGGCGCGCTCGGCGCCGCCATCAACCGCCGCGCGCTGGAGCGCCAACTGGAAATCCTGAAATCGATGGGGGTGAACGCCATCCGCACCAGCCACAATCCGCCGGCGCCGGAGTTGCTCGAACTCGCCGACCGCATGGGCATGGTGGTGATGGACGAAGCCTTCGACATGTGGGCCATTCCGAAGGTGCCCAACGGGCTCTCCAAGCACTGGAAGGAGTGGTCAGAAACCGATCTTCGCGAGTTCGTGCGCCGCGACCGCAATCATCCCAGCGTGGTGATGTGGAGCATCGGCAACGAAATTCCCGAGCAGGGGCGTCCCGACGGCGCGAAGACCGCGCAGCGGCTCACCGACATCTGCCACGAAGAGGATCCCACTCGGCCCACCACCTCAGCCTTTAACAGCCCCGATGCCGCCATTCGCAACCACCTCGACAAAGCTGTCGATATCCCGGGCCTCAACTACAAGCCACTGCTGTACGCGCGCTTCCTGCGCGAGCATCCCGAGTGGAAGGCCCTGGTGGGCACGGAGACCGCGAGCACGGTGAGCAGCCGCGGCGTCTACCACCTGCCCATCGAAAAATACGAAAAACATCCTTCGCACGAGCTCACCAGCTACGACGTGATCGTTCCCGCCTGGGCCGATCTCCCCGATGTCGAGTTCGACGCGCAGGAGAAGAATCCCGAAGTGATGGGCGAATTCGTCTGGACCGGCTTCGACTACCTGGGCGAGCCGACCCCGTACTTCGGCGGCATGCGCGGCGGCGACAATGCCGCCGACTGGCCGGCGCGCAGCTCCTACTTCGGCATCGTGGACCTGGCCGGATTTCCCAAGGACCGCTTCTACCTCTACCAGAGCGTGTGGACGAAGAAACCGATGGTCCACATTCTGCCGCACTGGAACTGGGCCGGAATGGAGGGCAAGCCCATTCCCGTGATGGCCTATACCAACGCCGACGAAGTGGAACTGTTCCTCAACGGCAAATCGCTGGGCCGCAAGAAACACTTCGGCGAGCCGGTGGCGTTGCCGGTGGCTGCCAACATCAGTCCGGACCGCAAATTCCTGAGCAAGTACCGGCTGATGTGGCAGGTGCCCTACGCGCCGGGCACGCTCAAGGCGGTGGCCTACCAGGGCGGGAAGGCCGTGGCGACGCAGGAGATCAAGACCGCGGGCGCGCCGGCGCGCGTGGTGCTCGCACCGGACCGCGCCGCCATCGCCAGCGACGGCGACGATCTCAGCTTCGTCACGGTGCGCATCGAGGACAAGGACGGCAACCCCTGTCCGACGGCCGACAACCTGGTGAATTTCAAGATCGACGGCCCCGGCACGATCGCGGGCGTGGATAACGGCAACGCAGCGACGACCGAGTCCTTCCAGGCCGACCATCGCAAGGCTTTCAGCGGGATGGCGCTGCTGATCCTGCGCGGCGAAAAGGACAAGCCCGGACGGGTGCGCATCACCGCATCGTCGGATGGATTGAAGGCCGGCGAGATTGTGGTTACGACGAAGAAGTAGCGCCGCCGGCCGCGGCTTGCATCGCTCCGGCCGTGCTCTTTTCCGCCGCGCTACCGGCCCCGCTTGAGCCGCGCGGGAGCCGGGAAGGGTGACGGGAACGGGTAGATGTCCGGCATCACCACTACCTCGGTGGTGAAGACCAGGGATCCGCCGCCGGCCCCCGGGAAGTCGAGTTCGATCATGTAGGCGGTCCACCCCTGCACGGGCGAGGGCAGCGGCACTGAATAGATGCCGTTGGCGCCGGTGAGCGGCGTGCTGGTCCACGCCGCGCCGATGGTTTCCAACCGGAAATCGCGTCCCTTGGGATTCGTCGCCTGCCAGAGCAGCACCTGCGTGGGGGTATCGATGGTGCGCACGGTGAGGTTGCCGCCGGCGCGGTCGGCGGTCCAGTAGAAGCGGGGACGCGGATCGTTCGAGGTCACGGCCTGGAACCACGTCAGCAGGTTGGCGATCACGCTGAGCGAGCCCAGCGAGTGGTCCGTGTTCGGCACGAACCGCAAATACTTCTCGCCCGGCATGTCGCTGAAGTAGAATCGCGGCGAATCGGGCACGAAGAACTGGTCGCCCGTGGAGGCCACCTGGTACGTCGGCAGCGCCATGCGGGCGCGATAGTTGTAGGGGTCTTCGATCTCCAGCAGGGCTTCCATCTGCGGGGTGCCGAACCAGTTCATGATCCCGGCCTTGACGTAGTCCTGCACCGCGCTCGACCACGCGCCGTAGGCCTCCCAGTGGTGCGCGAATGCCTGCTCGAGGTTCAGGCTATCGAACACCAGCGGCGCCATGGCGACGACGCGCGGATCCACCGCGGCCGTGCTCCATGTGGTCCAGCCGCGCTTGGACGCGCCCATCACCACGAAGTTCTTCACGGTCACGGCGCCGCCCGGCAATTGCCCCAGGAAGGCGGTGACGGCGTCCATGGCGCGCACGGCGGCTTTCGTCATGGGCAGGCGCGCCGGCCAGCGCTCGTCGCCCGTGCGCAGGAACTTGTCCCAGGTGTAGGCGATGATGGCGTCTTCGCTGCGCGGCGCGGTTTCGCCGGCGAAGGTGAGCGGCTCGTTGGGCACCTGCCCGAGGTCCACCAAGATGGCCCCGGCGCTGCCGGCGAGCAGCACCATCTGCGGATCCGGCGTGGGCGGATTCGGGGTGTTCGAGCCGCCGTCGATGAGCAGCAGCACGCTCGACGTGGACGGTTTGTCGGGCTTGTAGATGGTGACCCAGTGGTGCCATTCCGGGCGGTCCACCTCCGCGGTGGTGAGCCATGTCTGCGACACCATGTCGAGTTGGTACACGGTCATCCCGGAATAGTTCAGGGTGCGGTTCAGGGTGTAGCGGAAGGAAGGGTCGGGAGCCGCCACGTAACGGTCCAGCGCGGTGAGGTCGCCGGCGTGCGCCGCCGCAGTGCACAGGATGAATAGGGCCGCGGCGAGACTGGCAAGGCGCCGCGCCGGTACATAGTTCAGGTTCATAATCGAACCAACGTAGCACTGTTCGGCGGCGCGTCAGGGGTTCTTGCGGCGCATCATGGCGATCAAGCGGTCCAACCCGCGCGCCGGATCCGGAAAGAAGTCGATGTATTGCAGGTGCAGGCTGATGGAGCGAGGCATCTCGCATTCGTCGAAGCGCACCGGAACGATGAAGATGTCGTCCAGGGGAATCTGACGGGCGCAATCGAGCGCATAGCGGATTTCGGCCTGGAAGCCGCCCTTCTTGTGCACCGAGTTGTTCGAGAAGCAGGCCACGAAGAAGTCGCTGGATTCGATGGCGTTCTCGATGGCGCGCGGCCAGTTCTGGCCGGGCAGCAGTTTACGCACATCCATCCAGGGCTCGAAACCAGCCGCGGCCAGGTCGGTGTACAGGCGGGCCGCCTTCGCCTCGTCCTCCTTTACATAAGCGATGAACACCTGCGGCTGGCGGCGCGGTTCGAAGCGCACTCCCAGCAGCGGATCGGGATGAAACGTACCCAGGCCCTCGATCTCCACAACGCGCCCGGCGCGCAGACCGCTCATGACGATTTGCGACAGTTGTTCGCAGGCCTCGCAGTCCGTCACAGGTCCTCCTCGCGTTCCTGCTCGAAACGGATCACCCCGCCGGGCGTCGGACGGAATCGTCCCAACCCCGGTAAGTCCGCTGCCTGTCCGCGCCTGAGACTGCTCAGGATTTCGTTCACCACCCGGTCCAACTGGTCCGCGGCCTCGGCGCTGGTCAATCCCGAGCGACGGGCGATTCTGCGTGCGATTTCCGGCTTCTTCATGCCGACTACACTCTACCAGCCGCCTTCCCGGAAACTGCCCCCCGGCAAACTGTGGAAATCCACGAAACCCAGCAGGGTCAGTCAGATGCATGAAGAAAAAAAATTGCAATGACGCGAACTGGCTATCTCGAATGAACCGATTTTAATTGGTGGTTAAGGGTGGGTTCATCCCCGGGCGGCTACCATCGATACAGACGACATCAGTTCGTCCCACGAAAAACTAAGGAGACCCCGCAATGAAGAAACTCATGACCCTGATGCTCGGCCTGTCCTTCCTGGTTGGCACGGTTGCCGTGTCCTACGCCCAGGACGCCCCCAAGACCGAAAAGAAGAAGGGCAAGAAGAAGGGCAAGAAGAAGGAAGGCGAGACCCAGAAGAAGGGCCTGTAATACCGCCCGCAAGAGTGCAGTTTCCGGCGCCGCGCCAGACCTGGTCTGGCGCGGCGCTCTTATTTTGCCCAGGTGTTTTCTCTCCCCGGACCCTGATTTTCCCGTTCCGTGTTTCGGGCATGTGACCTTCGGCCCACAGCTGTCAAAAATGAAGCAACTTTAATTGGATACTAAGCCTCCGTTCATCCGAAACCAGCTACGATAGGCCCCAGATAGACGGGAACACCGTCAACTCGAACTTCAATCAAGGAGATTTGGAAGCAATGAAGAAACTCATGACGCTGATGCTGGGCCTGGCCTTCCTGACCACCACGGTCGCCGTGTCGTTCGCTCAGGACGCCCCCAAGACCGAGAAGAAGAGCAAGAAGAAGGGCAAGAAGAAGGAAGGCGAGACCGAGAAGAAGGGCGGCAGCCTCCTCTAATCGGGGTTGTTCGTTACCAAAAATTTCCACAGGGCCGCGTGACTGGATCATCGCGCGGCCCTGTTGCTTTTTGATCCCTCCTCCCGATCCCGCCCCGCTTTACACTTCTTAACTCTTTCCTGGCCCGGCATAGCCCTATCGAGGGAGTAACCACTCCCCCCAAGGCCTCGCCCTTGGAAACAGGAGCGAAATTGCCTCAACAGGGTTACAGCACGCGATTCAAAGGGATAGCCGTTATTTGCACGGTGGCCGCAGCCGCTTTTGCCCAGGGCCAACCGGCCGCTACTCGCAGCCAGATTGCGGGCACCGTTTCCGCGGTCGATGCCGCGGCCAACCATCTCACGTTGAAGAGCGATAAGGACGGTGTGGTCGAGGTCAACACCACGGCGCGCACCCTGGTCCTGCGCATCCCGCCCGGCGAAACGGACCCCAAGAAGGGCAGTAAGGTGGCACTGTCCACGCTCGCTCCCGGCGACCGCGCGGTGATCGTCGGACCCGCCCCCATCGGCAATACCTGGAACGCGGGCGCGATTCTGGTGATGACCCGCGGCGACATCGCCTCCATTCAGCAAAAGGAAGAGGAGGACTGGCGCCGGCGAGGCACCACGGGGAACGTGACCGCCATCGATGCGGCGGCCCGGAGCATCACGATCAAGAGCGGCTCCCACACCTACACGGTGGCCACGGACGCGAAGACGACGTGGAACCGCTACTCGTTGGAATCGGCACGCTTCGCCGACGCCAAGCCGAGCACTTTCGATGCGGTGAAGGCCGGCGACCAACTTCGCGTGCTGGGCAACAAGAGCGAAGACGGCGCCTCGATTCAGGCGGAGAAGATCGTGTTCGGCAGCTTCCGCCAGATTGCGGCCACCATATCTTCCATCGATCTCGCAAAGGGCGAGATGACGGTCAAGGATCTGGCCACCAAGAAGCCGCTGGTCATTAAAGTAGACAGCGATTCCACCATGCGCCGCCTGCCCGAACAGATGGCTCGCATGCTGGCCCGCCGCTACGCGCCGGGCGGCCGGCAACCGGAAGCGCCGGCCAATGCACCCGCGATGGCGGGCCGCGGCGGACGCGGACCCGGCGGCGGCGATGTGGGCCAGATGCTCGACCGCCTTCCCGCGATGGCACTCGCCGAACTGAAACCCGGCGACGCCGTCATGGTTTCAACCACACAAGGCTCCGATCCGGGCCATGCGACCGCGATCATGCTGCTCGCCGGAGTCGAACCCCTCTTGACCGCGTCCCCCACGGCCACCCGCGACATCATGAGCGGCTGGGACCTTGGCGGCGGTGGCGGCGGGGATACGGGACAGTAGCGTCAGAAGGACCCCGGAAGCTCAACGGAAGCAACGACCAACTGAGGAGAATTATGTTCCAGTTCCGCACCATTGCTATTTTTCTGCTCGCCGCCCTGCTGGCGGGCGCTTGCTTCGCGCAATCCACCGGAACCGTGCGCGGCACGCTGACCGACGACTCCGGCGCCGTGGTTCCCGCGGCCACTATCACGCTGAGCGGCACCGGAGCGGCCAGGACGGCGCAGACCCAGGCCGACGGCACTTACACCTTCACCGGTGTCGCGCCCGGGCAATATCACATCCGAACATCCTTCCCCGGCTTCGCTCCGGTAGACCAGGCGGTCAACGTGACCGCCGCCACCATCACGGTGCCCATCCAGTTGACGGTCTCCGCCGCCAAGCAGGAAATCACAGTCAAGGAATCGGCCACCACCTCGGTGAGCGTGGAACCCGACAATAACGCCACCGCGCTGGTGCTGAAGGGCGAGGACCTATCCGCACTGCCGGACGACCCCGATGACCTTTCCGACGCGCTACAGGCGCTGGCGGGACCGGGCGCCGGTCCCAACGGCGGCTCGATCTACATCGACGGCTTCAGCGGCGGACAGCTCCCGCCCAAGGAATCCATCCGCGAGATCCGCATCAACCAGAATCCGTTCTCGGCGGAGTACGACAAGCTCGGCTTCGGCCGCATCGAGATCCTCACCCGCCCCGGCACGGACCACCTGCGCGGCACGCTGTTCTTCAACGACAGCGACGGACTGTTCAACTCGCGCAACCCCTACTCGACGAACAAGCCGGACTTCTCTTCGCGCATGTTCGGAGGCAACCTCGGCGGACCGCTCGGCAAGAAGGCCAGCTTCTTCATGGATTTCAACCGCCGCCAGGTGAACGACAACGCGCTGGTGGACGCGATCTACCTGGATCCGGCCACGTTCGCCCGGACGCCGATTCAAACCGCGGTGGTCACGCCCAACGTGCGCACCACCCTCGCGCCGCGGCTGGACTACGCCATCAACAAGAACAACACCCTGGTGGCCCGTTTCGAGTACGGCTGGAACTATCGCGACAACCAGGGCATCGGCGGATACCGACTGCCCGCGCCCTACGCGGACACCGGCTACAACTCCACCGGCAACAACCAGAACCTGATGCTCACCGAGACCGCGGTGCTCAACGCCACCACGGTGAACGAAACCCGCTTCCAGTTCTCGCGCAACTACACCGCTTCGGTCGGCAACCTGCTGCCGCAGGTGGTGGTTTCCGGCGCGTTCACCGCGGGCGGCGCCAATGAAGGCGACAACTACAGCACCCGCAAGCATTACGAACTTCAGAACTACACCTCGATCCAGCACAGCACTCACACCTTCCGCTTCGGCGTGCGCGCGCGGCGCGAAAGCGAGGGCGACATGTCGCCCAACGGATTCGGAGGCACCTTCTACTTCGATGGCGGCGTGGCGCCGGTGCTGGACTCCAGCTTCAACGTCGTGACCGATGCCAACGGCAATCCCGAGACGGCGCCTCTTTCCGCGATCGCTCAATACGCGCGTACGCTGCAACTGCAGCAGCTCGGCTACTCCGCCGCGGCCATCCGCCAGTTGGGCGGCGGCGCGTCGCAGTTCAACATCAGCGCGGGCAACCCGTATTCCAGCATCTACCAGTACGACGTCGGCGCCTTCGCGCAGGACGATTGGCGCGTGCGCCCCAACCTCACCCTGAGTTACGGACTGCGCTACGAAGTGCAGACCAACCTGGGCGACCACGGGGATCTGGCGCCGCGCTTCGGCTTTGCCTGGGCTCCCGGCAATCCCAAAAGCGGCAGGCAGAAGACCGTGGTCCGCGGCGGCTTCGGCATCTTCTATGAGCGCGTCGGCGATACCCTGATCGAGCGCGCCAACCTGCTCAACGGCGTCAACCAGCTCTCCTACACGGTTACCGATCCGAACACTTTCCCCAACGCGCCTTCAATCGCCAATCTGAGCCCCGCGCAGAACAGCATCTACCGGCTGGATCCGAATCTGCGGCCGATGTACGAGATGCAGGGAGCGATCGGCGTGGAGCGCCAGTTGCCGCGCAACACCACCGTGGCCGTGACCTACACCTACACGCGCGCGCTGCATGAGATGCAGACGGTGCCGATCAACACTCCGCTGCCCGGCAGCTACATCTTCGGCCAGCCCGGCACCGGCCTCTACCCCTATGGCGCCGCGGCGGGCGATCTGTTCCAGTATGAGTCCGGCGGCCTGCTCAGGCAGAACATCCTGATGGCCAATTTCAATACGCGGTTCACGCGGAACATCTCGCTGTTCGGCAACTATCAGTGGAACAATTCGAACGATCTGCCGGGCACACCCACTAATCCCTACAACTTCGCCGCGGATTGGGGCCGGTCCGCCCTGCAGCGTACCCACCGGTTCCAACTGGTGGGCAGCATCCTGGCGCCGGGAGGCATCCGGCTGAACCCGTTCATTACGCTGCAAACCGGTGCGCCTTACGACATCACCCTGGGCCAGGACATCTACGGGAACACGCTGCGCAACGCGCGTCCCCTCTTCGCCGGCGCCGGCTGCGCGGACGTGAAGGACACGCTCGTGGGCAACTTCTGCATGACCCCGCTGCCCGGCGTAACCACAGACCTGGTGCCTCGCGATTACCTCACCGGCGACGGGCTGATCTCGATCAATTTCCGCATCGGCCGCACGTTCGGCTTCGGCACGCGCCGCGGCGGCGCCAACAACGCAATGCCCGGCGGCGGCTTCGGCGGCCCACATGGCGACGGCGGTCCCCACGGCGGAGGCGGCGGCATGCGCATGGGCGGCGGACCCGGCGGCGGGCGCGGCGGCATGTTCGGCGGCGACACGACCGAGCATCGCTTCAACGTCACCATTTCGATGATGGTCAACAATATCCTCAACCACGTGAATCCCGCGAACTACGTGGGCAGCCTCAACTCTCCCCTCTTCGGCCAAGCCACCGGCGTCAACACGGGCTTCGGCGGCGGACCGGGCGGTTTCGGCGGCACAGTGGCCAACAACCGCCGCATCGAGTTCCAGACCCGTTTCACATTCTAGGTGGTACATTCTCCCTCTTAGCCCCAGGGCAGGCGCGCGTCGCCTGCCCTTTCTTATTTGTATTGCGGCCGCTTCCCCTCAAACGCTACAATCTCTACTGGGATTCAGGTGATTGAACACTTCCGTCAAAGGTGAATACGCGCTGCAGGCCATCTTCGACCTGTCCAGCCAGCGGCCGGGCGAACCGGTCCGCATCGCCGACATCGCGCGCCGGCAGAAAATCCCCCAGAAGTTCCTGGAGTTGATCCTGGCCAGCCTCAAGCAGGCCGGATTCGTCGAATCGCGCCGCGGCGCCGAGGGCGGTTATCTGCTGGCGCGCTCGCCGGAGACCATTACGGTGGGGGACGTGTTGCGCCATATCGACGGGGCTGCGCACGCGCGAGGGCGAACCCGCCGAAAGCACGAAACGCCTTTCTCGGATATGTGGGCACAGGTGGACGAGGCGGTGAGCGCGGTAATCGACAGAACCACGTTCTCCGACCTGCTCCATCGCTGGCAAGAAAAGCAAACCCGCTACGTCATGAATTGGGAGATCTAGCTTGCGAGTCTACGACGATAATTCCTTCAGCATCGGCCGCACCCCGCTGGTGCGGCTGAACCGCGTTACCGAAGGCGCTCACGCCACCATCCTGGCCAAGATCGAAGGGCGCAATCCGGCCTACAGTGTGAAGTGCCGCATCGGCGCGGCCATGATCTGGGATGCCGAAAAGCGCGGCGTCCTCAAACCCGGCAAGGAACTGATCGAGCCCACCAGCGGCAACACCGGCATCGCGCTGGCGTTCGTCGCCGCCGCGCGCGGCTACCCGGTGCACCTCACCATGCCGGAGACGATGAGCGCGGAGCGCCGCAAGGTGCTCAAGGCCCTCGGCGCCGACCTCATCCTCACGGAGGGCAGCCGGGGCATGGCGGGCAGCATCGAGCGCGCCGAAGAGATGGTGGCCGGCGATCCCAAGCGCTTCGTCCTGCTTCAGCAATTCAAGAACCCCGCCAACCCGGAGATCCACTTCCAAACCACCGGGCCGGAAATCTGGGAGGATACCGACGGCACAATCGACGTGCTAGTGTCCGGCGTCGGCACCGGCGGCACGATCACCGGCATCTCGCGCTACATCAAGCAGACCCGCGGCAAGCAGATTCTCTCGGTGGCGGTCGAACCCACGCACAGCCCGGTGATCACGCAACATCTCGCGGGACGGCCGCTCACGCCGGGACCCCACAAGATCCAGGGCATCGGCGCCGGGTTCATTCCGGATACGCTGGACGTCCGGATGATCGATCGCGTGGAGCAGGTGACCAACGACGAAGCCATCGAGATGGCGCGCCGCCTGCCGCGCGAAGAAGGCATCCTGTGCGGCATCTCGTGCGGCGCGGCGGTGGCGGCGGCAGTTCGCCTCGGTAAACTCCCGGAGTTCGCCGGCAAGACCATCGTCGTGGTCCTTCCCGACGCCGCCGAACGCTACCTCAGCACCGTGCTGTTCGAAGGAATGTTCGATGAATAGGAAAGAGAGAGGATAGCGGGCGCGGTTTGGGTGATAGGGGTGAGTGCGCCCGCTGTCGTAACGGGGATTTAATTAGAAGACGGCAGCCCCGGGTTACGAAGTTACAGGTGTACCGGAAATTTCGCGATCCACGTAGAGCCAAGTTCTGATAGCCCCTTAGAGCTATGGGAATTCGCACCGCATTGCTGCTGATTTCTCTCGCGCTGCACGCGCAGGAGCAGCCGCCCGCCGGCGCCCCACCCGCGCCGCAGACGTCCCCGCAGCCGGCTGTGCTCGAGTACGGCGGCAAGCCCATGCTGGTGCCCTTCCACTGCACCGAGGAGGACATACGCTCGGCCGGCTTGAGTTGCTCGGAAAACGACCCCTGCGCGGTATACCTGGAACTCTCCGCGGTGGCTTCCACCGGTATTCGTATTTACGCCGCGGGAAACATCCACACCTCAACGGCAACGCTCTACAGCATTCTGCTGGGTAGCGACGACAACGGCCACACCTGGCACGAGTCGTTCGACCGGATGCGCTCTTCGGCGTTCGACACGATTCAGTTCGCCGATGCCGAAAACGGCTGGGTCAGCGGGCTCGCGGTTTCACCGCTGCCGCAGGATCCTTTCCTGCTGCACACCACCGACGGCGGCAGGACGTGGCGCAAGGCGAACATCTTTAGCGAGACCGCCTACGGTTCCATCCTGCAATTTCGCTTCGAGGACAAATCGAGCGGCGCCCTGATCATCGACCAGGGCGCGGGCAGCGCCACCGACCGCTACGCGCGCTACGAATCCACCGACGGCGGCGACACCTGGAGCGTGAAAGAGACCAACGTCAAGCCGTTGACGCTGAAACGGCCCGCCGCGGCGCCGGCGCCCGAATGGCGGGCCCGCGCGGACGCCAACTCGCGCAGTTTCCAGATCGAGCATCGCGACGGCAGCCGATGGACCGTCGTGGCGGCGTTCGCCGTGAACCTCGGGGTGTGCCGCCCGCAGTGAGCGGACTCAGGCCCGCGCGATTCGCCCGGCGCATTCGCCGAGTGCGATACGCGGCAGTCCTTCCCGCTCACACCAGCCGCGCAGGATCACTTCGTCGCCGTCTTCCAGAAAGCGGCGCGTTTCTCCGGTGGGCAGGGTGAGCGGCTCGGCGCCTCGGCGCGTGATCTCCAGCAGGCACCCCCGTGCATCGGCCGCCGCGCCCGAGACAGTCCCGCTCGCCAGCAGGTCCCCAGGGCGCAGGTTGCAGCCGTTCGACGTGTGGTGCGCCACCATCTGCGCCGGTGTCCAGTAGAGGTCGCGCAGGTTGCCGCGGCTCAACCGAAAGGGTGCGATTCCGGTCGCGCGCATCCGCGCCGAAGTCAGTTCCACTTCCAGGGTGAGATCGATGGCGCGGCCGGCGGGCGATGCCAGGTACGGCAGCGGCGCGGGGTCGAGCGGCGCGGGCGCGACGCGATATGGCTCCAGCGCATCCAGCGTCACCACCCACGGAGAGATCGAAGTCGCGAAACTCTTGCCGAGGAACGGGCCGAGCGGCTGATACTCCCATGCCTGGATATCGCGCGCCGACCAGTCGTTCACCAGGCAGACGCCGAAGATGCGATCCTCGGCCGCGTCCACCGGCACCGGTTCGCCCGGCGGGTTGCCGTCGCCGATCAGGAAGCCCACTTCGAGTTCGTAGTCGAGCGCTTGCGAAGGGCCGAAGCGCGGCGCCGCGGCATCGGCATCCTTGGCCTGCCCGCGCGGCCGGCGCACCGCCGTACCGCTCGGCACAATGGACGACGCCCGGCCGTGATATGCGATCGGCATCCACCGGTAATTCGGCAGCAGCGGGTGGTCCGGACGGAACAGGCGGCCCACGTTGGTCGCGTGATGAATGCTGGCGTAGAAATCGGTGTAGTCGCCGATGTCCGCGGGCAGCAGCATCGTGGTATCGGCGCGCGGCAGCAGGAAAGGCTCGGCCGGCGCGCGCGCGGCGAGAAGTTCCGTCAACTGCGCGCGCAATTCGCGCCACCGGCGGCGTCCGAGCGACATGAGTTCGTTCAGCCGGGGCATCGCGCAGGCTTCGCGTGTCTCCGGCGGCAATGCGGCAAGGAGGCCGCCCTCCGCCGCGCGGCGCAGATCGAAGATCGATTCCTCAATCGCCACGCCGATCGACGGCGGCCCCCCGCGGCGGAACACACCGTAGGGCAGGTTCTCGATGCCGAAGCCGCTCACAGCCATCCCAACGCCTCCAGGTCCGCGATGGGTTCTTCGAACGAGCAGGAGCCGAAGCCGATCGCGAACTCCGCGCGCGCGGCGCGGATCTGTTCCGCCGTCAGGCGATACGCGCCCCACTCTGCGTCCGCGCCGAAGCGGAACGCGGTTTCACGGAGTGTGGCCAGCGCGTCCGAGGAGCCCGCGCCGTGCCACACCAGCCCCGCCGCCAGAAACACGTTCACGAAGCCGTGCATGGGCGGCGCGGGCAGCGGATGGTGCAACCCGGCCGTGGCCTTGAACGGCACGCGCGCCGCGGCGGCGCGATGGAGGAAGCCCGCCAGCGCTTCCGCCGAAGGATACGCGTCGGCCGTGAGCCCGCCGGTGCGGATCTTGGCGCGCGCGCTCATGCCTGCGGGATCGGCCGTCACCGGGATCTCGATATACTCGACTTCGCCGGCGTGTTCGCGCGACTTGTCCGGCGCAATCGTGCTCAGGGGAAAGTCAGCCGGCACCTCGCCCGCGCGCGACGCCGGCACCACGAAGCGGCCCAGCACCCACGCGCGCGGTCCGCGCCGGTAGGCATCGTAGTTGCGCACCGCGCTCGTCAGGTCCAGCGAGGCCGGCGGGAACAATCCGGCGTAATCCACGATCCCGCGGAGCAGTTCGACGAGCGCCTCACTCATTGCCGCGGAACCTCTTCTTCAGCCCCTGCCAGCACTCGAAGTACTCGTGCTGCAGGACGCGCGTCTCCATGGCGTAGCGCGTGGGGCGCAGCACCAGCCGCGTTTCGAACATGAACGCGAGGCCGTCGCCCAGGTACTGCGGCTTGAGTTCCGCCATGCTGGCGCGCTCGAACGTCTCAGCGTCCGGACCGTGGCCGGACATGCAGTTGTGCAGGCTCGCGCCGCCCGGCAGGAAGCCCTCGGCCTTTGCATCGTACGCGCCGCGGATCAGCCCCATGAACTCGTTCATCAGGTTGCGGTGGAACCACGGCGGGCGGAACGTGTGCTCGGCCACCATCCAGCGCGGCGGAAAGATCGCGAAGTCGCAATTGGCCGTGCCGGCGATGGCGGTGGGTGAGGTCAGCACCGTATAGATCGAAGGGTCGGGATGATCGAAGCTCACGGTGTTGATGCAGTTGAAACGCGCCAGGTCGTACTTGTACGGCGTGTAGTTGCCGTGCCAGGCGACCACGTCCAGCGGCGAGTGATCGATCTCCGCCTCCCACAGCCGCCCCAGGAATTTGGCCAGGATGCGGTAGTCGCCGTCGAGGTCTTCGTACGCCGCCACCGGCGCCTGGAAATCGCGCGGATTGGCCAGGCCGTTGGCGCCGATCGGTCCCAGTTCCGGCAGACGGAAAGGCAGCCCGTAGTTCTCGCACACGTACCCGCGGGCGGTGTCCTCCGCCAGATCCACGCGGAACTTGATGCCGCGCGGCACCACCGCGATTTCGCCCGGCGCCGCGTCCAGCACGCCCAGTTCGGTGGCGATGCGCAGCGCGCCCTGCTGCGGCACGATCAGCACTTCGCCATCGGCGATGTAGAAGTAGCGTCCCTGCATCGAACGGTTCGCCGCGTAGATGTGGATGGCGACGCCGCCCTGCGCGGCCGGGTCGCCGTTACCCGCGATGGTGATCAGCCCGTCCACGAAATCGGTGGGGGCGGCGGGGATCTCGAACGGGCTCCAGCGCAGTTGATTCGGCGAGGTGGGCACGCCGCTGAACGGTCCGCCGAGGAGCAGGGTCTGCCGCGCTTCGGCGAACGGCCGGTGCGTCACGCTGGGGCGTATGCGGTACGTCCACGTGCGGCGGTTCTGCCCGCGCGGCGCGGTGAAGGGGCTGCCGCTGAGTTGTTCCGTGTAAAGCCCGAGCGGCGCCTGCCGCGGCGAGTTTTGCCCCACGGGCAGTGCGCCGCGCACAGCTTCGGTGGCAAACTCGTTGCCGAAGCCGGATTGGTACTCGAGTGTAGACAGCATGGTCTTCTGGCGAGAGGTTACCACGTGAAGGTGGGTCTTGTCTGTCACAAATTGGACCGCAACCTTCGGAGTGCGCTTCCCCGCCCCGCGGGCGATCATAGAGGCATGGACTGGACGGCCTCGGAACGCGATCTGGATGCGTACGGCTGCGCCGTTCTGCCCGCGCTGCTTTCGCCCGTCGAATGCGCGGCGCTGCGCGCGCTCTACCCGCGCGAGAACGTCTTCCGCGGCCGCGTGACGATGGCGCGGCATGGCTTCGGACGCGGCGAGTATCAGTACTTCCGCTACCCGCTGCCGGAGCCCGTGGAACGTCTGCGCACCGGGCTTTATCCGCCGCTGGCGGCGATAGCCAACCGCTGGAACGCGTCGCTCGGCAATGCGGCGCGATTCCCGGCCACTCACGCGGGATATCTCGAACGCTGCCACGCCGCGGGGCAGACCAGGCCCACGCCGCTGCTGCTCCAGTACGGTCCGGGCGACTACAACTGCCTGCACCAGGACCTCTACGGCGACCTCGTTTTCCCGCTGCAGGCCGCCTTCCTGCTCTCCGTCCCCGGCGCCGATTTCACCGGCGGCGAATTCGTCCTCACGGAGCAGCGGCCGCGCATGCAGTCGCGCGCCGAG
Organism: Acidobacteriota bacterium; assembly: GCA_018268835.1. Taxonomy (GTDB): domain Bacteria; phylum Acidobacteriota; class Terriglobia; order Bryobacterales; family Bryobacteraceae; genus Solibacter. Next base: position 26,773 of record JAFDVU010000029.1, on the reverse strand, counting down.
GTGGTCCCGCTCCGGCAGGGCGATGCCGTGATCTTCCCGGTGCACCACCGCCCGGTCGCGGGCGCGCGCGGGGTGTACCGTGTCAACATGAGGCACGGGGTGAGCCGCATCCGAACGGGCGCGCGCCACACGCTCGGAATCATCTTCCACGACGCGCTATGACTTCGCTCTTCGACAACGAATCCCCGCCGCCCTCGCGCGAACCGCTCGAAGAGGGGGCGCTGGTGCTGCGCGGTTTCGCCGCGGACATCCCCGCGCTCGTCGCCGAAATCGAGCGCATCGCCGCCGCGGCGCCCTTCCGCCACATGGTCACGCCGGGCGGCCACAAGATGTCGGTGGCCATGACCAACTGCGGCCGCGTGGGCTGGACCTCCAACTCCAGGGGGTACAGCTACGAACCGGTGGATCCCGCCACCGGGCGGCCCTGGCCGGCGCTGCCGGAGTGTTTCCTCGACCTCGCCCGCCGCGCCGCCGCCGAGACCGGATTCCCCGGCTACGACCCCGACGCCTGCCTGGTGAACCGTTACGCTCCCGGCGCGAAACTCGGCCTGCATCAGGACCGCGACGAGCGCGACCCGGTCGCGCCCATCGTCAGCGTCTCCATCGGGTTGACCGCAACCTTCATCTGGGGCGGGACCAAGCGCCACCTGCCCGTGCGCCGCTTCCCGGTCGAAAGCGGCGACGTGGTGGTGTGGGGCGGACCCGCGCGCTTCGTCTACCATGGAGTAGCGCCGCTCAAGTACGGAGAGCATCCCGTGACCGGCGCCCTGCGCTACAACCTCACATTCCGAAAGGTATTCTGAATGGCCGATCAAACCGCGACCCCGGCGTTTCTGTTCGATCTGGACGGCACCCTGATCGACAGCGTCTACCAGCACGTGCTTGCCTGGCGCGAGGCGCTGGAGCGCGGGGGTCGCAAACTCGCCGTGTGGCAGATCCACCGGCGGATCGGCATGAGCGGCGGCCTGCTGGTGAACGCTCTGGCGCGGGAAACCGGCGGCGAGGTTGCGCCCGGCGAAGCCGAGCAACTCATCCAGTGGCACGCCGAGGAGTATGTGAAATACGTCCCGCAGGTGCACCCGCTGCCCGGGGCGAGCGAAATCCTCGCCTACCTGCGCGAGAACGGCGTGCCGCACGCGATCGCCACCAGCGGACGCCGCGAGAGCGCCGCACGCTCGCTGGCGATGCTCGGGGTACCCGACGACCTGGTGGTCATCACCCGCGACCAGGTCCGCTACGCCAAGCCCGATCCCGACCTGTTCCTCGCCGCGGCGGATGCGCTGGGCGTCTCGATCCACGATTCAGTCGTGGTGGGAGACAGCGTGTGGGACCTGCTGGCCGCGCAGCGCGCCCGTGCAATCGGAGTCGGCGTAATGAGCGGCGGCTACGGCGCCGAGGAACTCGGCCGCGCCGGCGCGTATCGCGTATATCAGGATCCGGCCGACCTGCTCGACCACCTCGACGAAGTCGGCCTCCGCATCGTGCGCTGACGCGCGCGATCACTCCGCCCGCAGCGCGATGGCCGGGTCGACCCACGACGCGCGCAGCGCCGGCCCCACACACGCCGCCAGCACCGTCAGACCGAGTGCGACCGCGACTCCGGCGAACACCACCGGATCGTTCGGTGCGACCCCGTACAGCAAACCTGCCATGACCCGCGTCGCGCCCCACGCCGCGAGCAGCCCGGCCCCGATCCCCACCGCCGCGACGCCGCCCGCCTCCCGCGCGACCATCGCGATCACCTGTCCGCGCCGCGCGCCCAGCGCCATCCGCACTCCGATTTCGCGCGTGCGCTCGGCCACCGCGTACGCCATCACCCCGTAGATCCCCACGATCGCCATGGCCAGCGCCACCAGGGCGAAGCCGCCGAGCAGCAGCAGGTTCAACCGCCGCGGCGCGATGGTCGCGGCGAGCGCCTCTTCCAGCGTCCGGGCATCGTACACGGGCTGCGCCGGATCGATCTCCGCGAGTTGCTTCTCCAACTCGCGCACCACCACGTGCGGATCGCCGGCCGTGCGCGCCGCGATCTCCAGGTTGAACACGCCCGGCCCCGACTGCCAGTTCACGAACGATTCCGGCGCAGCCGCCGCGTCCGGCCGGAAGTATTTGAGGTCGGCCACGATCCCTACCACCGTGCTGCGCTGCGGCACCGCGATTTCCCGCCCAATCGGATCGAGCCGCCCGAACGCCTGCCGCGCCATGCTCTCGTTGAGCAGCACGCCGTCGTCGTTTTCATTCAGCCAGCGGCCCCTCACGAGTTTCATTCCCAGAGCCTCGAGGTAGCCCGTGGAGCACGCGTTCACGCGGATCACGTGCGTCGTCGCGGGGTCGGAATCCACCGGGAACGCGGGTGCACCGTCGAACAGGAACCACGTAGAGACGCCCGCCGCCGATAATCCGGACGCCGCGAGCCGCCGCAGCACTTCGCGCACGAACGCGTCCTGCGCGGGCTTGGCGCGATAGCGCGGTCCGGCCAGCCGCACCTTCATCACTACCGTGCGTTCGGGAGCGAACCCGGGCGGGCGCTGATTCATGCGCACCAAGCTCTTCCACATGAGCCCGGCGCCGATGAGCAGCACGATGGCCAGCGTCAGTTCCACCGTCATCAGCACGCGGCGCGTGCCCGCGCCGAGCAGTCCCGCTCCTCCGCGCGCGCCTTCCTTGAGCGCACTCAGCAGATTGGCTCTCCGGCAGGCAACCGCTGAACCCGCGCCGAACAGCACCGCCGCGAGCAGCGACACCGCCAGCGTGAAGAACGCGACGCGCCCGTCAATGGTTGTCTCCGCCATCCGCTGGATCGCGTATGGAGCAGTACGGACCAGCACAGCGACCGCCCATCGCGCCAGCAGCAGCCCCACTGCGCCGCCGGCCAGCGCGGGCCATGCGCTCTCCACCACCAACTGCCGGAACACCCGCATCCTTCCCGCCCCGATCGCTGTGCGGATGGCGATTTCCTTCCGCCGCGCCGCGGCGCGCGCCAGCAGCAGGCTAGCCACATTCACGCACGCGATCAGGAGCACGAAGCATCCCGCCGCCAGCAGCACCAGCAGTGCCCGGCGGCTCCCGCCCGACAGCTTCTCCGCCAGCGACTGCACGCGCAGCCGGGTCATGATGCCGCGATGCCCGCCTTCTTTCTCCAGCCGCTTCTGCAGCGCCTCGAGTTCGGCCTGCGCCTGCGCGATCCTGATTCCCGGCTTGAGCGACGCGAACACCTGCCCGCTCTGCGCCATCCGGTCCCGCGGCGGCGGCAGCGAGACAAACGCTTCGACCGGCTCCGGATGGTCGGCGATCCACCACATGGGAAGCTGTACGCGGAAATCACGCGGCAGCACTCCGGCGAGGAGCGCGGCGCGGCCGTTGACCGTCGTCGCGCCGCCGAGCACGCGCGAATCGGCTCCGTACAGACGCTCGAACAGGCCCCACGAAAGCACCACGCAATCCGGCTCGTCCTCCCCGCATAGACGGCCGGCCACCGCCCGCGCGCCGGTGAGTTTCCAGAAATCACCCGCGGCGTAAATCGCGGTGGTGTAGCCCGCGCCCCTCGGCGTCCCGAGTGCGGCCTGCAGATACCCGTATGCGGCCATCCCCGAGTAGGACATCGTATAGCGCCGCCACTCGAAGAAGTTCGCAATGTCCGCGAAATCGCGGTCAATGTGCGGATCGTGATCGGCCAGCCAGACAAGCCGCTCCGGATGCGGATAGGCAAGCGGCCGCAGCAGCACAGCGTTGACCACGCTGAATACCGCCGTGTTGATCCCGATGCCGAGCGCCAACGCCGCCACCGCCACCACGGCAAACCGCGGATTGCGCCGGAGGATGCGCAGTCCCAACCCCGCGTCCTGCGCCAACTGATCCAGCCACACCATGCGCCATACCTCGCGCGCCTCTTCCGTCGCGCGCGTGACGTTGCCGAACTTGCGCCGCGCGGCGAGTCGCGCCGCCTCCGGCGTCATCCCGCGATCGATGTTCTCCGCGGTCTCGCGCTCGATGTGATCGCGGATCTCTTCCTCCAGCCCGTCCGTTTCGCGCCGCCGTTTCACAACCGCCCTTCCTCGCCCGCGGGCCGCAGAATCCGCCCTATGGCGCGCGCCAGCCGCTCCCACTTGGCTGATTCCGCACGAAGCTGCCGCCGCCCCTTCGCCGTCAGCCGGTAGAATTTTGCGCGCCGGTTGTTCTCCGAGGTGCCTTCTTCGGACGAAATCCAGCCGCGCTTCAGCAGCCGGTGCAGCGCCGGATACAGCGACCCCTGCTCCACCGCCAGCACGTCCTCCGAGTTGCGCTCGATGGATTTGGCGATCGCGTGCCCGTGCAGCGGACCGAGCAGCAGCGTGCGCAGGATCAGGAGGTCCAGCGTCCCCTGCAGCAGTTCGATGCGGTCCACATCTCGAGTAGACATTCTAGGTAAAGTATCGGCTCACTCCAGTAGAATGTCAAGGGGAAAGCCTTGGACTACACTGGAGGCGATGCGCATCCTTGTCCTGTTCGCCACCGCGCTCGCCTTGCAGGGCGCGACGCCCAACCGCGCCCCGCTCCAACCCAACGCCTTTAATCAACTGCCGCTGGGCAGCGTGATGCCGAAGGGCTGGCTGCTCGATCAGCTCAAGATTCAGGCCGCCGGATTGAGCGGACACCTCGACGAGTTCTGGCCCGACGTGGGCCCCAACAGCGCCTGGCTGGGCGGCACCGGCGAAGGCTGGGAACGCGGCCCGTACTTCCTCGACGGCCTGGTCCCGCTGGCCTACCTCACCAGGGACCCGGTGCTCACCGCCAAAGTCCGCAAGTGGATGGACTGGACGCTCGACCATCAATCGCCCGAAGGCTGGATCGGTCCGGCGAAGAACACCGACTGGTGGCCCAATTACGTCATGCTCAAGGCGCTGATGCAGTTCCAGGAAGCCACCGGCGACCCGCGCGTGATTCCGGTCATGCGCAAGTACTTCGCCTACCAGCTCGCGCATCTCGACCAGCGCCCGCTCAAGGAATGGGCCATCTTCCGCTGGCACGACGAAGCGCTGAGCGTCCTGTGGCTCTACAACCGCACCGGCGACGCGAGCCTGCTCGATCTCGCGCGCAAACTGCATCAGCAGGGGCACGATTGGGAAGCGCAGTTCGCCGATTTCAAAACCACCGAACTGGTTCCGCGCGGTAAGACCAACCTCTCCACCCACGGGGTGAACAACGCCATGGCGCTGAAGGCGGCGGCCGTGTGGTGGCTGGTCACCGGCGACCCCGCCGACCGCGCCGGGGTCGATACCATGCTGCGCGCACTCGACCGCTACCACGGCCAGCCCAACGGCATCTTCTCCGCCGACGAGCACTACGCCGGACGCGACCCCAGCCAGGGCACCGAACTCTGCGCCGTGGTCGAAGCCATGTTCTCGCTCGAGCAGGACCTCTCCATCCTCGGCGAACCCTCGTTCGGCGACCGTCTGGAGAAGATCGCCTACAACGCGCTGCCCGCCACGCTCTCGCCCGACATCTGGGCGCACCAGTACGATCAGCAGGCCAACCAGATCGTCTGCTCCATTTCCAATCACCGCTGGGCCACCAACGGACCGGAGTCCAACATCTTCGGGCTTGAACCGAACTTCGGATGCTGCACCGCCAACATGCACCAGGGCTGGCCGAAACTCGCCGCGAACCTGTGGATGGCGACGCCCGACGACGGGCTCGCCGCCGTGGTCTACGCTCCCAGCGAGGTCTCGACCACGGTACGCGGCGTCGCCGTGCGCGTCGAAGAGCAGACCGGGTACCCCTTCCGCGAAAACGTCACCCTCGCGGTCCACCCCGAGCGAGCGGCCACATTCCCGCTCGCGCTGCGCATCCCGGAGTGGGCCACGGACGCGACCGTCGCGGTGAACGGCACCGCCGTCGCGGGCGCGAAAGCCGGCCAGTTCCTGCGCATCGAGCGCGAGTGGCGCGCCGGCGATCGCGTGGAGGTACGCTTTCCCATGGCGGTGCGGCTCAGCCACTGGTACAACAATTCGATCGCGGTGGAACGCGGTCCGCTGGTCTACTCGCTGCGCGTCGGTGAAAGCTGGCACAAGATCCGGCAGACGGGACCGGCGGCGGATTGGGAGATCTACCCGGCGTCGCCGTGGAATTACGGGCTGGTGGTCGATCCCGCGAGTTTCGCCGGAGCCTTTACCGTGAAGGAGCGGCCGCTCGCGCGCCAGCCGTACACCGCCATGGATTCCCCGGTCGAGATCACCGCCAAGGCGCGGCGCGTGCCGCAGTGGCAACTGGTGGAGGATTCGCCGGCGCCGATTTCGGTAAGTCCGGTGACCAGCCGCCGGCCCGAAGAGACCATCACGATGGTCCCCTACGGAGCGGCCAAACTGCGCATCACCGCGTTCCCCTACCTGATCCCCGGTAAGGAAGAGCCGCCGCGGCGGTAGGGCCACGCGGCTTCGATACGGCGGGTATCGGGAATTTTCCTGCGGCGCGGCGCCGGCACAGGGCCAGAACGTACTAAAGCCACCGGTTCAAATCAGCCGGACGATAACTTCGGGTATTCCGTGACGTTGCGACACGGACAGCGGGCATATACTGGCGAGGTCTGTATTCCGGAACCGATGAAAGGAACCCACGATGGCCACTACTATCCCCAACCTTAGCCAGCGTCAGATCATGCTGAGTTTCTCCTACCTTGCCTATTGCGGGGAAGAAATCACAACCCCGAACCCGCAGGCGCAAATCCTCGGCCTGATCAACACCGCGATGCCGCAGATCCCGCCGCTCGCCGGCCCCAACCCGACGTGGCAGGTCGTTTGGGGACCGGCGGTGTACACAACCCCGGGGGCGCTTTACCAGGACAACATGATGTTCGCCGCCCAGAACCAATCCGACCCGACGCAGATTGTGATCGCCATCCGCGGCACGAACTTCGTCGCCGATCTGGACTGGTTGATGGACGACTTCGACGTCCGCCAGACGATGCCCTGGCCTCCCGGATCGAGTGTCCCGTCTCCGGCCGGAGCCATGATCTCCGAATCGACCAGCATCGGCCTGCAGGTTCTGTTCGCGATGAATGGCGTCACGTATCGAAACGGCAACCCCGGTCCCGCAATGTCCCTGATGAACTTCCTGCTCACGCAGACGGCCGGCCCGATCGAACTCTGCGTCACCGGACATAGCCTGGGGGGATGCCTGGCCGGTACTCTTGCGCTGTACCTGAAGGACAACCCTTCCCTGTGGGACTCGTCACGGAAGTCCAACGTAAGTTGCATCACGTTCGCCGCGCCCACCGCCGGTAACTCCGTCTTCGCCACTTACTCCGACTCGCGGTTCAGCGGAGCGCCGAACCCGCCCAACTGGGATCCGTCCCTGGGCACGACCTGCGACCCGGTCCGCTGCAATTTCGACGTGGCTCCGATGGCCTGGATCGCCTCCAATGTTTCGGCGAGCGCGACCTCCTCCCCGCTCTTCTCCATCTACGCGCCACCGGCCGTCAACCCGCCGAATATCGATTTCACCCAAATGCCTTTTCCGTGGGACTTCGCCTGGAAGGAGACGCTGAAGTACGTTCTGCCCGACGTCGCGCTCCTGCTGACTTCGCAGGACTACGCGCAAGTGGTGGCCAGCGCGGCTCTGCTGCAGGGAACCTTCAACCCCGCGTACGTGGGCGATACAACCAACGGCACGCTGCTCACATACATGGAGGCTTTCGCCGCGCAGGCAGCCTATCAACACAGCTTCAGCTATCCGATTGTCCTTCAGGTCCCCGCGCTCAACGATACAAGCATCATCGTGCGCAACGCGACCGTGGGCTCGACCACCGGAATCCGCATGTTGCCGCGGCTCGCGCGCCGGCTCATGAAACAACCGCGCACCCGGGCCGCCTCGTAGCGCCTCGCGTTACCACGGCACCGGACGCCCGGCTTCGAACGCGAAGCACGCGCGTCCCTTCGGGTGCGACCAGAACTCGCTGCCGTACTGCCGCGCGCGCAGATCGTCCGGCGCGGCGAACGTCGCGCACAGTTCGAACGTCTTCCCGTCTTTCAACGTGTATTCGTACACGCGGCCGGTTTCGGGGTCCTTTATGCGCAGCGCGGGACGCGTCGCGGCGGCTTCCACCAGGGAGCGCGGCGGCGGCGTCATTCCGTTGATCGCGCCCGCGATCGAGCGGAGGTCCTGCACGCGCCGGAAGTCGGCCTCGATGTGGCGCTGCACGCCGGGCGTGCCCGCCAGGGACATGCCGAAGAGGAGGGCGGCCGCCGCGCCGGCCGCGGCCAGGCCCGCGAACAGGCGGTTCGCCGACCGTCCGCGCAGGAAGCCAAGGTAATACCAGAAGATCGACCCGCAAATGGCCAGCACCACGGCGCACTTGAGCACGAACCGCACCGTGATTTCGCCGCGCAGGAAGAAGTCGACGAAGGTCACCAGGTCGCAGACTACTCCGGTAGCGGCCAGCAGCAGCGCGATATATGTGAGCCACTTGCGCACGCCGGATTCGATGCGCTCCGGGTTGGCCCGGGTCTCCCGCAGGATGATCCGCATGACGAACAGGTACACGGGGAGCGCCACCAGGATGCAGGCCATCTGCAAGGTGACCGTAGAGCGGAAGTTGTAGACGTGGGGCGAGGTCACCGCATCCGGCACCCAGTATTCGATCAGTTGGAACCACAGCGAGCCGAGCGCGCTCGCCCAGGTGGCCAGAGTGGAGAAGGCGAGCAGATAGAGGAAGGCGTCGCGCGCGTTTTCCGCCGCGCTGCGCCGCGCCGGCACCCCTACCCCGGTGCGGCGCTCCCACCATTCGCCGAGAGCGGTATAGACATCGCCGGCGGGCCAACCGCGGCGTGTCAGCAGGGTGGCCAGGAACTCGTCCGCGGCGCCGCGCTCCTTGGCGGCATCGATGAACGGCTGCAATTCGTTGGAAGTCATACCCGTGGTGATGCACGCCGGGCGCCAGCGCGTGGCGGTTGCAGGAATAGGAGTTAGGCCGGCCTCCGGAACGGGCGCCGTACACTGCCTGAACGTTTGCCATACACGAAATGCACGCCTCCGGCCTGGGTAGGCACGCGCGAATCAATCGGCTACAATTCCGGTCGATAAGTGTACGAGGCAGTTCATGCGTACTCTGGCTATTGCTCTCCTCTTTTGCCCCCTCCTGGTGTGCGGCGCCGCCTGGATGACCCACACCGATCCGGCGGGCTTCACCCTGCAGGCACCCGCGGAGTGGCGCGTCGCCGCCGATCGCGCCAGCGGGCGGGTTACCGTCACCGGTCCGGCGCGGCAGCAGGCGATCGTGTGGCCGGTGTGGGTTCCGGGCGCGCTCAATGCGCGGTCCGCGTCCAATGTACTGGCCAGCCTGGCGGCGAAGGCGGGCATCGATGCCGCCTGGCGCCCCGCGCCCTCGCCCGGCGCCAACTCCGTGCGGTTTGCCGCGGTCGCCGCGGACCGCGCCGCCGTCGCCGGCTTCGGATGGGTGCCCAGCGCCAAGGGTTCGGCGGGCTTCCTCTACATCGCGCTCGCGCCCACCGCCGCCTTCCGCGGGGAGGCGGAGAACTTCGCGCGCATCTTCGCCAGTTTCCGCGCCACCGGGGCATCGACGGGCGGCGCGCAATCCGCCGGCTCCGACGGCGCGAACCTTCGATGGACCCGCTGGCAGGATCCGCGAGAGAACGCCTTCAGCCTGGAAGTCCCCGCCGGCTGGAACGTGGAAGGCGGCGCCTACCGGTTCGCCGCCGTGGACATCCGCAAAGCAGTGCGCGCCACCTCGCCGGACGGCCGCATCCGCATCACCGGCGGCGACCAGGACCTGCCGACGTTCACCGAGCCCAACCAGATGCTGGCCATGACCGGCTTCCGCGAGGGCAGTTGGTATTCGCCGGGCTACGGCGTGCGCATGATGGTGCGCCGCTACACGCCGGGCACTTTGTTCGCCCAGCAATACGTGAGCGGCGTCGCCGCGCGCGGCTGCGCGGATCTCGCGTTCACCGGTTCGCGCGACCGTCCCGACGCGGACGCGCCGCTCAACCGCCTGATGAGCGGACTCGCCGCAGCCGGCGGCATGATGCAGATCCGCACCGGCGAGACCACCTTCACCTGCCGGCAGAACGGACAGCCCGCCGAAGGCTACTACCTGGCCGGATCGTTGCGCGCCGGCATGGCGGGGTCGCCCTCCGCCATCTGGCACGTCGAGTACCTGTACGGATACCTCGCCGCCGCCGGTCAGGTGTCGCTGGCGCAGCAGGTGCTGGCCCATATGCTTTCCACCTACCAGGACAATCCGCAATGGGTGGCGATGCAGCAGAACGTCACGGCGAACACTTCGCGGATCGTCGCGCAGACGCAGCAGGAGGTGTCCAAAATCATCACCGACACCTTCAACTACCGCAACCAGGTAAACGACGAAATCAGCCGTCGCCGCGAGAACTCCATCCTGGGAACCGTGGACGTGGTGGACCCGTCCACCGGCCGGCAGTTCAAGGTGGAGAACAGTTCCAACTATTACTGGCTGGACCACCAGGGCGTCATCGCCGGAACCCGCACCGATACCTCGCCGGGCTGGAACTTCCGCGAGATGGTGGCGCTGCCCTGAAGCGGTTTCAGTGGCTCTCCGGCAGGTTCGCGGGTTCGAAGTGGTAGTTGGACTTTCGCGTCCACCCACTCTTGGGATAGAGGCGCCACATATACCGCCACACCTGTTCCGCCGCCTCAGCCGTCTGCTCGCGCACGCAGCCGTACCGTTGAGAGCGCAGCGCGTAATGCAGCGCCTCCGGCACCCGCTGATCAGTGGGATGTGCGCGCGCGTACCGCATGGTCTCGCGCAGAAGGTAGTCGGGGCCGCTCTGGGTAGCCGCCAGTTTCGCCATCTCGGCTTTGGCCTGGGCGCGGTCGGCATCGCTCAGAAACGCCGCGCTCCACGCCGGCGCGTCCGCACTCGCGCGCGGTGGCAGGTCCTGGCGCCAGTCGCTCAGGTTGGTGCGGGCATCCAGATCCACCGCCAGATCCACCGGGCACCACCAGTTATCGCGGTAATTGTCGATGCGACCAGGATTGCCCCAGCGCCCCATGCCGCTAGCGAAGTAGGGCCGGCTCTCGGGGTGATGCAGCACATAAAAGATGCCGGCGAAGCGCCGCTCCAGGGAATCCGCCGCGGCGCGGTACACCTCCAGGTAGCGTTCGCGGTCGGCGCCGAGCGCTGTCAGGCGTTCCGATAGTGGCCGGCCGTTTTCGAAGTCGTCCAGCAGCAACGCGCGGGTGAAGGCGGAGAGCACGAAATCGCGCTCCGAATACCGCGGCACGTTTCCCGAGAGTGCCGCCTCGCGCAGAACCCGGAGCGGGGTGCGTTCGTTCAGGATCTTGATGGAATCGCGGTCGAAGAGCAGTTGCCCGCGGGCGCTCGGCACCGGATCGGCGTCGCCGCGGTCTGGCGTTTCGCCCTGGTTCCAGGTGGAGGTGAGCATCACCGGCGGACGCGCCGCGAAGCTCAGGAATCCGGCCAGGTCAGGCGCCGCTCGCATGCGCAGCGCGCGGAAGAGGTTGGCGGTGGATTTCGACAGAGGCCTCCCAAGCATGCGGTCGATCTCGCCGCGCGCCGCTTCCTTCGCCCCCGCGTCAAGTTCGCGCGAAAGGCGGTAATACGAGACGATCTCGTACGCCGGACTTTCCGTGGGAACGCTCGCTGCCGCGGCGAGCAATTCGTCGTCGCGCCAATCGTGGCGCAGCGCCGCCACCATCCACGGGACGGACCGGGTCGCGCGCCAGCGTTCCAGCGCGTGCCGCGCTTCGGCCGCATCGTCCGACTGGAACGAGAGGATCCAGTCGCTGAGATCGTCGCCGCGGAGGGAGGAGACGTCCGGCTTGGATCGCCGCTCCGGCGGCGTCATCCGCGAACGGGTCGTACGCGGCGAAACGATCGTAAAGTGTCGTGTAGTCCCAGAGTTCCTCGCGGAAACTGCGTTCGGTCTTGCCGCCGGCCAGATCGTCGGCCAGCGCGTGGAGGTAGCCGGCGTCGTTCTTCCTGAGGATCACGCGGTGCAACAGCACCAGGGTCATGCCGTGAATCGGGGCGAGCCGCGGATCTGCCAGGACCGCGCGCGCTTCCTTCTCCGCATTCGCGAGCAGCGCCGGGTCGTCTCCCGCGCCGCGCGCCAGCGTGCGCACCACGAGGTACGGCGCAATCCACTGCCACGGCGTATCGTGCGATGCGGCAATGCGCCGGAAACCTGCTTCGGCGCGCGGATAGTCGCCGGAATAGAGCTGCGCAGCCGCGATTTGATAGTCGCGATCGGCGCGAATCAGCGGGGGCAGCGCCGCCGGCGCCGGTGGCGGAATCGCGGGACCACCGTCGCAGTTGGCGAACACCTGCTGCTGGGCGTCCGCCCACGCACGCACCGCGGCACTCTGCGCCCCAAAGCGTGCGGCGCGAGCCTGCAGCGTCTGATAAGCCGTGCGGTAGGCGTCCTCCGCGCAGTTGAAGAAGTACGAATTCGTGCTCGTGTCGAATCGGTACCGCCCCTGCCCGACCGGCTTTTTCTGCGGCGCGGGAGCGCCGGTCGCGCGCGCAATCTCGTACGCCCAGCGATCCTGCCAGTCGGTCGCAGTATGGTCCCAGTCTCCGGTTTCGCGGTCCTTCCAGTAGTCCCGCACCTGTTCGCGCTCCGGCACGCTCAACGGGCGCCCCCTGACATACCGGTAGGCGATCACCAGGTATGAGCGCGCGTAGGTGGGGCGAAACACCCCGAGTTTACCTTCCAGGTACGCCGTCCGCGGGAAGTCGGGGTGCCGCGTGTAGACGAACACCGTTTTGGGAAACTCCGGCGCGCAAGCCAGCGCCAGAACCGCGGCCAGCACGGCCGCGCCCGCAATCAACGCCGCGTATCTCATCGCGTTCTCTCCAGCACGGCACGTACCGCTTCCTCCGTCCAGTCCCGATACGCAAATACGTAGGTGCGCAACGCGCGCGGGCGCGCCGCCAGATCCTGTTCCGCCACCCCGATGCTCGCGCGGCAGAGCGGGCTCTCCAGCTTTCCGCCGGAGCGCAGGCGCGCCTCGATGGCGGGCGCCGCACCCCCCATCTCGAATGTCATGGGCACGATCTCGTTCACCGGCAACCCGCGCATCCACGAGTCCGGACCGCACCAGGAGACCAGCGCGGTCATAGAGAGAAAAAGGCCCTTCCCCAACCGCGCCCGCACCTGGCCGAGCAGTGCCCGGTAGAAGGGCAACTGCGAGGCGCCCGCGTCGAAATCGATCTGTAAGGCATCGGCGCGCGCTGTCGCCGCGACATCGGCGATGGCGTCCACGGCCGGCCGCAGTTGTGTCGCCTCCGACACGGCGCCCGGCGCCGCGACCCGCACCACCGCCATGCGGTATGCACCGCGCGGCAGACGCAGGGGCTGAAAGCGTGGCATCGTCTCGACCTCCCCGTCGATGAGGGTTACGGTCGCTGCGAGAAACGCCACGCCCGCGCCGGCCGGCAGCGCACGCAGGTCGCCCGGCCGCTCCCACGCCCACAGCATCACCTTCGGAGGCGCGGCCGGCGCCATCCGCGAAGCGACCAATAGGAGCAGCAGTGCGCGCATACAACCGTATTCGAGCACGTTTCGGTCCCGGGCTTCCTGCCACCTGCCCGCCGGTGTGCGCCGCCCGCCAGTGTGGTACCAACAAGAGTAGTGCGACTTTTCCTCGGCAGCCTGATTCCCGTCCTGCTTCTCTGCGCACAAGAGCAGACCCATCCCAGCCTTGTGATGGGCGGCATGCGAACCTACCACGTGTACCTGCCCGCCCGGTACGCCGCTTCGCAGAAGCGCTACCCGGTGATTTACTGGCTGCACGGCTATGAAGCCGGCGGGGACGAACGCGCCGCGCAACTCGCCGCGTGGACCGCGAAGCACGACGCCATCGTTGTGGATTCCGGCCCCGCCGACACCTCGGGTAACTATCCGCTCTACCTTCCCGAACTCGCCGGCCGCGTGGATCGCACCCTGCGCACCGTCGCCGACCGCGGCCACCGCGCGGTCTCCGGCTACGGCAGCGGCGGATTCCTGGCGCTATGGGAAGCGTCCAAGGCGCCCGATCTCATCGCCGCCGCCAGCGCGCTCGCGCCGGAGCGCACCGCCGCCGTGGGCCCCGAAGGCTTCGAGGTCGATACCTTGCTCGAAGACCTGCATATCGATCACGGCGCGGTGAGCACGCGCCTGTTCAACACAGCCGACGTCGCCGCCGCGCTCGATTTCGATCTCGCCGCGTTCGGCGATCCCCCCGCGAAGCCGACGGTCTTCGACCACGCCGACCCCTACCCGAATTTCACCATCTGGGGCTGGGAGGCCGTCTCGAACCGCAAACGCCCCGGCCTCACACTGCTCACCAACGTCTCGGCAAGCGGCTTCCACTCGGTGGTCCGCGAATGGCTGCCGGGCGGCGCCGCCATCCCCGAAGTGAAGCTCAGCGTGACCTCGCCGCACCTGTTCGAACCGCGCACCAGCCACACCGTCACCTACATCCGCCTCTCTGACGGCAAGGTCCGCCGCGTGGCGCAGCGCGCCGACGCGCAGGGGCGGCTGACGTTCGATCTCGATGGCGGCGAGTACGAGGTCGGCATCGGCAGGGCGGCGGGGCTGTCCCTCTCCGGATACGAGTTCGCCGAGGGCAACTGGGCCACCGCCGGCGCGCCTGTCAAACTGCGACTGCGTTTCTGGAATCGCGGCGCGGAGCGCTCCGAACCCGTCACCGCGCGCTGGGAGAGCCCTACACCGGGCGTGCGTTTCGCCGTGCCCACGGCACGCGTGCCGGCGATCTACCCGGGCGCATCCGCCGAAGTGCCCGTCACCTTTAGCACCGCCAACGCCCTGCCCGCATCCGTAATGATCCGCGCCATGGGACTCGCGGTCGAGGTCCCGGTCTACCCGCCCGCACCGGTCGCAACCAACTTCAAGATCATGGATGAGACCGACCATGACGGCAACGTCTCGCCCGGCGAAGCCTTCACCATCGCGCTGCCCGACGGACGCGCCGAGTTGATCACCAGCGACCCCTGCGTGGACACCAGCGTCCGGGTAGTGGAGGACGGCGTCCGCTACACCCACGCCGTCATCCGCGCGAGTTGCCAGCCCGGCGTACGCGTACATTTCCTGGCGCGGACCGCCACCAGCTACGCCGCGATCGAACTGCCCGTCTGGTACAAGCTGCCCTGAGCTACTGTAGAGCTGATCGCTATGACACCCGAGGAATTCCGCCGCTACGGCCACCGCATCATCGATTACATCGCCGATTACCGCGCAGGCGTCGCCGCGCGTCCCGTGATGGCGCGCACCGCACCCGGCGAAGTTCGCGCCGCGCTTCCCGCCGACCCGCCGGTGGAAGCTGAATCCGTCGATGCCATCCTCGCCGACCTCGACCGCATCATCCTGCCCGGACTCTCCCACTGGCAGCATCCCAACTTCTTCGGCTACTTTCCCTCAAACGGCGAACTGGCGAGCGTGCTGGGCGACTACGTCTCCACCGGACTCGGCGTGCTCGGGCTGAACTGGCAGGCCAGCCCCGCGCTCACCGAACTCGAAGAGGTGGTGACGGACTGGATGCGGCGCGCCACCGGCCTCTCCGATGCCTGGAGCGGCGTGATTCAGGATACGGCCTCCACCTGCACGCTGGTTTCCCTCTTGTGCGCCCGCGAACGCGCCACCGGCTACTCGCTGGCCCGCGGCGGACTGCAGGCGGAAGCCGCGCCGCTGGTGGTCTACACCTCGGCCCACAGCCACAGCTCCGTGGATAAGGCCGCGCTGCTCGCCGGCTTCGGCCGGGAGAATGTCCGCCACGTGGCCAACGACGAAAACTACGCGCTGCGTCCGGAAGCACTGGAAGCCGCCATTGCCGCGGACCTGGCCGCCGGGCGCAAGCCGTGCGCCATCGTCGGCACCACCGGCACCACCGCCACCACCGCACTCGACCCCATCGCCGCGATGGCGCGCATCGCGCGCGAACACGGCCTCTGGCTGCACGTGGATGCCGCCATGGCCGGCAGCGCCATGATCCTGCCCGAGTGCCGCTGGATGTGGGACGGGATCGAAGGCGCCGATTCGCTGGTGCTCAATCCCCACAAGTGGCTCGGGGTGGCCTTCGATTGCTCCCTGTACTACGTGCGCGATCCCGAAACCCTGATCCGCGTAATGAGCACCAGCCCGAGCTACCTGCGCACCGCCGCCGACGAAAAGGTCAAGAACCTGCGCGATTGGGGTCTGCCCCTGGGACGCCGCATGCGCGCGCTCAAGGTGTGGTTCCTGCTGCGCGAGCGGGGTATCGCCGGATTGCAGCAACGGCTCCGGCGTGACCTCGCCAACGCACAGTGGTTCGCCGATGCCGTGCGCCGCGCACCCGGCTGGCGCGTGCTGGCCCCGGTGCCGTTACAGACCATCTGCCTGCGTTACGAACCGGCCGGCGTCGCGGGCGAGGAGCTCGACAGACACACTCAGAACTGGGCGGATCGCGTCAACCGCTCCGGCGCCGCCTATCTCACGCCGGCCATCCTCGACGGGCGATGGATGGTGCGTGTCTCCATCGGTTCGCTGCTCACCGGGCGCGAACACGTGGAGGCGCTGTGGACGATCATGCGGCAGGAGGCCGAACGCGTCGTTTGACCGCGCCGGATTACGTTCCCACCATCCGCACCGCGAAGTAGAGCCCGCCGAACAGCACAATCGAGAGGACGGTGATCACCACCCCCTTGACGATACGTTCCTTGCGGGAGATCTCAACGGAATCGTCTTGTTTGATCTTGTCTTCCAGACTGTCAAACATGGGATTTACCTCCCGGCAGAACCGTCTAACGAGCGCCGATCGCCCCGCGCGGCGGCGGAGCGTTCGCCGCACTCGTGGTTTCCGGCTCGACCGTGACCTTTACGGGTTCTTCAATCAGTTTCGGAGAGGCCTCCTTGGTGAGCACCACCAGGGCAAGCCGTCCGGGCTTTACTTCCGGCGGTATGCGGAAGCGGATGGATGTGGCGGTTTGTTCGAGGACGGAGACTTTGAAATCAAGCTTTCCGTCCGTCAGGTACACCGCGGCCACGTGGTCGGCACCGAGGTTGACACCTCGGACTACCAGGACTTCGCCGACCTTGCCCGAAGTGGGTTCCACCGAGTTCATCATGGGCATGGCGTCCTGAACGGGCGGAGCGGCGGGCAGAGCGAAGGCGAGAAGGAGTGGAATCGACAATGCGGACATTCCCATCTCGATACCCTCTATCCATATCCTAGTCCCCGGGGACGGACTTTGCAATCCGCAAAATCGCCTCAACGAGCCGGATCGCCGGGCGCCGGTCTGACGAGCACCTGCGGGGATTCCGCCGGTTCGGTGACCCGGATCACCGCGTCGATCCGCTGCGCCGCGGCGGCACGAACCGTCACATGCGCATCGCCCGGCGTGGATTCCACCGTCATGGGAACCTGCGCGCCTCCGACGCCCGCCGTGGCTGAAGTCGCGCCGGATGCGAACGCGGGCGAGATCGTCACGCTCAGGGGTTCGCCCTCGATCGTGAGCGAAATGCGCGCTTCTCCGCGAACGCGGGCGATGGTGCCGGAGACTACGGAGCGCCCCACGCGGTAGCGCGCGAACTCCACCGTCCATCCCTGCGGCAGGTGCGGCGCGAGGGAAAGAGTGTGGCGCAGGGCGTCACCGTCCAGCCCGAGCAACCCGCTGACCAGGGGGTTTACCACCGCCGACGAGGAGAACAACTGGTGCGGCACGGCATGCGGCAGCGCCTGCGCGCGCTCTCCGCTCATGTACTCCGGGATGAACCCGGCGCCGGTAAGTCCGGTCATCGCGGCGGTGCCGTA
This sequence comes from Acidobacteriota bacterium, assembly GCA_018268835.1. Taxonomy (GTDB): domain Bacteria; phylum Acidobacteriota; class Terriglobia; order Bryobacterales; family Bryobacteraceae; genus Solibacter. Next base: position 8,995 of record JAFDVU010000029.1, on the reverse strand, counting down.
GAGGTGGCGCAATCCGCCCGTCGCCTGGTGATTGCGGAATTCGCCTAGCGCGGCGAAGCCGGTGACGAACGGCCAGACGCTCCCGTCGTTGTAACTGAGCGGGTCATAGTTCGGGCTGTCCGTGGCGAACAGGCGCGCACCCCACGGAGTGGATAGTTCCAGGCGGCTCATGCGTGCCGCGGCGCGCGCGGATTTCGCGGGGTCGAGTCCGCCGAAGGCCAGCGCAAGACCCTGCCACGCCGATTGCGCGGGATACATGGTGCCGTCAGTCAGGCGCGCGAAGGCCAGAGTGGCCGGTTCCACGAACCAGCCGTTCAGCGTCTGCCGCGCGCGGTCGCGCTGACGCGCCGCATCGCCCGGATTTCTGCCGGCGATCTCGGCGAGGCGCAGGTAGCCGTCGAGCGCCGCGAGCCACGCGCCCTGCAGATAGACGTCGTTGGCGACTTTACCGGAGAGCGCGCCGGTTTCCACCGCGCCGGCTCCGGCTTTGCGGTTGGAGAGCAGGCCATCGTCGTCGAGCGCTCCGGCGCAGTATTCGTAGGCCTTGGCGATCGAGTCCCACGAGGCGCGCAGGAAGTCCACGTCGCCGGAGCGCACCACGTAGCGTGCCGCGGAGTAGAGGTAGAGCGCGGTGGTGTCCCCGTGGTAGTAGCCGTAGGGGTACTTGCTCCAATCGAGCAGCGCGGCGCTTTGGGTGAGTTCGTGCTCGATCTTGCCGTCGGCGCGCTGGTGGCCGCGCAGGAATTCGAGGATGCCGCGCACGCGGTCGAAATCGCCGTAGTCCAGCACGCTCCAGGAGTTCATGAGCGCGTCGCCGCCAAAGTACCACGCGAAGCCCGGACGCTGGCTTTCCCCCGACGCCGCGTAGCCGGCGACCAGGCCGCAGCCGACGCCCTCATTGCAGGCCCAGCCCTTTTCGAGCGCGTAACGCGCCCACTCGGCGGCGTCGTTCAGGACCGCGTCGGGCGTGTGCACGCGCAACGTGCGCGCGTCGAAGGCACGGTAGTATTCGTCGGATTCGCGCACGAGGCGCTCGGGATCGGCAAGCGCCGCGCGATAGTCCTTGCGCGAGGCTGCGAACACGATCGGGATGGTGTGGGCGCGGCAGATCTCCGGCGTTAACTCCATCTCCGCCAGGATGCGGCGCGAGGGAAGTTGATGGCCGATCTGTTCGCTGTGCGTGGTGAAGAGCGGCGAGCCGATCACCTCGGCGTAGCGCCGCAGCCCTTCGCCAAGCACGAAACCGTGTTCCGCATCGTCCCAGGCACTGCTCTGGCCGCCGAAACTCGCCGGCCACATCGGCTTCATCTCGGGGATGAAACTGGCGCGCAAGCGCAAGGGCCGGTTGGTGTCGATATCCAGCAGCACCAGCAGCACCGGCGAATCGACGGCGGCGACCCAGGTCTGGCGGATGGTGAAGGCGGCGTGCGAGTGCGTGATGGTCACGCGCCCGGGCGAGACCGCGACAGTCTCAGCAAGGTCCGAGAGGTCCACGGCGTCGAGCGAGCCATCGAAGAAGACCGAAAGCCGAAAATCGCGCGCCAGTTTGATGGGGTTCAGCCAGGCTTCGAAGGTGCCGTCCTCCGTGCCGAGCATGGCGCCGCGGCGGCCCACCGACTCCAGGAAGTGGCGCGACTGAACCGCCTTGCGGATCGCGGGCGCGGGCGGCGCGAGATCGATCTTCCCGGGCAGGGGAAGGCTTTGGGCGCTCATCGCGCAGCACGCCGCCGCAAAAAGGGGCACGATCCGCATGGAGCAATTGTAGTCGAGCCGCAAGGAGTGCGAACATCGATTCCGGACCATGACTCATCAACAGGAAATCAGCATCGAGACCGCGGGGCACGGCGACATGCACGATCTCACCGGGGACGTGGCCGCCGCGGTCCGTACCTCCGGCGTCCGGACCGGCATCGCGCACGTGTTCAACGTAGGCAGCACCGCCGCGATCGGCGCGATCGAGTTCGAGCCCGGGCTGGAAAAGGACCTGCCCGCCGTGCTCGACAAACTCATCCCGCCGGGCCGCCACTACGGCCACGAGCAGGCATGGCACGATGGCAACGGGCATTCGCATCTGCAGGCCACACTGCTCGGGCCTTCGCTGACCGTGCCGGTCTCCGGCGGAAGACTCGTACTCGGCACGTGGCAGCAGATCTTCCACCTGGAATGTGACGTGCGAAGGCGGCGGCGTATCATCGTAGTGACCGTAACCGGAGATTGAAGCGCCATGCGAACCACCGCGGCCATGGTTGCCGCCACACTCTTAGCCTCCACCGCCGCCGGCGAGTTGCGCGTGGGAGCGGCCGCCCGGACCGTCACGCCGGACCTGGCGAAATACGGGCCGGTCTACATGGCCGGGTTCGATCACAACCGCCGCGCCACCGGCGTCCACGACGATCTCTACGCGCGCTGCATCGCGTTCGGCGGCGGCGCGCGCCCGCTGGTGATTTGCGGGGTGGACGTGATCGGCATCTTCCGCGACGACGTGGAGAAGATCCGCGCGCAGGTGGATGCGGACCTGGTAGTGGCCGCGCTGCACGACCACGAAGGGCCGGACACGATGGGGATGTGGGGCGCGTCGCCCGCCGCGACCGGCATCAACCCGGCGTACAACGCGTACCTCGTGGAGCGGACCGCGGAAGCGGCGCGCGCGGCGATTCAGGCGATGCGTCCGGCGCGCGTCCGGCTGGCCGCTGTGAAGACGCCGGAACTGGACACGTTCATCGACGACACGCGTCCGCCGGTGGTGCACGATCCGGAGATCCTGGCGCTGCGCGCGGAGACCGCGGGCGGCGAGCCCATCGCGACCCTCGTCAACTGGGCGAATCATCCGGAGACGCTGGGAAGCCGCAACACGCTGATCACGGCGGATTATTCGGGCTACCTGTGCCGCGAGTTGGAGCGCACGCTGGGCGGCACGGCGGTCTTCGTGAACGGCGCGGTGGGAGGCATGCAATCGCCGCTGGGCGCGGCGGTGAAGGATCCGCGCACCGGCAGCGTGCTCCCCGAACGCACTTTCGAGAAAGCCGAATTCATCGGCTCGCGCGTGGCGCGGCTGGCCTCGGACGCACTGAAGTCCGCGCCGGTGGCGGCGATCGACGGATACCTCTTTCGCGAGACCACAGTCCGCATTCCGATGACCAACGCGGGCTTCCAGATGGCGGCGAAGGCGGGAATCTTCGCCGGCCGCAAGCTGCCGAATGACGACGGCACCACGACCACGCCGGTCGGCTATATCCGATTCGCGCGCGGGCGCGAGCCGGTGCTCGAGATCGGGCTCATCCCGGGCGAACTGTATCCCGAGTTGAGCGTGGGCGGCGTGGAGCGCTACTCCGGCGCCGATTTCCCCGGCGCGCCGATCGAACCCGCGGTGAAGCAACTGATGGCCGCGCCGTACCGCATGTTGTTCGGACTGGCGGACGATGAACTGGGCTACATCATCCCCAAGGCGGAGTGGGACGAGAAAGCACCGTACCTGAACGGCGCCGCGAAGCCGTGGTACGGCGAGGTCAACTCCGTGGGGCCGGACGCGGCGGCGCGCATCATCGGCGCGCTGTGCGAACTCATTGTCGCGAAATAGCGCGGATTACTTCCCGGATTCGCGCAACAGCTCCGCGAGATACTTGCCCCAGATGGCGGGCAGCGAGTGCGTGCCGTGGCCGCGCGTCTGGTCCGTAATCGGCAGCAGGATGTAGCGGCCGAGCTTCACACGCTTGATCTCGCGCTCCATGATGCCGAGTTCGGGCGGGTTCACCTGGTCGTCCGCGGAGTTGATGGCGTAGAGCGGCGCGCGGATCTTTTCGAGGTCCGGCGCGGGGTTGTAGTCGCGCGAGGAAGAGACCTGGTAGAGGAGGTCGTTCGGATCGTAGGGTCGCGCCTGAGCGCCGTAGAACGTGCGGTCGAAAAGAGCGTCGGCCTGTTCGCGCGTGGGCGCCTGTTTGAGGAGTTGCAGCGGGCTGGAGGTCAGCACAAAGAGCGCAAACCGTGCCGCGATCATCCCGCGCAGCGGCTGCGTGTATTCCCCGTCGTGAAAGTCCGGGTCGCGCGTGATGGAGTCGATGATCATCCTGCGGATCATCCGGTTGCGCCCGCCGATCTCGACCGGTGCGGCGGCCAGCGGCATCAGGGCGTCCATGAAGTCCGGATACATCTCGCCCCACATCCAGGTGTGCATCGCGCCCATGGAGGTGCCCATCACCAGGCGCAGGTGATTTACGCCGAGTTTCTCGGTCACCAGACGGTACTCCGCGTGGACCATGTCGGTGTAGCCGTAGCGCGGGAACTTCATGTGCAGTCCGTCGCTCGGCTTGCTGGATCCGCCGTGGCCGAGATCGTCGGGGAGAATCACGAAATATCGGTTGGTGTCCAGCAACTGGCCGGCGCCGAAGAGTACGCCGGCGAATGTGGGGGCGAGGAAGGCGCGTCCGCTGCCGCTGGTGCCGTGCATGATGAGCACGGCGTTGGTCACCTTGCCGGAGGAGTCCTTGCGCGGTTCGCCGAGCGTGGTGTAATGCAGGCGGAGTTCGGGGAGTTTCTCGCCGCTGGTGAAGACGAAGTCCTTGACGAGATAATCGCCCTCGACGGGCGCGGGTGAATCGGCCGCCCGCGCCGGCAGGGAGAGCCACACGAGGAGTACGGCGGATGCAATTCGGAACATGACAGCCATGCTAGCGCATACTGAAAAGACCATGCGTCTGGCTGCCATCCTGCTCGCTGCCGCGGTCGTTCACGCGGCCGATCTCGCGGCATTGCGCGACCCCGCGTCCGCGTTCTGGAAGCAGACGGCGCCCGCGGTGTATCGCGTGCGCATTGAGACTACGCACGGCGCGTTCACGCTGGAGGCGCGGCGCGCGTGGGCGCCGGTCGGGGCCGACTGTTTCTACAACCTTGTGCGCGCCGGCTTCTACGACGATTCGCGCTTCTACCGCGTCACATCGCGGTTCGCGCAGTTCGGCATCGCGGGGCGGCCGGAGATCGCGCGCATCTGGCGCGCCGTGACGATCGCCGACGATCCCGTACGCGCATCCAACACGCGCGGGCGTTTCGCCTTCGCCATGACCGGACCCAACGCCCGCACCACGCAGATTTTCATCTGCCGCACCGATATGTCCGCGCAGGACCGCGAAGGCTTCGCGCCGCTCGGTGAAGTGGTGGAGGGCATGGACGTGGTCGACCGCCTGTACGACGGGTACGGCGAGACCTCCGGCGGCGGCATGCGCGCCGGACATCAGGGTCGCATCTTCGACGAAGGCAACCCGCACCTGGACCGCGATTTCCCACTGCTGGACCATCTGGTGCGCGCGCGATTGGTACGGTAGGATGCGGTCTTCTTCTCCCGGTCACACACCGGGGTGCGGAATTGGTGCATCCTGAAGGTATATGGCTGGGTCACTGACGCGGGATGTCGTCAGCCGCCCGCCGCTCCCACCGGATGTCCAGGGCGGGTGGGGAGACGGCGGCGGCAACTATGAGGGCCGCGGTTCTTCGCGAGGCGCTGCGTACATCGGCATCTATGTGCTGCTGGCCGCCAGCGGCATGATGTTCGCGGCTTTCGCGAGCGCGATGGTCGTACGGCGCGGACTGGGCGACGATTGGGTCAGCCTGCACAAACCGCCGGTCCTGTGGGTCAACACGGTCATCCTGCTGCTTTCCAGCATCGCGCTCGAAAGCGCGCGGCGCGCGCTGCGCAACCGCAACCGTGACCGTTTCACCTCGCGCTGGACCGCCGGCACCGTGCTGGGACTGCTGTTCCTGGGCGGGCAGGCGTTTGCCTGGCTGCAATTGCGCTCCGCGCACGTGTACGCGGCCACCAACCCGAGCGCGGCTTTCTTTTACATCATCACCGCGTCGCACGCGATTCACCTCATCGGGGGTATGGTTGCCCTGACGTACGTGGACGTACAGGCCTTCCGGCTGAGGCTCGGACCGGCCAAGCGCACCGCGATCGACGTGAGCACGGTGTTCTGGCATTTCCTGGACGTTCTCTGGCTCTTCCTGATGCTGATCTTCTACGTATGGGGATGACACCGTTCAAGCGCGCCGCGGCCCTCGCGCTGTTATGCGCGGCCGCTGCCTTCCCGCAATGCGCCATGTGCTATCGCACGGCGCAGTCGCTCAACGCCGCGCGCGGACGAGTGCTGAACTCCGGCATCCTGGTGCTGGGCACGCCGCCGCTGCTGCTGCTGAGCGGCTTCGCATTTCTGCTGTACCGCCGCGGCCAGCGGTGACGCGCCCCCCGGCTACTCCGCCGACGGCAGGCGGCGGATCCAGATATTGCGGAAGCGCACCGGCTGCGAGTGATCCTGCAGGCTGAGCGGTTGCTCCGCCGGATGCGGCGTGTAGGTGCCGACGCGGCGCCAGATGGTGGTTCCGAGGTACGCCTTGTGGTCCTGCACCAATACGCCGTTGAAGAGCACGGTGATGTAGGCGGGCTTGACCACTTTGCCATCCTCGAAACGCGGCGCTTCAAAGACGATGTCGTAGACGTTCCACTCGCCCATGGGCCGCGCCGGATTCACCAGCGGAGGCCACACGCCGTAGATCGCGCCCGCCTGGCCATCGGCGTAGGTCAGGTGCGAGTTGGACTCCAGCACCTGGACTTCGTAGCGCGTCATGAGTTCGATGCCGCTGTTGCCGATGCCCTGCCCGTTGCCGGTCGAGGTGGTCGGAACCTGCCACTCGACGTGCAGTTGGCAATCGCCGAACTTCTCCTTGGTGACGAGGCGTCCGGTGCGCGGCACGATCTCCATGTAGCCGTTCTCCACCTTCCACTTCGGCTCGGTTTCGACACCGCCGCGCCCGCGCGCGACCCATTGGGAGAGGTCCTTGCCGTCGAAGAGCACGATGGCGTCGGAGGGCGGCTTTTCATCCACGTAGGGAGCCGGCGTCACTTTCTCCGGGCGCGGACGGCTCATGTCGTGGACCTTCCACTTCTGGCCGGGGATCTGCGGCGTGTCGTTGTAGCCCCGAACATCGTCTCCGTGTTCGGGCGGAATCTCGTTGCCGCCTCCCTTTTTCTGCGGCGCGGGCGCGGTCTGCGCGGCGGCAAAGACGGCGGCGAAGAGGCAAATGATGAGCGGTTTCATAAGCGCGATCACTAACGAGTCTACTACCGCGCGCCGGTCTTAGCTGGAATGGTCGTGGATGATCTTCCAGCCTTTGGCGCCGCGGCGCAGGACGAGGCTGAAGCGTCCCGCGGCATCGCCTCCGCCCGCGGCCGTGCGTTGGAGGGCGAAGCGGCCGATGGCGAGCGCGTAGCCGCCGCACAACGGGCGCACTTCGATTTCGCTGAACGTGAGGGTGCCGCGCGCTTCGGCGGTGGGATACGAATGCCGGTAGCGGGCGAGGATGGCGGCGGTGCCGCCGCGCGTGACTTCGCGGCCGACGAAGGTGGTGGTGGGCGCATCCTCGTAGTCGGCGGCGAAGGCGGCGAGGTCGCCGCGGTTCCAGTTGGCTTCGGAGTTCTTCAGTAGGGCGCGGATGTCGTCCTCGGGGGATTCGGCGGCGAGTGGACCGGCGGCCAAACCGGCGGATGCCGCCGAGAGCAGCGAGCGTCGGGTGAACATTGCGGTATTTTACCGGAGGCGCCGCTGCCCGTGTGAAGCAAATCGATCGCTTGAATCCCGCGGTGCTTTGCTCTTTCGCCTGCCATGCGATACCAAGGAGTGGAGCGCAATGCCCGCGGCAATGCCCGCGGAAGAGCCATGGAGATCGTAGCGCACGGTTTGTGGACGGCGGCGGCGGCCATCACCGCCACGAAGACGGCGAAGGTCCGCGTGCCGCTGGGTTGGGCGGTGTGGTGGGGCGTGTTCCCGGACGTGGCGGCCTTCGGCCCACCGGTCGTGCTTGGGCTGTGGATGCGCATCGCCGGGACGCTGCCCGCGGCGGACGGCCACCTTCTTCCGCACGTGCATTTCGGCGTGCCGCTGTATCCGGCCGCGCACAGCCTCGTTGTTTTCGCGGTGGCGTTTTTGGCGGCCTCGATCGTGGCGCGCCGCCCGCTCTACCCGCTGCTCGGCTGGCTGCTCCACATTCTGATCGATATCCCGACTCACAGCTACAGCTACTACGCGACGCGGTTCCTGTGGCCGCTCTCGGATTTTCGCATCGACGGCATCGCGTGGTGGACCCGTTGGTTCTGGGTGGCGACGTACGCGGCGCTGGCAGTGGCGTACTACGCGCTGTGGAAGAAGGGATGGCTGTCGCGCGAACGCGCGCCGGCCGAAATCGCCGAGACCTCCGCCGCGACGCGCGAATCGTGACCGCCGGCGTCGTGGTCGTTTGCCGCGGCGGGGGATACAATGATCCAGACCACGATGTTCGATACTTCGCGCAGAGACTTTCTCAAGGCGGGAGCGGCCGGCCTGGCGGGTCCGCTCATCGCCGCTCCCCGGCGCCGGAGGAACGTCCTCTTCATTGCGTCCGACGATCTCAACATCTGTCTCGGCTGCTACGGCCACCCGGTCGTGCGCACGCCGAACATCGACCGCATTGCCCGGCAGGGCGTGCGCATGGAGCGGGCGTACTGCCAGGACGCGCTGTGCAGTCCGTCGCGCTCCTCGCTGTTGACCGGCATGGCGCCCGACACGACCCGCGTCTACGATCTGGTGACGCATTTTCGCGAGGCCCTGCCGGACGTGGTCACGCTGCCGCAACTGTTCCGCAAGAACGGCTACTTCTCCGCCCGCGCGGGCAAGATCTTCCACTACGGCGTTCCCGGGCAGATCGGAACCAACGGGTTGGACGATCCGCCTTCGTGGGACAAAGTGGTGAACCCCAACGGGGTCGATCACACGAAAGAAGAGCCGCTGCTTACCAGCTACACGCCCACCCGCGGGCTGGGATCGTCCATCGCCTATCACGCGTCCGGCGCGCCGGGAGAGCGGCACACCGACGGCATCCTGGCCGATGCCATCGTGCGGATGATGGAAGAGCACCGTAACGAGCCCTTCTTCCTGGGCGCCGGCTTTTACCGTCCGCACGTGCCTTGGATCGCGCC
>JAFDVU010000299.1 GCA_018268835.1 Acidobacteriota bacterium | reverse complement strand
GCTGACGCGCGCGGCTCCGATCGGAGCGAACATCAAATACCCGGGTGCTTGGGCGCGGCAGACAAAGGTCGGCCGGAGGCCGACGGTACTGTGCGGTGGCGCTGGCGGGGTTGGCGTAGCGCGTGGTTTCTTGCTGACGCATGCCGGCGTAGATTCCGGTTCGATCCAAGGGTCGGCCGGAGGCCGACGGTACCGGTGCGGCGGCGTCAGTGCTGGCCGTCCTTGCGCTCCTCCTTGCGGTTATCCTTCCGCTGATCCCGCTTTTCCCGCTTCTGTTCGCCGGGTTGCCGGCGTTCCGGCGCCGCCTGCGCTGGGGAGGTACGTTCCATTTGACGTTCGACCGGACGTTCCACGGGACGATCGGTGCGCACCGGCGGATTCGGCCGCGGTTCCACGGGGCGGACTTCGCGCGGCTGGGCTTGCATCGCGGGACGCACCTGCGGGCGCGCCGCTTCCGGACGCCGCAGGCTGTTGACCGTCTCCGGCGCCAGCGGCCGGCCCGGTTGCCGCGCCAACTCGGTCTGACGCGCCGCGAAGGGGACCGGGGGCGGGGGAGGCGTACGCCGCGCCACGACCCGCCGGTTCATGACCGACGCGGGCGGCACGGCCGCGGCCGCGCGCGGACCGGCGAGGCTCTCCCGCCGCGGCGCCACCGGAGCGACCGCCGCCACCTGCGCGGTGGCCGCCTGGCCGGGCGGCACAGCCACCGCCGCCGCGCCCACCGGACGGGCGTGCACGAAGGTTTCCTGCGATACCGCGGTCACCGCTCCGGGCGCGGTCTGATTCACGTAGCGCACGTTGGTCACGTTGTAGACGTTCGTGACGTTCACATTGCGGATCACCGTGTTGGAGACGTTGACGTTGTTCACGTACGCGGGGCTGGCGTGGTAGGCGGGGCGGTAGACCTCGCCGGGACCCAGCGGGAACCAGGCCACGCCTCCGCCGCCTCCGCCGATGGAAACGGAGAGGCTGAAATGAGGCCCGCCGACCCAGGCCACCAGCGCCGGCGAGTACACCGGGCGAGGCGCGGGCGGACCCGGAATCCAGGCCCAGGTCTCACCCACGTATACCCAGCGGCCGTAGTGGAACGGCGCGAAGCCCCAAGGCGCGTCGTCCACCCAGGTCCAGCCCCACGGCTCCACCCAGACCCAGTGGCCGTAGCGGTAGGGCGCCCAGCCGGCGCGCACGCCGCGCGGCACCCACACGGTTCCGTACCCGGGCATCGGGCGCCAGTAGCCGTAGGCATCCAGATCTTCGTAGCCGATGACTTCGCGGGAAACGTAGTGAGTGGATTCGGCCCGGTCCTCGCGCTGGTCGCGTTGCGCGCACCAGTTGTCCCAGCCGTCGGGCGGCTCGATGGCGGTCACGTCATAGGCGGGCGGGTTGCCGGCGGAGATTCGCGCCTGCTGGCGCGCGTGGACCGGGAAGGCCTGTCCGCCGCCGCTGACTTCGCCGTCGCCGGCGCGCACACGCACCAGGGTCGAGCCGCCGTCGGCGGAGACGTCCACCCGGTAGTCGCCGGGACGCAGCAGGGTGAAGGCCGTGTCAGGCGTATCGATTTCGAAGGTCTGGTCATCATCCAGGCGTCGCAACCGGACGTTGAGCGAGCCTTGCGAGACCTGCAACTGCACGTTGCGGTCATCGAGGTTCAGGAAGGAGAATCCGGTCCGCTCGTCGAGGCGGATGGCGGTGCTGCCGATGTGCAACTCGGCGCGGCCGTCGTCGGCGGCCCACAGACGGTCGCCGGTGGTCAGGGGACGGTTGATCTCCGCCGCCGCCCAATCGTCCAGACCGGCCGGCTGCATGGAGACCGGACCACTCACGAAGTTGAGCCGCGCCACGCGGGCGGGCGGGTCCGACTGGGCAAAAAGAATTCCCGAGGCGGCAAAAGCCGCGAGCCAGGTGGCGGTTCGCATAAACCCTCCTGTTTGGGTGAACCCGCGCCGATGCGCGGCGTTTCGAGGATAAACCGAACTTAATGAGGCAGTACCCGAATCCGGTCCGAACCGGCCGTGCACTTTGATCTCTTCGCCCGATTCTGCTACGTTGAGTGCCATGCCAGTACTTGAGCCCGTCATCTGGGCTAAGGGGACCGTTCTGAATCCGCAACACCTGCAGATTCAGGACCGCTTCCTGACGGACTCCCTGCAATTTCAGGTACACGCGCTGAACTTCCGTCCGTGGGGATTCCAGCGTCTGCGCATCGATCAACAGGCGCTGGGCACGGGGACCTTCACGCTGGCCGAAGCCGCCGGCATCTTCCCCGACGGTCTGCTCTTCGACATTCCCGAATCCGATCCCGCGCCGGCGCCGCGCGCTTTCGGCGACCGTTTCGGCCCCGAGGACGAGACCCTGGGCGTGTTCCTGGCAGTGCCACACTACCGCGAGCAGGGGCTCAACGTGGCCAACGAGGGACGCGACGTGGATGCCCGTTACCGCGCCGAAGTGGAGCTGGTGCGCGACGAAAACACCGGGCAGTCCGAGCGCCCCGTGGTAGTGGCGCGCAAGAACCTGCGGCTGCTGTTCGAGGGCGAGGCGCAGGAGGGCAGTTCGCTGCTGCAGGTGGCGCGCGTCCGCAAGACGCCGGCCGGACTGTTCCAACTCGACCCGCATTTTGTCGCGCCGCTGCTCGATCTTCAGGCCAGCGACTACCTGGTTTCGATCGCGCGGCGCCTGCTCGAGGTGCTTTCGGCCAAAAGCAGCATGCTGGCCGGCACGCGCCGGCAGAAGAACCAGAGCCTGGCCGATTTCACCGCTTCCGACATTGCCAGTTTCTGGCTGCTCTACACCATCAATACGGCGTTTCCCGAGATCCACCACATCTTCGAAACCGGCGGCGGGCATCCGGTGAACCTTTTCTCGGCGATGCTCTCGCTGGCCGGCGCGCTGACCACGTTCTCGACGAAATTCCATCCGCGCGACCTGCCGGGCTACAACCACGACGACCTGGGCGCGTGCTTCACGGAACTCGACGAGAAGCTCAGCATCCTGCTCGAGACCGTGGTGCCGACCAACTTCGTCGCGCTGCCGCTCAAGCTGGTGCAGCCCAATATCTACGCCGTCTCGATCGATCGCGACGAGTACCTCAAGAACACGCGCATGTTCCTGGCGGTGAGCGCGGGGACGGGGCAGGCGGAGCTGATTTCGCGCGTGCCGCAACTGGTGAAGGTGTGCTCGGGCGATTACATCGAGCTGCTGGTGCAGAAGGCGCTGCCGGGCGTGCCGCTCACCTATTCGCCGAGTCCGCCGAGCGCCATCCCGCTCAAGCTGAACTATCAGTATTTCAGCCTGAGCCAGAGCGGCGGCCCGTGGGAGACGATCCTGCGCGCGCGCAACCTGGCGGCGTACGTTCCGGGCGATTTTCCTGACCCGCAACTGGAACTGGTCATCCTGCTGCCGCAGGCGCAGTAGGCAGGCCTACCGCAGGGCGAAGAAGAGGATCAGGGCCAGCGCCAGAACGACGAGCGCGATCACGACCCACAGCTTGGTATTCGACTTCTTCCTTTTGCGCAGCGGCGGGCGCGCGGCGGTTTTCTTCACCGGCTTGGGCTCGGGCGCGGGCGGCGGCGCCGAGGGCGCCTTGAACATGCGGGTGAATTCGCTCGGTCCTTTCGGCTCACCCGGCTCGTCGGAGGAGGGAGGCGGCGGGGCGGGCTGCGCCTGCGGGACCTGGAAGGCGCGGGTGGCCGACCCTACGGGTCCGGCGCTGGGCGGCGGGGGAACCGCCGGCTGCTGTCCGGCGAGACCCTTGGCGGCGAACGGCGATTCCAGCATGCGGGTGAATTCGCCGGGCGCTTGCAGATTGGTCTCGGGCTGCTGCGGGAACAGGGGCTGCTGAGGCTGCGGCGAGAGTGGAGCGCGCTGACCCGGCGTCTGCAGCATGCGGGTGAACTCGCCCGGCTCGGCGGCGCTCAGCGGTGACGGCCGCGGGGCCTGCGGCAACGGCGGCGGCGGTTGATCCGGGTGGGGCGCCATGGGATTGCGCAGCATGCGGGTGAACTCGCCCGGTTCGGCCGATTGCGGGATCCCGGACGCGGGCGGGAGCGGGGCCTGCGGAGGCGCGGGGGGTTGCTGCGGCGCCTGGAACATGCGGGTGAACTCGCCGGGTCCGGATGCGGGCGGAGGCGGGGGAGCGGGCGGCGGTGTTGCCGGTTGCTGCTGCGTGCGGAGCAGGCGGGTGAATTCACCGGCTTCGG
>JAFDVU010000298.1 GCA_018268835.1 Acidobacteriota bacterium | reverse complement strand
CCATCATGCCCGTGATCGGCTACGGCGTAATGCGTCAGATGGCGTGCGCCAACACCACGATCCAGACCATGATTCCCGAGGAGTACCGCGGGCGCACCATGGCGCTGTACGCGATGACGGTGGTGGGCCTGGGCCCATTCGGAAGTCTGGCCGCGGGCGCGGTGGCGCACCAGGTGGGACCGCGCCTGACCATGGCGGCCGGCGGCGTGCTCGCGCTCCTGACCTCGGTCGCGTTCGCGATTAGTTTGAGGAGGCATCCGATTGCGGCGGCTTAGACTGGCATTGCTGGCGGCGCTATTGTGCGCGTCCGCGTCCGCGGCCGGCGACGCGAACTCGCTCTGCGCGCAAATCCCGCGCCTGGCAGCCGAGTTGCAGAACATCTCCGGGATGCCGCTCAAGCACCCGGTGCCCTGCGACTACATCGACAAGGCGCACATCAACCAGTTCCTGAAGAAGCGGGTGAAGAACGTGGCCAAGCCCGCGGAACTTCGCGCGGAAGAACTGACGCTCAAAATGTTCGGGCTGGTGCCGCAGGATTTCGACCTGGCGAAGAACACGGTGGATCTGCTCACCGAGCAGGCAGCCGCCTTTTACGATTACGACCGGAAGCGGCTGTTCATCACCGATACCACGCCCGGCGCGACCCAGGAATCCGTGCTGGTGCACGAACTCGCGCACGCCATCGCCGATCAGAACTATCACCTGGCACGCTACATCCGGCAGGGGCGCAAGAACGACGACGGGTCCAGCGCGCGCATGGCCGTGATGGAGGGGCAGGCCACCTGGCTGATGAGCGAAGTGATGGCGCGCCGCATGGGGCAGAGCCTGCGGAGTTCGCCCGGCATGCTGACCGCCATGAGCAACATCGACGATGGCTCCAGCGGCCAGTACCCGGTTTACGACAACTCGCCGCTGTACCTGCGGATGACCCTGGTCTTCCCCTACACGAAGGGCACGCTGTTTCAAAACGCGGTCTACGACCGCGACGGCAAGCGCGGCTTCGCCGAGGTGTTCCTCAAGCCGCCTGTATCCACGCAGCAGATCCTGCACCCGGAGAAATACTTTGACGGTGTGAAGCCCACGGCACCGGACCTGCCCGCGATCGAACTGGGCCGCGGCTACAAGGGGCTGGTCGGGGGCTCGCTGGGCGAACTGGAGCACGAGGTGATGCTGGAGCAGTACTCGGGTAAGCAGGAGTCGGCCCGGCTCTCGCCTCACTGGCGCGGTTGCTCCTTCGAACTCCGCGAGAACGCGCGTGCCCGGCGGGTGGTGCTGCTTTACGCCGTGGAGTGGGATACCGAGGACGCCGCGCGCGAGTATTTCACCGACTACCGCCGCCAACTCGAGAAAAAATGGAAGCGCATGGCCGTGACCGCGGAACATCCGGACTCTCTCGACGGCACCGGCGACAGCGGCCGCTTCCAGTTGCGCCGCGCCGGGCGCATCGTCACCAGTGTGGAAGGGCTGGATCCGGGCGTGCGCTAGAATCTGCGTATGTGCAAATTACGGGCGACGGCGGCGCTGTGCCTGCTGGCGGGGATGACCGCGGCGGCGGCACCTCTCCCGCGGCCCGCTCCCGACCTCGCGATCAACCTCGCCGTGAACAAGCAGGTCCGGCTCAGCCAGTATCGCGGCAAGACCGTGGTGCTGGCCTTCATCCTGACCTACTGTTCGCACTGCCAGGCTGTAGTGCGCGGCCTCATCAAGGACCAGGAGGAACTCGGGCCGAAAGGGCTGCAGGTGGTCGCCTGCGCCATCGAGGACGTGGCGGCGACCGCCGTACCGGGCTTCGTCCGGCAGTTCGCGCCGAATTTTCCGGTGGGATACAACACGAGCGCGGAGGCGGTGAAGTTCCTCCAGCACCCGCCGATGATGGGGTTCTTCATGCCGGCGCTGGTGTTCATCGATAAGAACGGGGTGATCCGCGCGCAGTACGAAGGGCGCGACGACATGCTCAAGGAGTCCGTGCAGGAAAAGAACGTGCGGGACAAGATTCTGGAGATGATGAATCAGGGCGCGCCCGCAACGCCGGGCAAGGCGCCGGGGAAGAAGGGCGCGGGGAAGAAAGGGTAGCGCCGGCGACAGCATCGCCGGCGCTATCGAACTACTGGACGGGCAGGGTGCCCTGCGGGTCGTCGCCTATCGGAACTTCTGTTTCAGGGATGACGCCGGCGGCGGCGACCTTGTCGCCCTCTTCCAGGGACACCAGCTTGACGCCCTGTGTGGAGCGTCCCACCTGGCGGATCGTGCCGCTTTCGATGCGGATCATCTTGCCGTTCTGGCTGACGATCATCACCTCGGTATCGTCTTTCACCGACAGGATCGTGACCACGCGGCCGGTGCGGTTGGTGGTCTTCATGTTGATGACGCCCTTGCCGCCGCGCGCGGTGAGCCGGTAGTCCTCCAGCGGAGTCCGCTTGCCGAAGCCATTCTCGGCGATCGAAAGAATGAGGCCGTCCTTCTCGACGACCTCCATGCCGACCAGGTAGTCGCCGTCGGCGAGGTCCATGGCGCGGACGCCGCGCGCCTGACGGCCCATGGCGCGCACGTTGTCCTCGTTGAAGCGGATGGCCTGGCCTTCGTGGGAGCCGAGGAAGATGTAATTCTCGCCGTTGGTGATCTTGGCGGCGATGAGTTCGTCGCCATCGTCCAGCGTGACCGCGATGATGCCGCGCGACATCGGGTTGTCGAACTCGGTGAGTTCGCTCTTCTTGATGACGCCGTGTCTGGTCACCATCACGATGTACTGGTTGGCCACGAAGTCCTTCACCGCCAGAAACGCCTTGGGCGTCTCGTCGGGCTGCAGGCTGATCAGGTTGGTGATGTGCTTGCCCTTGCCGGTGGTGGCGGCATCGGGGATCTCGTAGGCCTTGAGCCAGTAGACCCGGCCGCGCGTGGTGAAGATGAGCAGGTAGCTGTGCGTGGAGGCCACGATCAGGTGCTCCACGAAATCCTCAGCGCGGGTGCTCATGCCGATGCGGCCCTTGCCGCCGCGCGTCTGCCGCCGGTAGGTATCCACGGCGGTGCGCTTGAGGTAACCGCCCCGCGTGACCGTAATGGCGACGTCCTCGACGGCGACCAGGTCCTCGAGCCGGATCTCCCCGGTATCCTCGATGATCTCGGTGCGGCGCGCGTCGCCGTAATCCTTCTGCACCTCACGCAGTTCCTTGACGATGAGGTCGCGCAGAACCTTGTCCGATCCGAGGATCTCCAGGTATTCGGCGATGCGCCGCTGAATCTCGGCCAACTCCTCCAGGATCTTGGCCTGCTCCATGCCGGTGAGGCGCTGCAACTGGAGTTCGATGATGGCCTGGGCCTGCTTCTCCGTGAACTCGAAGCTGGCGATGAGGGATTCGCGGGCTTCCTTGGGTGTCTTGGCGGCGCGGATGAGCCGGATGACTTCGTCGAGGTTATCGAGCGCTTTCTTGAAGCCGAGCAAGATGTGCTCGCGCTCCCGCGCCTTGCGCAGTTCGTACTCGGTGCGCCGGCGCACGACCTCGATGCGATGTTCGATGAAGTGCTTGAGCGTATCGAGCAGGCCGAGTTCGCGCGGCTGTCCGTTGACGATGGACAGCATGATCACGCCGAAGCCGATCTGCAACTGGGTGTGCTTATAGAGGTTGTTGAGGACGACTTCGGCCTGCTCGCCGCGCTTCAGTTCGTAGACGATGCGCAGCCCGTCGCGGTCGCTCTCATCGCGGATGTCGCTGATGCCCTCGATCTTCTTTTCGTTGATCAGCGAACTGGTGTTCTCGATCAGACGCGACTTGTTGACCTGGTAGGGGATCTCGGTGACGACGATCTGTTCGCGGTCCTTTCCCATCTTCTCGATCGCCGCCTTGGCGCGGATCTTGAGCGAGCCGCGGCCCTTGGTGTACGCGTCCAGAATTCCCTGACGTCCGAGGATGAAACCTCCGGTGGGGAAGTCGGGCCCGGGCACCATTTCGAGAATCTTGAGGAACGGGGTGTTGGGATGCTGGACCAGCTGGATGGCGGCGTTGATGATCTCGGTGAGGTTGTGCGGCGGAATGTTGGTGGCCATGCCGACCGCGATGCCGCTGGCGCCGTTGACCAGCAGGTTCGGAACGCGCGTCGGAAGTACTTCGGGTTCCTGCTCGGAATCGTCGTAGTTGGGACGGAAGTCCACCGTCTCCTTGTCGATATCGGCGAGCAACGCGGTTGAAATGCGTGACAGGCGCGCCTCGGTGTACCGCATGGCCGCGGGCGGATCGCCATCGATGGAGCCGAAGTTGCCCTGGCCATCCACCAGCGGGTAACGCATGGAGAAGGGCTGGGCCATGCGCACCAAAGAGTCGTAGATGGCGGCGTCGCCGTGCGGGTGATACTTACCCATGACTTCGCCGGTGATCTTGGCGCACTTGCGTGTGGGCCGGTTCGGGGCGAGCCCCATCTCCTGCAT
>JAFDVU010000297.1 GCA_018268835.1 Acidobacteriota bacterium | reverse complement strand
CTTGCCCCGGTCTCTCGGTTCGGACGGATTTTCAAGATAGGAGGCCTGCGCTACCCGGCGATTGCGGCTCCGGCGGGATCAGAAGTAGCGCAGGAACAGGATCAGGGACATGGCGAAGCCGACGCCGATGACGAAGCGGCGGACGGCAACGCGTCCGATGCGCCGGGCCACGCCCGCGGCGCCGTAGCCGCCGATGACGGCGGCGATGGCCATGGGCAGCACGTAGTGCCAGTCCACCATGCGGGTGGCGATGAAGAGGGTGGCGGCAACACCGTTCACACACAGGGCGAAGAGGCTGGTGAGCGCGTTCATCTGCAGGATGTCGCTCATCCCAAGGATGCTGAGCGAAGAGAGCATCATGATGCTCATGCCGGCGCCGAAGTAGCCGCCGTAAATGGCGACGAAGAGATTCAGGGCGAGCGCTCCGGGGAGCCAGATGTGGGTTCCATCGGCGGGGTTGTGGCCGCCGCGCTCGCGCAGTTTCTTCTGGATAGGCCCCTGGACGGTGAAGAGCACGGTCGCAAAGAGAATCAGAAAGGGCACGAGGTGCTCGAATAGGGCCGCGGGGGTGTCGCGGAGCAGAAGCGCGCCGATGCCTCCGCCGGCGAGGCTGGAGAAGGAGAGCAGGCGGGCGCGGCGTTGGGTCTGTTTGAACTCGTGGCGGAAGCCCCAGATGCTGCCGAGCGACCCGGGCCAGATGGCGACGGTGCTGGTGGCGTTGGCGGTGATGGGCGGCAACCCGAGCCACACCAGCGTGGGGAAAGAAACCAGGGTTCCGCCGCCGGCGACGGAGTTGATGCCGCCGGCGAGAAAGGCAGAGGCCGCGGCGGCGAGCACGTGCGGGGCGTCGAGGGCAGGCATGAATTTCCATTATGCAGGCAGCGGCCGGCCCGGCGTGTGCAGGCCGGTCCGGCCGCTTGCCCGACTACCCAGCAGTGGGGATCATGGCTACTGGCTGAGCCACCACAGAGTGCCCAGCACTCCGCCGCCGATGGCCAGGATTTTCACGGTCATCACGACCGTCTC
Source organism: Acidobacteriota bacterium (assembly GCA_018268835.1). Taxonomy (GTDB): domain Bacteria; phylum Acidobacteriota; class Terriglobia; order Bryobacterales; family Bryobacteraceae; genus Solibacter. The sequence goes on along the minus strand of JAFDVU010000297.1, from coordinate 3,677 downwards.
CGTCGGCGAGATCGGCTTGGGGGCATATTTCGCGGTATCGGCTGGTTCGTTGCTCTCGTTCACGGGCATTTGAGTTCGCATCGGTATAGCTCCTTGGATTTGAATTTTGGGATGAACGGACAGACACGCCACCCCGGCGATGCGGAGCGCGCGTCTGAAGCTTGGGATTAAACCGACGCGGCGGGCGGGGACCTTCCGGACCAGTGGGGGAAGGGCGCGGACGACGGGGCGGAGGGTGGTGCCGGGCGGAGTAAGCCCAATGCGGAAATCGCCGCGGGAATCCGGACAACATCGACGAGGCCGGCGCCGGACGGGAAATGGGGGATGCCGGTACCGGCGCGGTCGCGTCCGGCGATGCGCAAGCCCGATGGAAGCGCGGCCGCCGGGATCGTCGCGGTGATGAGCGATTCACGGTTCGAGTGACCGCTGTCCGCGGCCGCCGCCGAAAACGCGGCGCACTGCAGAAGCAGCGCGGCGGTCAACAGGACACGCAACGTTTTGGCGATTCGACCGGTATGGATCCGGGGCGGCACGGCTCACCTCTACTGTATCTTTTCGCCACACAGCGCGCCACCGGCGAGGGGTGCCGCTATGCTGAAAAGTGGCACCCATTTCCCTTCCCGAACTGAATACGCCCGTGCGGGACGTAGCGCGTCCCGACCCGGTGCGCCTGCTCGAAGGCGAGACCGTCGCCGAGGCGCTGGCGCGATTGCGGGGCGAGGCGATCGGCGAGCGGATCGTGTACTTCTATGTCACCAACGCGGCAGGGCGACTGGCCGGCGTGGTGCCGACGCGGCGCCTGCTGTTGTCCGATCCGGCGGCGGCGATCGGCGAAATCATGGTGCGGCCGGTGGTGTCGGTGGGCGAGACGGAACCGCTGGGTCACGCGCTGGAAGCAATCACCGCACGCCGCCTGCTGGCGTTGCCCGTGGTGGATGCGGAGGGGCGGCTCGTCGGCGTGTTGGACGTCTCGATCCTGACCCGCACGATGGTGGACCTGGAGCGGCGGGAGTCGGTAGACGAAATCTTCCAGATGGTGGGCCTGCACGTGGGAGAGGAGCGCACGAGGACGCTGGGGTGGGCCTTACGCAACCGCTTCCCCTGGCTGCTGATGAACATCGGCAGCGGGATTCTGGCGGCGTTGATCGCGGACCTGTTCGAGGGCGCGTTGCAGGCGGTGGTGGCGGTGGCGTTCTTCATTCCGCTGGTGCTGACGCTGGCCGAAAGCGCGGCGATGCAGACGGTGACCATGAGTTTGCAGACGATTCAGGTGACGAAGCGGCGCGGCGGGGACCAGGCGGGACGGATGTTCGGCGAACTGCGGGTGGGGCTGCTGTTGGGAGGGATCAGCGGCGCGATTGTGGCGGCGCTCGGGCTGGCATGGCTGGGGTTGCCCCGGCTGATCGCAACGGTGGGGTGCGCGATCCTGGTAGCGACCGGGGCGGGCGCGGCGTTCGGGTACGTGGTGCCGCGCGCGGTGCACCGGTTGCGGCTGGATCCGAAGATCGCGTCCGGCCCGGCGGTGCTGGCGCTGACGGATGTGGCGGCGATCTTCCTGTACCTGGGGCTGGCGGCGCTGGTACTGGGCTGAGGCGGGGCGCGATTGCGCCTGCGCCGGCCCTACGCCTTGACTGATATGCATCGATCATGCATATTGATGCATATGAGAACGACCCTGATTATCGACGAGGGCCTGCTGGAGCGCGCCCGGGCGTTGACCGGGATTCATGAGAAGACCGCCCTGGTACGTGCCGGCCTGGAAGCGTTGATCGCGCGCGAGGCCGGGAGACGGCTGGCGGCACTGGGCGGTACTCAACCCAAAATCGCGAACATCCCGCGGCGGCGCCCGGCATGATGGTGCTGGCCGACACCTCGGTCTGGATCCAGCATTTTCGCCAGGGGGAGCCGGCGCTGGCGGAACTTCTGTCCCAGGGATGGATTCTGATGCACCCGTGCGTCGCCGGAGAGTTGGCATGCGGCAATCTCAAGAAGCGCGCGGCGGTGCTCTCGGATCTGCGCGCGCTGCCAGGTGCGACAACGGTCTCGGACGAGGAAGTCATGCAGTTCATCGAAGACCGGCGTTTGTGGGGGCGGGGACTGGGTTGGATCGATTTCCATCTGCTCGCGTCGGCGATGCTGTCGGAGTGCGGGCTCTGGACGCTGGACCGGCGCCTCTCGCGGACTGCCAGGGAACTGGGACTGCGAGGGGCCGGTTGAGCGGGAGACATCACTGAATCACGCGGCGGCGATACGGATTGTTCCCCCGGCTTGCGCGGAGGGGCAGTGTGCGACACTTTTTACGGAATGCCTCGACTCGGGGATTGGGAGTTTGCGGTTCGGGCGCTTCGGTCGCGCAATTACCGGTTGTTTTTCGGCGGACAGAGCGTTTCGCTGGTGGGCACGTGGATGACCCGCATCGCCACCGCGTGGCTGGTGTACCGGCTGACGCGATCGCCGTTCCTGCTGGGGCTGGTGAGTTTCGCCGGGCAGATTCCGATGTTCTTCGTGGCGCCGTTGGCGGGGGTGTGGGTGGACCGGTGGGACCGGCATCGCGTGCTGGTGATCACGCAAATCCTGTCCATGCTGGAATCCTTCGCGCTGGCGGGGCTGGCGCTGTCCGGCGTCATCCAGGTTTGGGAAGTGATCGGGCTGGTGGTCTTCCAGGGGCTGGTGAACGCCTTCGACATGCCGGCGCGGCAGGCGTTCGTGGTGCAGATGGTGGAAGACCGGACGGACTTGAGCAACGCGATCGCGCTGAACTCGTCGATGGTCAACGTGGCGCGGCTGGTGGGTCCGGCGGTGGCGGGCGGGCTGATCGCGGCGGCGGGCGAAGGCTACTGCTTCCTGATCGACGGCATCAGCTACCTGGCGGTGATCGGGTCGCTGCTGGCGATGCGCATCCGGGTGCAGCCGGCGCGGCCGAAGGGCAAGCGGGCATGGCTCGAACTGAGGGAGGGCTGGACGTACGCGAGCCGGTCGGTGCCGATCCGCTCGATCCTGCTGTTGCTGGCGCTGGTCTCGTTCGTGGGGATGCCGTACACGGTGCTGATGCCGGTGTTCGCATCGCAGGTGCTGCGGGGCGGGGCGAACACGCTGGGATTTCTGATGACCTCGGTCGGGGTGGGGGCGCTGGCGAGCGCGATCACGCTGGCGGCGCGGCGGAGCGTGCTGGGGCTGGGGCGGATGATTCCGCTCTCGGCCGCGATTTTCGGCGCGGCGCTGATCGCGTTCGCTTCGTCGCGCGTGTTCCCGGTCTCGATGGTGCTGCTGCTGTTCACCGGATACGGGTTCCTGCAGCAGATGGCGGCGAGCAATACGATTCTGCAGACCATCGTGGCGGAGGAGAAGCGAGGGAGGGTGATGGCGTTCTACTCGGTGGCGTTTCAGGGTGTGGCGCCGTTCGGCAGTTTACTGGCGGGGGCGGTGGCGGCGCGGATCGGCGCGCCGGAGACGCTGGCGTGCGGCGGCGCGCTCTGCGTTCTGGGCGCGGCGTGGTTCGCGCGGCGGCTGCCGGAGATCCGCCGCGCGGTGCGTCCGATTTACGTGGAGATGGGGATTCTGCCGGCAGCGGTGCACACTTCGCCGGAGCAATAGCGGCGGGTGGAGAGAGCCGCTCCCTGAACTAGTGTCCTGTCCCAGATAATTCTTTACACTTAGGCGCGGCCGCTCTATACTGG
>JAFDVU010000296.1 GCA_018268835.1 Acidobacteriota bacterium | reverse complement strand
TCCGTGCGCCGCCCACCGGTGCATGTTGCGCAGGAAGGATCCGAAGAACACCACGTACTGCAGGTCCTTGATGTCCCGATATGCCACCGAGGGATAGGGCCGGTAGTAGAACATCAGCGCGATGCCCGTCGTCACCAGAACCAGCAACAGGTAGAAGCTGATCAGCCCCAGGTACCACGTGTGCTTCACCTTCAGCCGCTCCTTGTGCACCTTTGCCGGATGCACGTGCAGCCACAGGTTATGGAACACGAACTCGCTCTTGCCCTTCGACGTCGTCAGCGGATCGCGTCGCGAGATGGATTGCCAGATGTCTTTTGCCAGGTTCATGCTCACACCATCAGCCGGTACGAAGAGTTGACCACCTTGTTCTTGTCCACCAGCAGCTTCCCGTCCCGCGCCAGCGTCACTTCCAGCCACTCCAGCGGACGCGGCGCCGGACCGTGCGCCACCGTGCCGTCATGGTTGAAAATGCTCCCGTGGCACGGGCAGTGGAACCGGTCGTCGCTGCCGAAGTATTTCACCGTGCACCCCAGGTGCGTGCATACCGCGCTCGCCACCGCGAATCCCTTCGCCTGGTCGCGGAACACGAAGATTTTTTCGTCCGGCAGAAACGTCGGCGCGCCGAACGGAAAATCCGCCGGAGTGCCGATCTTGAAGCTCTGCGGCGGTTCGTAAAATACGCTCGGGGTCAGGAACCGCCCCACCGCCGCCAGGCTGACGCCGATCCCGGAACAAAGCGCGGCCACGCCGGCCGTGCCCCACGAAAAAAACGATCGCCGATTCATGCGCAAAAAGACCTCCTCGGAAAATGTGGGCGGATTGCCCTTACTCGAAGACTTCCCTCTCCTGCTGCTCCAGCGCTTCCATCGTGATGGCGTGCGTGGGGCAGCGCTGCGCGCATAGCGCGCACCGGATGCACTTTTCTTCGTCCTTGATAATCGCTCCCGCCTGCCCGGGACGTAACTGCCCCGGCGTCGCGCCCAAAGCCTTCTCGATCAGCGTCCGGTACCGCTCATCCCCCTGCACCTGTACCAGGTCCACCAGCCGCAGGCACGATTCCGGACACACATCCACGCACCCGTTGCACAAAATGCACTTCGACCCGTCGAAAATCGTGTTCACCTGGCACTTCAGACAGCGCGCCGCCTCCGCCCGCCCCTGCTGTTCGTCGAAGCCCAGTTCCACTTCCGCGATCCCGATGCGCCGGTTCAACGGCAGCGTCGGCACCGCCTGCCGCGGCGTCGAGAGGTACCCGCGCGGCATCTGCCAGTCCTGGAATACCCGGAACCGGCTCAACAGGCTCTTCTTCACCTGCCCGTTCAGATGGTTGTGGATCGACCGCGCCGCCTTGTGCCCGTTCGCCACCGCTTCCACCAGCACCCTCGGCCCGAACGCCACGTCCCCGCCCGCGAACACCCCGGGTGCCGTCGTCATCAGGTTGTCGTCGATCTTCAGAATCCCCCGCGGTGCCACCTCCACCGCGTCCTCGCCCCGCAGGAACGACAGGTCCGCCTGCTGCCCGATCGCCAGGATCACGCTGTCGCACTCGATGACTTTTTCTTCTTCCGTGAACCTCGGGTTGAACCGCCGCTGCTCGTCGAACACCGAAATGCACCGCCGTACCGAAAGCCCCGTGACCTTGCCGTTCTCCCCCAGTACCGCCTTCGGCCCCCAGCCGTTCTCGTACGTGATACCCTCGCGCTCCGCTTCGTCCACCTCGATCTTCCACGCCGGCATTTCCTCGCGCGATTCCAGGCTCACCATGCACACCCGCTCCGCGCCCGTGCGCAGCGCCATGCGCGCCGCGTCCAGTGCCGGCTGCAATCCACCCGCGCCCGATTCCTCCGAGCCCGATTTCCACGCCGGCTCCTGCACCACCCGGATCGCCGACCGCGCCACGTCGATCGCCACGTTGCCGCCGCCCACCACAGCCACCCGCCGCCCCAGGTCCACTTCGTAGCCCAGGTTCACGTTGATCAGGAAATCGATGCCGTTGAAGACCCCGTCCAGGTGCGCCCCAGGGATGCTCAGCTCGCGCCCCTTGTTCAGCCCCGTCGCCAGCATCACCGCGTCGAACCGCGAGCGCAGCTCCGCCAGCGAAATGTCCCGCCCCAAGGTCACCCGCGTGTGCAGCGTCACCCCCAGCCCCAGGATGTGGTCCACCTCCATCTTGATGATTTCCCGCGGCAGCCGGAAATGCGGAATCCCCAGGTACAGCATCCCGCCAGGCACCGGCGCCGATTCGAACACTTCCACCGTGTACCCCAGCAGCGCCAGGTCGTGCGCGCACGTCAGCCCGCACACGCCCGCGCCCACGATCGCCACGCGCTTGCCCCTCCGCTCCGGCAAATGCTGGCCCCGCCGCGCCGGGTCGTGTCCCGCCCCCAGGTTGTGCCGGTCCGTCGCGTACCGCTTCAACGCGCAGATCGAAATCGGCTCGTCGATCTTGCCCCGCCGGCAGGCGTCCTCGCACGGGTGCGCGCAGATCCTGCCCAGCACGTACGCGAACGGGTTCGGAGCCCGCGCGAGCATATACGCTTCCTCGTCCCGTCCAAGCGCGATCGCCTGTACGTACCGCCCGCACTCGGTGTGAATCGGACACGCCGTGCGGCACGGAATGTTGCGCTCGAAATACTCTCGGTCCGGAACTGTGACGCGGTAACTCATCGGGGCTCCCCCTCCCTCGGTTGCGCTACTTGGCCTTCAGCTTCGCGATCTCGTCGTCGGATAACGCCGGGAAGAACGCGTTCGGATTCTTGTCCTTGCGGTTGGTCTGGTCGTACACCAGAAAATCGAAGATCTCCTTGCCCTGCTTGTCGCTGATCCCCGAATTCGGCTTGTGCATCATCCGCTTTACGTACCGCTCCCACTCCGGCCGCTGCATCTTCGTGTTGATCGGCCGCGCGATCGTGTGGCACTTGCTGCACTTCGACGTAAACAGCTTGTACGCCGACTGCAGCTCCGCCGGGTATCCCGAAACGTCGATCTTGTCCGGCCCTTTGTCCTGCGGCAGGTTGATCTTGCTCTGCTCCTGCGCGAACACAAAGCAGGCCGCCGCGCTCAGAATCGCTATAGAGAGTAAACGTATCCGCATAAGTCCTGTCTCCTTTACCACATCACCCGTAAGTCAATCACGAAGTTCTTACTCACCGTCGGCTGCCCGAACGAGGGGTCCGTATCGCGCTCCTGCGTGTACGTCCCGCGTAGCACCACGTTGCCCCGCTCCGTCAGCGCGTGCAGCGCTCCGAACCCCCAGGACCGCGCCGTCCCGAAGTCCGCTCCGTCCACCTTCCTCGCCAGGTAGTCGATCCGCCCCATCGCAGCCGTCCCCGGCATGAAGTAGTAGTCCACCTCCCCGCGATACGCGTTGGTCGTCAGCCGGCTCATGGTTCCGTTCGGCACGTCCATCCAGTCGTCGTCGCTGCGCAGATACCCGCCTAGTACGTCCAGGTGGTCGAAGAAGTAGTAGTTGCCGAACGCCCCGTACCGGCGAACCACGGGCCGGTAAGTGAACTCGTTGTCCGCTCCCTGATTCTGTATCTGGTCCTTGGTCCCGTGGTAAGTCATGAACGTGAGACCGCCGTCCGGGCCGAACCAGTAATCCGCGTCAAGCCACACGTCCTTCGAATTCTTCGTCGACCCGGTCAGGATCTCGCTCCCGTCCGCGTTCAACCCGTTGGTCACCTTCCCCGTCACCGCGAAAATCTGCTTGAAGTAGTTCGAGGCCCACGTGTACCCCGCCGCCACTCCCACCGGATGCTGGTCCAGCGAGAAGTTCAGCGGATTCACGTCCGTCAGGATCAGCGACGGATCCGGGAACAGGTTGTACATCATCGCCGCCCGCGTCCCTTCGCCCTCCTGCATGTGCATCATCCCCGCCCGCAGGAAGTAACTGCTGTTGGCGCGCCCTGCGGTGTAGATCATCATCGCCTGCTCCGCCGCCGTGGTCTGCCCGTTCTGCGACAGCTCCACGTGCCCGAAGTAGGAGAAGTTGCTGTCCGGCACCGCCCCCGCGATGAACAACGCCATTTCGTCCAGGTTGAAGCTCGAGCTCGACGACGGCGTATCCCCCGTCGTCTTGTTCACCGAAAAACTGCCCTGCGTGATCATCGCCAGCGAGTTCGTCACGCTGAACTTGATGTCCTTGTCCAGGTCCCGGATCTTCGGCGCCGGCTTCGTCCCGTCCATCTCGTCCGGCGGGAACCGGTACCCCAGCCGCTTGAACATGTACCCGGTCTTGTTCAGCGCCGGTGGACTCGTGTGGCAGCTATAGCACTTCAGGTCGTATTTGCGCGCGAACGCCGGAATCGCCCGGGCCTGCGGCGGCGCCAGCAGGCAGAACGCGGCTATCCCTAACAGGGACAGGGTTGGGAAAGCCGGCGATCGCGGATTGAAAAAGGCCATGCGTGAGAACTCTTTCCGAAGCATCGCCCCATCTATCGCAATCCCCAGGCCACAACCTAAACTATTGAGAGTAAAAGACCGGTAACACGAATACCCGCCCGATTGGGGATTCCCCTCCCCACCCCCTGTGGAATCGAACGGTCAACCCCCGCGCCTCAACCCGATCGCAATCGTCCCCCCGGGTACCGTCGGCCTCCGGCCGACCTTTGGACCCCGGCGCGTCACCCCGCATCAGTACCGCGAAGTCCCGGACCTCCCTACCCGATCGGGTACCGTCGGCCTCCGGCCGACCTTTGGACCCCCGC
>JAFDVU010000295.1 GCA_018268835.1 Acidobacteriota bacterium | reverse complement strand
AGGAAGCGCGATTCCAGCCCGCCTTCCAGGCGGAAGATGTGCGGGTCGATCTCCTGCATGGTGCGCATCTCCGGCAGGCGGAAGCGCAGTTGCCATCCGCGCGCGGCCAGCCAGTAGACCAGGATGGCGGCGATGGCCACCCCGCCCGCGTAGCCGCGGATCATCTGGTAGAAGGGCAGATCGAAGAGGTAGAACGAGAGCGGCCTGGCGAAGATGGCATCGTGCCATTGCGAGGCGGCTTCGGGCAGACCGCGCGAGCCGGCGAAGCGGACCACGGTCCAGGTATCGATCGAGCCCGCGGCCAGAATCCAGCCCACGAACAGGAGCGCGAGCGTGGAGATGCGCGCGTAGATCTTGTGTTCGCCGATGCGGGTGCCGGCGAATTTCAGGGCGCGCGCGTGAGCCAGCCAGAGCACGGCGAAAGCCAGCAGCGTGGCCGCGCCGGTGGGCGCGATGCTGTAGTACAGCATGCTGAAGAACGTGCCGAGTTGCCCCAGTTCCCTCCACCACTCGATCTCGATCACGTAGGAAGCGATCGAGCGGGCGCTGATCAATACCAGCAGGATCAGGAACAGCAGCGTGATGCGCAGGGCTGGTGAGCGGCGTTTGCCGGGCAGTTCGTAGATCGGCATGGCCCCAGCGTATCACCGCACGGCGGAGCGCACTACACCCCCGGCATCCCTGCGTGCAATCGCTTGGACGCGTGCGGCGGCGGATGGTTAGAGCGCGCACGGCGCGCCGCGGAGTTTACACGTGCGCGGCCCTACCAATGGGAGTTTCACGCGTCCATCCGGCAAGAGGGCGTATGAATCTGATCCGGATCGCCATATGGATTGCCGCGGCTGTGCTGCCGGCGGCGCAGGCGCAACCCATCGCGGCGCTCCAGCTTAACGAGCGCGGCAACCGCGCCGCGGAGGCGGGCCGCTACCAAGAAGCCATCGGGCTCTATCGCCGGGCGGTGGATTTGTGGAAGGAGGCCGGGCCGGCGTATGACGCGCATCGCGCGGGCACGCTGCTCAACCTTGGTGTCGCGGAGGGCGGAGTGGGCGACCGTCAGGGCGCAACCAGTCTCATGGAGGAGGCGCTCGCGCTGCACCGGGCGACGCTGGGTCCGGGGCACGAACGCACGGTGACCAACATGAACCTGCTCGCGGCCAATTATCTGATCGTGGGGCGCATCGACGAGGCCGAGGCGATGTTCCGGGAAGCGCTGCCGGCGGCGCGCGCCCTGAATCCGGAGGGCGCGCAGACAGCGCGTGCGCTGGGGGGCATCGGCAACGTGTTGCTGCGGCGCGGCCGCGCGCGGGAGGCGATCAAACCTTCCGAGGAAGCGCTGCGCATTGCCATCCGGGCCGGCGGCGAGGACAGCCTCGATACCGCGCTGGCCTTCACTGGCGTGGCCCAGGCGCACCTGGCCGCCGGCGACACCACGCGCGCGCTCCCCCTGCTGCGCCGCGCGCGCAGTATCTATGAAAGAGCGCTCGGAGGGGACCATCCGCGCGTGGCAGTGCTGCTCAGCCAGGAAGGCGTCATCCTGATGGGCGACCGCAAATTCGCAAGCGCGGAGGACCTTCTCACCTGCGCGGTGGCCGCGCTCGGGCGGAGTTGTCCGAAGTGCGCGGCGGAGCGCGCCATCGCCGAGGACAACCTGGCGCTTCTGCGCATGCATCAGGGGCGCTATGGGGACGCCGGCGACCTGCTTACCGACGTGGTGTCGCTGCGCGAGAGTTTCACCACGCCGCCGGGAACGGAGCTTGCCGGAACGCTGAACCTGCTGGCGCGGGTGCGCGAGAAACAGAAGCGCTATCAGGACGCGGAGAAACTCAAGCAGCGCGCCAGCACGATCCAGGCCTATCACTAACCGAATGTAAGTCGGGTTAGTTTCTTACGATTGCGCGGGCCATCGGGTAGATCCCCGCGCGGCTTATGAGCGGGGAAAGGAGATGCGCGCATGCTAGAATAAAACGAGTTTCCCATTTCATGGACTTCCTCAAAGGCCTCAACGCGCAGCAGCGCGAAGCGGTGATGCACACGGAAGGCCCCCTCCTGATTCTCGCCGGCGCGGGCAGCGGGAAGACGCGGGTCATCACGCACCGCATCGCGCACATCATCACCCAACGACACGTGCCGCCGTCGGCTGTGCTGGCGGTGACCTTCACCAACAAGGCCGCCAATGAAATGCGCGAACGAGTGGACGCGCTGCTCGAGCACCTTCCCCTGGATTCCTCGCCCAACGTCAGCACGTTTCACTCATTCTGCGTGCGTCTGCTGCGCCGTGACGGGGACCCGCTGACGCGCATCCGCCCGGGATTCACGCGGCGCTTCAACATCTACGACGAAGAAGATCAACTCGCCATCATTAAGTCGGCCTACCGGACGCTGGGGCTGGACGAGAAGGAATTCATACAATACCGCGCGGCACTTTCGCGCATCAGCGCCGCCAAGAACACCAAGCTGACTCCGGCGGACCTGTCCAAGCAGGCGGTAAACAAGGAAAGCGAAAACATCGCGGCGCTGTACCAGGAGTACGAAAAAGCGCTGCGCAACGCCAACGCGCTCGATTTCGACGACCTGCTGCTGGAAGCGGTGCGCCTGTTGCAGCATGACGAGGCGACGCGGGCGGCGTGGAATCGCCGCCTGACCTACGTCATGATCGACGAGTATCAGGACACCAACCGCAGCCAGTACGAACTGATGCGCCTGCTCACCGAGGCGCACGGCAACGTGTGCGTGGTGGGCGACGAAGACCAGTCGATCTACAGTTGGCGCGGCGCGGACATCCGCAACATTCTGGATTTCGAGCACGACTTTCCCAAGGCGGCTACCATCCGGCTCGAGCAGAACTACCGCTCGACGAAGAACATCCTCGCCGCGGCGGGCGCGGTGGTGGAGAACAACAAGGCGCGCAAGGGGAAGAAGCTGTGGACCGACTCCGGCGAGGGCGACATGATCGGGCTCTATGGGGCGTTCGACAGCGAGAACGAAGCGCTGTTCATCGCCGACCAGACCGAGAAGTACCTGGCCTCCAACCCGGACGACCATGTGGCCGTCCTTTATCGCACGAACTCGCAATCGCGGCAGATAGAAGAGGCGCTGCGGCGGTACGGGCGCAAGTACAACGTGGTGGGCGGATTCAGTTTCTACCAGCGGGCTGAAATCAAGGACACGATTGCGTACCTCAAGCTCGCCGCCTCGAACTCCGACTCGGTCAGCCTGATGCGCATCGTGAATACGCCGGCGCGAGGCATCGGGCGCACCACGGTGGAGCAGATCGAACGCTACGCGCGCGAGCACGGGATGAGCATGTGGGACGCGATCGAGCGCATCATCGACGATCAGCAGCTCTCGACGCGCTCGCAATCCGCGCTGGTGAGTTTCCGCAACCTGGTGCAGGAGCTTTCGCTGGTGGCCAGCACTTCGTCGCTGCCCGACCTGGTGCGCTTCATCCTGGAGCGCACGGGGTACAAGCGCATGCTTGAGCAGGAGAAGAGCCCGGACGCGGAGACGCGCAGCGAGAACCTGGAAGAACTGATCAACGCGGCGGCGGAAGCGCAGGAGCGCGGCGAGAACCTGAACGATTTTCTGGATCACGCGGCGCTGGTATCCGATGCGGACGCATACGACGAGAAGGCGGCGGTCACTCTGATGACGCTGCACAACGCCAAGGGGCTGGAGTTTCCGCTGGTGTTCCTCAGCGGGATGGAACTCGGCCTGTTCCCGCACAGCCGTTCGATGAACTCCGAATCCGCTCTGGAAGAGGAGCGGCGGCTCTGCTACGTGGGCATGACGCGCGCGCGCAAGCGGCTGATCCTGACATGGGCGAGGTACCGGCGGCGATTCGGGGGCGGGGAGCAGGAGCGGAGTACGCCCTCGTGGTTCCTCAGCGAGGTGCCGGAGCAATTGATCCAGAACCTGGGTCCGCGCGACGAACCCGGCGAAGTGGATCTCTACAGCGAGCGCTACGACGTGCGGCAGAGCGCGCGGCGCAACACGTTCACGGGCAAGACGTACAATTCGCTGGACAATATTTCGGAATTCTTTCGCGAGCGCGGCGTGCAGTTCAAGCCGGTGCAGCCGGGGGTACAGCCGCCGCGTCCGGCGGCTCAGGTGCCGCCGAGCAGCCCGCGCACGCAGCCGCAATTTCCGCGGCCGAACTCCGGCGCGCCGCTGACCAAGCCCAATCCGCCGGCAATGCCGCCGCGCAAGGGGGCACGCACGGGCATGACGGTTTCGCATCCCAAATACGGGACCGGAACGGTGGTGCGTCGCGAAGGCGAGGGCGACGATGCTAAGATCACAGTAAACTTCCCCGGATTTGGGTTAAAGAAACTGGTTGAAAAGTACGCAGGATTGAAACGAAACTGATGAACACCAAGAACGTCACCGACAAAGTAGAACGCAAGAAGTTGAAGCGCGCGGCGCGCAAGAAGGCCGCTCCGAAGGCAAAGCGGGCCGCCGGCGTGGCACGCGGATCGCAGAAGAAGAAGATCCGTCACCAGGCTCAGGGTCAGCGCAAGCGCTAGTCCATACCCCACATCAAGGCGCCGCCACGTGAGCCTCTTCCGCACGAAGAGTATCGACGCGCTGATCGCTGCCTCCGAAGATCCGGAGAAGAAGCTGCGGCGCACCTTGGGACCGTGGAGCCTCACCGCGCTGGGCATCGGCGCGGTGATCGGCTCCGGCATTTTCACCCTGACCGGCACGGCGGCGGCCGGCAAGGTGATCCCGGTCAAGGACATCCTGGAAGCCACCGTGCTGGACCTGCTGGTCAGCGGGTCGGC
>JAFDVU010000294.1 GCA_018268835.1 Acidobacteriota bacterium | reverse complement strand
GTTATGTTTTTCCCGCTTACTTCACCGTGCGACGGAACAGAAAGAGTCCCGATTTGCCCGCCGACAGGATCTCCGGATACGGGTGGCCTTCCACCTTCGCCGCCGTGATCTGCATCCCCGCGCCGGCGCGGCCTCCGTAATCGATCACGTGCTTGACCCACTCAATCGTACCCTTTTCCGTCTTCAGTGTTTCATACCAGTAAATCCCAAGCGGCTCCCTTTCCCCCGGATCGTTGCCGTTGTGCGCCATGAACCGCTTGCCCGTGAGGATGTCCGGGCGCCCGTCCCCGTTGACGTCGGCCAGTACCAGCGAGTGCCCCTGGCTCCACGAGCTGTCGATCATGTGCTTCACCCACTTGCCCTCGGCGGTCTGCTCCATCCAGAAGATGCCGTAGTTGTGCGCCATGGAGGTCACCAGGTCCGGACGCCCGTCGCCGTTGACGTCCATGACGTGGATGAACCCGGTCTCGCCGAGATCGAAGTCGGGGTGGAAGGTCCAGTTCCCCGCGCGCGGATCCTGAGGCGCCTCGAACCAGCCCTTGGGTGTGAGGATGTCGGTGCGTCCGTCGTGGTTCACGTCGCCCGCGCCGATGCCGTGGCCGTACGATTTCTCCGCGATGGCGTGTCCCACGAACTCGCCGTTCCTGGCTTCGTACCAGGTCAGCGGCATCTTCGCGTCGCCGAACTCGGGCAGCACTTCGCGCGCCTTGCCGTCGTTATCCAGATCGACCAGGAAGGCGAACTCCACCGGCGAGCGCGATTCGATCACGTGTTCCTTCCACATGCCCTCGCCCTTGCCCGGGTTCTCGTTCCACCACAGTCTGCGGCTGAACCAGGAGCAACTGACGATGTCGGTGTGCCCGTCGCCGTTGACGTCCATGGCGAGATCGCTGAACACGTCCACGTAGTTGTTGAGGAAGTCGATGTTGCGGAAGCGGTGCTTGATCCACCGCGGCCCCTCGTACCAGTATTCGCCGCTGACCAGGTCGGGACGCCCGTCGCCGTTGACATCCGTCACGGCCAGGGTCTCGCTCGCCCCCGGATCGATCATCTGCCGCTCGAAGGCGATGTCCGGCGGACGGCTCGCCGCCCACGCCATCACCGCCGCCGCCAGAATCGCACCTGCCGTCCACTTATACATCGCATGCCCTCACTGCCTGCGCCAGCCCTTCGCCGGGTTCGCGCGTGGGAATGAATTCCAGCCCGACGTACCCCTGATAGCCGGTCTCCACCAGCGTCCGCATCACCGCCGGGAACTGAATCTCCTGGCACTCGTCCAACTCGGCGCGTCCCGGCACGCCGGCCACGTGAATGTGCCCGATCAGGTCGCGGTAATCGCGCAGCCGGCGGATGATATCGCCGTTCATGATGGCGACGTGGTAGACGTCGAACAGCAGTTTCGCGCGCGGGGATCCCACGCGACGGATGATGTCGGCGCAGTAATCGATATCGTCGCCCTGGTAGCCGGGGTGCCCCTTCATGGGATCGCTGGAGTCGCGCGTGTTGAGGTGCTCCATCACCACCGTGACGTTGCGCGGCGCGGCGTAATCGGCCAGCGCCTTGAGGCCGCGAACGGTGTTGACGGCGCCCTCCTCGCGGGAAATCTCGCCGCGCGCGGGATCGTCCACGTCGATCCATTTGTACCCCGTGAAGGCGATCACGTTGGGCACGCCGCTTTCGGCGCACCGGTCGATGGTGCGCTTCGTGGTTTCGACAACCTCCTCCTGGTAGCGCGGGTTGTTCAGCCCCTTAACGAAGACCGGATCCGGCATGCCGTTGTGCGCCAGCGCCATATCCAGCCCGTGCTGCTTCACTACGCCCCACAGTTCCGGCGGAACCAGTTCCACGCTGCGGCAACCGAGCCGCACCGCGGTCTCGCAAATTCGCTCAATGTTCCATTTCCAACCAGTCCCGTTCAGGCACCAGTAGGCGAGCGACTGTTTCATGCGTCCATTTGTGGCCACGGAGCTATCATAGCGATGATGTCCCAAAAAACAAGTGGCAGGTGGATTGTGGCTCTGTTGGCCGGGCTGGCCCTGGCCGGCTGCGGTTCGAAATCCGAGGAGCCGAAGAAGGCTGCCACCACCAGGCCGGTGGAGTATTATCATGTGGACCCCGCCACCGCCGGCACGATTCACGGGCGCATCCTTTTCCACGGTGTCAAGCCGCCGAAGAAGGCGATTTCCATGGACGCCGACGCCGCCTGCCAGCAGGCCAATCAGGGCAAGACGGTTTACGAGGAAACCGTCGTCACCGGCAAGGACGGCGCCCTGGCCAATGCCTTCGTTTACATCAAGACCGGGCTGGAGGGCAAGAATTTCGAGCCTCCGAAGGAACCGGTGCACATCGCACAGCACGGCTGCATGTTCGAGCCGCGCGCGATCGGCGCCGTGGCCGGGCAGGTAATCGACGTGGCCAACACCGACCCCGTCAGCCACAATTTCCACGCCATGCCGACGAACAACCGCGATTGGGATCAGCAGCAATCCCCCGGCGCCGCCGATATCGAACACCGCTTCCCGCGCCCGGAGATCATGATTCCGGTGAAGTGTAACGTGCACGCCTGGATGCGCGCCTATATCGGGGTCATGCCGCACCCGTATTTCGCCGTCACCACCACGGAAGGCGCGTACCAGTGGAACAACGTCCCGCCGGGCGATTATACCGTCGCGGTCTGGCACGAGAGGCTCGGCGAACGCACCGCGCAGTTGCATCTTGCCGCCAACGGCAAAGCCGATTTGAATTTCACCTTCGAGTGAGGACCAATTGAAGAAACTCTGGATCGCTGTATCCCTGCCGATGGCGATGTGTCTTGCGGGCTGCGGCCTGTTTAAGCCCGCCGGACCGTCCTACAAGGTCTACGTGACCAACGAAGCTTCCGGCGACATCACCGTGATCGACCCGGAAAAGCAGGAAGCGCTGGCCACCATCCCGCTCGGCAAGCGCGCCCGCGGACTGCATCCCAGTCCCGACGGGAAACTGCTTTATGTGGCGCTCAGCGGATCGCCGCTGGCCCCTCCCGGAGTGGATGAGAGCACGCTCCCGCCGCCCGATAAGAGCGCGGACGGGATCGGCATCTTCGACATCGCGGAGAATAAAATGCTGCGTAAGGTGCCCGGCGGCAGCGACCCCGAACAGTTCGCGGTCTCGCGCGACGGCAAGACCCTTTACGTCTCCAACGAGGACGCCGAGGGCCTCAGCTTCGTCGATCCGGCCAACGGGCAGGTCTCCAAGACGATCCACACCGGGCGGGAACCCGAAGGGGTCACGCTCGCGCCGGACGGCAGGACCGTCTTCGTCACCAGCGAGGACGAAGGCACGGTTTCGGTGGTCGATCTTGCCACGCAGAGCGTAACCAAGACCATCAAGGTAGGGCGCCGCCCGCGCGGCATCGTCTTCATGCCCGACGGCTCACGCGCCTTCGTCACCAATGAGAACGACGCCGCGGTGAGCATCATCGACGTGGCCAAGCTGGAAGAAACCGGCCGCATTTCCATCGGCGAAGGCAGCAAGCCGATGGGCATGGCGCTCACCAGGGACGGCAAGACGCTCTACGTCAGCACCGGACGCGGCCACAGTGTGGCCGTGGTGGACACCTCGGCCAATAATGTCACGGCTTCCTTCGAAGTCGGCCAGCGCCCGTGGGGCATCGCGCTCTCGCCGGATGAGAAACTGCTGTTCTCCGCGAACGGTCCCGCGGGCGACGTTTCCATCGTGGACCTGGCCACGCGCAAGGTGCTCAAGAAGGTCAAGGCCGGCGACCGCCCCTGGGGCGTCGTCGTGATTCCGGCGGCACAGGACAGGTAATGGACCTCTGGGCGCTGGCCGACCTGCGCACTCCGTGGTGCCTCCACGTGGCCGTGACGCTGCGCATCGCTGAACACATCGCCGCCGGCAGGGAAGAGATCGGCGCGCTGGCCGGGGCCGCGTCCTGCGACGCGACCATGCTGGGCCTGGTGCTCACGCACCTCGCGCACGCCGGCGTCTTCGAAGAACCGGAGCCGGGCCGCTTCCGCCTGAACGAAGCCGCCCGCCAACTGCTCGAGCCGGGCGCGCGCAGCGGACTCGATCTGGACGGCTTCGGCGGACGCATGGCGCATGCGTGGAGTACGCTGCTCACCCTGGTGCGCACCGGCAAACCGGCGTACCGCGACGTCTTCGGCCGGCCCTTCTGGGAAGATCTGGACGCGCATCCCGAAATCGGCGCGGCGTTCGACGCGCTAATGGGTCCCGGCCACGGCACGCCAGATGCCGATTTCCCGCTGGCCGGCGGGTGGGAGGCGGTGCGCACCGTCACCGATGTGGGCGGCGGCACCGGCGCGATGCTCGCCGAAATCCTGCGCGCCCGCCCGTGGATTCGCGGCACGCTGGTCGATCTGCCGCGCGCCGCGGCGGCTTCGGCGGAGACATTCCGCGCCGCCGGTGTATCCGATCGGGCACGCGCCGTGGGGCAGAGCTTCTTCGATCCGCTGCCCGCGGGTGACGATGTATACCTGCTGCGCGGCGTAATTAACGATTGGCCCGATCCGGAGGCCGCGGCAATCCTGCGCCGGTGCGCCGAGGCTGCACAGGTGGTGGGCGGCAGGGTGGTGGTACTGAAGAGCGTGTCGCCGGATGAGCGGCCGGCCGAAATTCAGATTGAGACCGTGCTGCTGGGCGGGCGGCAGCGGACGTTGGGCGAATTCCGCACCCTTGCCGCCGGCTGCGGGCTGGAGGTTGCCGCAGCCGGCAGGCAGAAATCGGGCGCGTCGTTTGTAGAATGCAGACCGGAGGCCTGCGCTACCGACACCGCGCGCTGACGCGCCGGGGAGTCCGGTTCGATCCAAAGGTCGGCCGGAGGC
>JAFDVU010000293.1 GCA_018268835.1 Acidobacteriota bacterium | reverse complement strand
GGGGAGGAGCGGGGGACGAGCGCGGAGGGGAGGGAGAAGTTCGGGACGTACACGCGGGATTCGAGCGGGCTGGATTATGCGGATCAACGATACTACGGGGTCGGCACGGGGAGGTTCGGCACGCCGGATCCATACAAGGCGAGCGCGGGGGTGGAAGATCCGAGCAGTTGGAATCGCTATTCCTATGTGACAAATGATCCCATTACTTTCGGGGATCCTGAAGGGCTTGACAAGACTGATTTTGTATCGTGCTCAGCAGGAGCAACATGCTTCAGTGTGACCGGCACTGCGCCTTCCCCTGGGACGTCAGGACCCGGCACGATTTCGATCGGGAGCCGGGACGCAATAGGTGGAGACTACGACGTACTCATGCCCGTGATTGGAGGTGAGGAGAGCGCTCCAGATGCAGTGGGTGGAACTGGCAGTTATGTGGAATGTGATCCTGGTATGACTTGCTTTTCTACAACGGTCTCGGCCACTCAACAAGGAGGGATTATTCCTCTTGTCGGCCAGCCACCGCACTCATTCTACATTGACCCCAACGCTAGCCATGGCCCTCGAGTCCGTATCTTTGGCCCTACGGGCAGAGCTATGTACGACATCGACTATCAAAACAACGGACCGTCGAATCCGCACATTCATCGGTGGAATGGGCCTGTCCGTTCACATCCTGGTGAACCGGTTCCGCCGGGAAGCAGGATCCCCTCGGAGCCTATTCCGCCTCCTGGCGCACGAGGACCCTACTCGCCTTGGCCACGGCGAGTGCCACCGACCATCGGGGCACCTGCCCCTCTGCCTCCGGGCAGTTCCATAATCATCGTGGTCAATCCTTGCCTCATGCCCGGCATTGGTAGGATGCTTCCGGGATGTCGGACAGGACCGATGATGTGACGAGCGGTTGGATCGCCGAGCAGGAAAAGACCTACACTTAGGTTGGTGCTATCATGGACGATCTTGCCATCGCGGCTTTGAGAAAGAGAGTTGGCGGGCGGGTTAGAGTACAGAGCGCCCAGGGGAGGCTCGTTTCTCTGTCTCTGATCTCTGTCGACGGCGAGGGTTTTAGCTGCTATGTACTCGACGACCCCGACTACGATCCGTCCCTTCCTTATTGGTGGTCGTTCGACGAGATTCTTGCGGTGTGTCCGTAAGGCTCTGTTCATACCCGACGTGGCGAGCCGTAGGTCGGGACGCCCGCCACACGTTCGTAGTGCCGGGCCTACGGTGACCATTCCCGCTCCGACCGCGTGCCCGGTCGGAGTATGGGGGAAACCTGGAAACCTGGGGGAAACCTGGGGACTGACGGAACGTAGTCTGAAGCCGAGCCAGTTTCCAACCTTCCGGGGTGGGACTGTCGGAGGGAGGTCGACGTTCCCCGACCGACCCGGCCGGCAAGTGGAAGATCCAGCAGAGCGATGCGATGGGCAACCTGATCCGCGTCATCGAGCCCAATCCGGCCGGCGGGGCCGACCTGATCACCAACTACACGTACAGCGTGGTGGGGCAGTTGACCGGGGTATCGATGACGCGCGACGGCGTCACGCAGACGCGCACGTTTGTCTATTCGGGGAGCAACCTGATCAGCACCACCAACCCCGAGAACGGCACGGTCACGTATGAGTACGACGGTGCCCATCACGTCACCAAGCGCACCGACGCCAAGGGCCAGGAGACGCGCTACACCTACGACTCCTACGGGCGCCTGACCGAGGTGCAGCACTGGGCGGTCTCGTGGGATCCAGGCACGGGGACCATGTATATGCACGAGCAGACCGCGCAGCGCGTGCACTACTACTACGACACCAATCCGCTGAACTCCTCCTATTCGCAGAACGCCGTGGGACGCCTCACCGCGGTCACCTTCCCTTCGGGACACAACTTCCAGTACATGTACAGCTACAACACCGCCGGTCGGGTGACGGCACAGCAGTTCAGCGACGGGACGCAGATCTTCGACACCGGCTACAGTTGGGACAATGAAGGCAGGATGACCCAGATCAACTATCCGGGGATCGCGGGAGTGGCGCCGGTGTACCAGATGACGTTCGACGCCATGGGGCGGGTGGGGACGATGGTGGACACGGTGTACGGGCAGGTGGCGAGCGCGAGCTACGGGGTGGCCGGGGAAGTGACGGAGTTGTGGTACTTCGGGCAGCACGAGTGCGGATTCTTAGCGTAACCGATCACCGTTCTTGCGCGATTCCGATCAGCATTCTCATGGGAAAGCGATCAACGTTCTTAAGGGGAAGCGATCAAGATTCTCACGGGAGACCGATCACCTGATCGGGCCGGTGAGAACGCTGATCGATTTGCTGAGAACGGCTGTGGAAAACAGCTTGGCGGCGCTGGAGAACACCAACGGGTTTCCCCTCTCATGAAGGGGTGCCCAGAAAGAGAGTCTCCATGCGAAAGATCCACGAAGTGCTGCGGCTGCACTTCGACCTGAAACTCCCCCAACGCCAGATCGCCCGCGCCGCCCAACTCAGCCAAAGCACCGTTCATGATTACCTGCGCCGCTTCGAGGCCGCCAAGCTGAAATGGCCCCTCCCCGAAGACTGCGACGAAGCGCAGTTGGAAGCCCGGCTCTTCGGCCCCGAACGCATCGAGCCGCCAGCGCCATCTCGTCCGCTTCCGGACTTCGCCGCGGTCCGCCACGAACTGACCTCCAACCGGCACACCACCCTGCAGTTGCTGTGGGAGGAATATCGGGACGCCCATCCCGAGGGGCACTACTCCTACCCGAGTTTCTGCCGACACTACGAAGAATGGCGCGGGCGGCAGGACCTGGTCATGCGTCAGCAACACCGTGCCGGAGAGAAACTGTTTATCGACTGGGCTGGCGCCACCATCCCCGTCTACGATCCGGCCACCGGTCAAGCCCGTCCCGCGTCGCTGTTCGTGGCCGCTTTGGGCGCCAGCAGTTACACCTACGCCGAAGCCACCGAAAGCCAGGAATTGACGAATTGGATCGGCGCCCATATCCGCGCTTTGGAGTTCCTCGGCGGCGTTCCCGAACTGGTGGTTCCGGACAACGCCAAGACGGCCGTCAACAAGCCCTGCCGCTATGAGCCGGATCTGAACCCGACCTACCAGGAGATGGCCATGCACTACGGCATCGGCGTGGTGCCGGCGCGCGTCCGCAAGCCGCGCGACAAGGCCAAGGTCGAAGCGGCCGTTCAGGTGGCGCAGCGCTGGATTGTAGCGGCGTTGCGCCACCGCCGCTTCTTCTCCCTGCCGGATCTCAACGGCGCCATCGCGGAACTGCTCGAAAAACTGAATCGGCGGCCGTTCCGCAAACGCGAGGGATGCCGCGGCAGTGTATTCGAGGAAGTCGACCGGCCGGCGCTGCGTCCGCTGCCGGCACAACGCTACGACCAGTCCGTCTGGTCCAAGGCGGTGGTCAATATCGATTACCACGTGCAGGTGGACCACAGTTTCTACAGCGTGCCGTACACGCTGGCGCGGCAGGGGGTGGAAGTGCGCACGACGCCATCGACCGTCGAGATCTTCCACCGTGGCACCCGGGTAGCCTCCCACCTGCGCGCGCGCAAGCCCAACACAGCCGTCACCGTGGCCGAGCACCGGCCGAAGTCGCATCGCGAGCATTTGCAATGGCCGCCATCGCGGCTGATCGATTGGGCGCGGAAGACGGGAGTGTTTACCGCACAGCTATTCCAGCAGATCCTGGACGGGTATCCGCATCCGGAGATGGGCTATCGTTCCTGCCTGGGACTGCTGCGGCTGGGCGAGAAATACGGACCGCGCCGTCTGGAGGCTGCCTGTGAGCGGGCGCTGGTGAGTGGCGCGGCCAGCTACAAGAGCGTGAAGTCGATTCTGTTGCACGCTCTGGATACGCAGCCGCTGCCGGAGTCGCCGGAACCATTGCGGGGAGCGGGGCATGACAACATTCGCGGGGCCGAATACTACCAGTAAGGAGAGAGACGATGCTACATCAACCAACGATTGAGAAGCTGATCGGCATGCGGCTGCAGGGGATGGTCGCGGGGCTGGAGGCGATGGAGCAGGACGAGGCAGCGCGCGAACTGTCGTTCGAAGAGAAACTGGCGCTGATCGTGGACCGGCAGTACACGTGGCGGCAGAACCTGGCGTTCCAGCAGCGTTTGAAGAGGGCGCGGCTGCGGGGCGGAGCATGCGTGGAGGATATCGATTACCGCGCGCAACGCGGCATCGATAAGCCGATGGTGAGGACGCTGGCGCAGGAATCGGCTTGGGTGGCGCGGCACGAGAACATTTTCATTGTGGGCCCGACCGGTTGCGGGAAAAGTTTTCTGGCGTCGGCGCTGGCGCATAAGGCATGCCGCGACGGATATCTGGTGTACTACAGCCGGGCATCGGCGCTTGCCCGCGATCTGGCGCTGGCGCGGGCGGACGGGAGCTTGCGGAATCTGCTGGGGCGGCTGGCGCGGACCGATGTGCTGGTAGTGGACGATTGGGCGATGACGCCGATGAGCGAAACCGAGCGGCGGGACTTCTGGGAGATCTGCGAGGACCGCTATCAGACGCGGTCGACGATTCTGACCTCGCAGGTGCCGGTAGCCACATGGCACGAGCAGATCGGCGACGCGACGGTGGCGGACGGGATTCTCGATCGTCTGGTACATAATGCGCATCGGATCGAGTTGCGGGGGGACTCGATGAGGAAGCAGAAGGGGGTAAAGGCCGAGCGCTGAAAAGCGCGCTCGGGAACGCTCCATTGCTGAGCGGGGAACGGGGCTGCCGCCCCTTTCCCCGCGCCCCTTTTCCCGCAGTGGCCGCTTGCGTCGCTGCGCTCCGAAAAGGGGGTCAGGTCTTGACGAAAACGATCAGCTCAGTTGAGAATCGAACAAGCCAGCGTCGCTTCGCTCCGATAATGATCGCCGACCTGAGAATGCTGATCGATTTCGTTTAAGAACGCTGATCGATTTCCTGAGAATCCGCAGTTTTCGCAGAATATCGGCAGGCCGTGCCTTCGGCGCGGGCTTAGGGCGTGACACGTCGGGAACCCGGCCGGGGCGGGGTACGACGTGGAGAACCGGATGACGAACTGGGGGCAGATCGCGTACGACC
>JAFDVU010000292.1 GCA_018268835.1 Acidobacteriota bacterium | reverse complement strand
CCGTCCTGGTAAAGCTGCAGGAAGCGCGGGATGTTCATGTGCAGCGGACAGGAATTCTCGCACGGCGAGAGCGCCAGTTCCCCGCACACGCCCGCGCGGCATCGCTTGGCGCGGATGTGGTCCTCGAACTCGTGCCGGAAGTGCCGCATCGTCGTCAACAGCGGATTGGGCGCCGTCTGCCCCAGCCCGCAGAGCGACGTATCGCGGATCATGTCTCCCATCTCATCGAGCTGGTCCAGGTGCTCCTCGGTCGCGCGCCCCTGCGTGAACGCGTTCAGGATGCGCAGCGATTTGTCCAGCCCCACGCGGCACGGTATGCATTTGCCGCACGATTCCGAGTGCGTGAACTCGATGAAGTACCGCGCTACATCCACCATGCAGTTGTCTTCATCCATCACCACCATGCCGCCCGACCCCATGATGGAGCCGAGCTGCGCCAGCGTCTCGTAGTCCACCGGGGTATCGAACATCTCCAGCGGAATGCAGCCGCCCGACGGTCCGCCGGTCTGTACCGCCTTTACCTGACGCCCCGTGCTGCCTTCGCCCACGTCGTAGATGAAGGTCTTGAGCGGCGTGCCCAGCGGCATCTCCACCAGTCCCGTGTTGGCCACCTTGCCCACCAGGGAGAAGACCTTTGTGCCCGCGCTGCGCGTGCTTCCGGTCTCGCTGAACCATGCCGGCCCCTTGGCCACAATCGGCGCGATGTTGTACCAGGTCTCCACGTTGTTGATGTTGGTGGGAAACCCGTACAGTCCCTTCTGCGCCGGGAAGGGCGGGCGTGGCCGCGGCCGTCCGGAAAAGCCCTCCAGCGACGCGATCAACGCCGTCTCTTCGCCGCACACGAAGGCGCCCGCGCCTTCTACCAGTTGGATGTCGAATCGGAAGCCGCGGCCCATGATGTTGTCGCCGAGAATGCCCGATTGCCGCGCCTGGTCGATCGCCCGCTTCAGCCGGTGAACCGCCAGCGGATACTCCGCGCGTACGTACACGATGCCCTCGGTCGCGCCCATCACGTACGCGCCGATGATCATGCCTTCCAGCAGCGCGTGCGGGTCGCTCTCGATCTCGTTGCGGTTCATATAGGCGCCCGGGTCGCCTTCGTCGGCGTTACAGATCACGTACTTCCGCGACGCCTCGGCCTTGCGCAGGAACTCCCACTTCAGGCCCGTGAGGAACCCGGCGCCGCCGCGTCCGCGCAGCTTCGCCGCTTTGATCTGTTCGATCACCAGTTCGGGGTTGGCGTCGATCAGTACCTTATACAAGGATTGGTAGCCGCCCACCGCGATGTACTCTTCAATATCGTCCGGACTGATCAGCCCGGCATTGCGCAGCACGATCTTCTTCTGCGGTTTGAAGAACGGCAGCGCGTCCCACGTCGGGATGCTGGGGAACCCAGTGCCGTAGTCGATGTGTGCGGTGATGTGGTCCCACTGCTCGATCTTGCACAAAGCCAGCTCTTCCGGAACGCTGCCGCAGGCGGCGTCGTCCAGAATGCGCCGCACGTCGCTGGCTTGTACCTGTTGCAGAATCACCAGCGGCTTGCCGGGCACCCGCACGTTGACGAGCGGCTCGCGGGCGCAAAAGCCGAAACACCCGACGCTGGCCAGACGCGCGTCGCCGCCCTGTTGATTGATCGCCTCGGCGAAGGCGTGGTAGACGCCTTCGGCGCCGTTACCCTTGCCGCATGTACCCATGCCCACGCCGATGCGCGGGCGCGGCGGCAGCAGTTTCGCCATGCCGGCTTCGCGTACCGCCGCGAAGCTTCCAATATCCTGGATTCGCGTCACAGTTCGCGCTCCTTTTCGAGTTGCTCCAACTCGCGATGAAGCGCCTGTTCATTCATGTGCCCGAAAATCGCGTGATCCACTTCCACTACGGGCGCCAGAGCGCATTGTCCGAAACACGCCACCGTGCGTAGCGAATACTGGCGGTCCGGCGTCGTCTGCGATACCTTGTTGGCGCCGTCTTCCGTCTCTTCGGGGAGATTGAGCTCGAGCCGCAGGCGCTCCAGCAGGTTGCGCGAGCCCCGCGTATGGCAGGCGGTGCCGCGGCAGATGCAGATCGTGTGTTCGCCCTGGGGTTCGAGATTGAAAAGTGCGTAAAATGTGGCGACGGAATATATCTGGGCGAGCGGGATCTGCGTTTTTTCGGCGATGTATTGAAGAATTTCGGCTGATAAATATTTATGCGGATGATGCTCCTGGACGCGTTCCAGGATGCTGAGCAGCGCGCCGGGCCCACCGCTGTGCGCCGCGATAGCCTGTTCGGCGAAGTTCCGCTCTTCGGATGATAGTGTCACGACGTCTCCCTGTTAAAAAGGATATTCAGACACGATTACCTGTAATAGAGCGCGCACACAGTGTCAAGCGAAGGTACCGCAGGCCTCCCTGCCTGCCTTTGGATCAAACCGGACAAGTCTCCAGGTACCGTCGGCCTCCGGCCGACCTTCGGATCAAACCGGACACCCGCCGCCGCGTCAGCGCCCCCCAGCCGCGCTACTCCTGCCGGCGCATTCGAACCATCGCGCCCGTGGCCACCGCCACCAGCAGCGTCGCCAGCAGCAGCAGGCCGAAGCCGGACAGTGCCGGCGCCCCCGCCGCCGATGTCGCCGGCCCACCCGGACCGTTCACCTGCAGGTTCGCCGGATCGAAACCACCGGACACGGTAAACAGGCGGCCCTCATCCAGGTACCCGACAAATCGTTCCGTCCCCAACTGGTTGGCCGCGATCACCATGTTGCCCGCCACCGCATTCGGCGTCGCCGTGGTCAGCGCATGAGCAACGCCGTTGACATACAGCGTGGCGCTGCCGTTACTGCGCACCAGGGCCAGGTCCGTCCACTGGTTCAGGGCCACCGGTGCCGCGTCCTGCAGAATAATTCCGCCGTAGAGCAGCGCCCAGTTCGAAGTGTGCTGGTAGATGCCGTAGCCGGCATTAGACGTGTTGCCGTTGTAGATCACAACCCGGTTGCCGGCACTCGTCGGGTAAGCCCAGATTTCGATTCCCCAATTATCCGTACCCGTATTCATGGCGGGGCCGGCGTAGTTGGATGTGCCGCCGAACAGCATCGAGACCGTGCTGTTCTTGGGCGCCGCAAGCGAACTGAACGTGGGCGCCGGCGAACCGCTCAATCCGAGTACGTTGCTGTTACCGGAACTGTCGGCGGTGGCATTGCCCGCCGCGCCGCCAATCACGACTCCGGCATCTCCTTCGCCAAGTCGCCAGAAGCCCTGGATGCCAGGCGTGGCAGCGGATGCAATTCTGCAAAGCACAACTGTGGCCAGTACCGCTGATGCGATCTTCATGATGCTCCCTGTCTAAGTGCAGTAACCGCCGCCGTTCCCCGTCCCTGCCGGTTCGGCGTTCGCCTAGTATATACCGGCGAACGCCGTCTCCGCTGCAACCCCTACCGCGTCGCCGCGCCCGCCGCCTCCGCTTTCCCCGCGTCCAGATGATCCCAGTTCAGGATCGCGTTGAACGCCAGCATGAACGTCCCCTGCGTCTGCCAGCGCCAGAACGGACGCAGCGCGAACATCACCACGTGGCCCTGACCCATCGGCGCGTCCACCACCAGCGCGCGATTCTCCAGCGCTTCGCCCCCGCCCAGCGTGCCGGAGAGCAGCATGCCGCCCGGCGACGCGGGGAAGTGCACCACCACGCGCGGACGCGGACCCGCCGGCGCGAATCCGCCGCGTCCGCCCGCGCCGCCACCCGCCGCCGCACCGCCTCGCCCACCGCGCCCGCCGCGTCCTCCCGCTGGCCCCGCCGCCTCCGCCGGAAGCGGATTGTCCGGATCCAGCGGAAGAATATTCAGCATCTGCGCGTTCGGCGTCACGTTCTGCCCTTCGCCGCCATTGATCGGCCCCCCGCGACCTCCACCGAAGCCGCCGAAACCGCCCGCCGCCGCCGCCGGTACGTTCAGCACCGGATCCTGATTGAAGTACACCGGCAGGTCCTTGGCCTCATACCCGTACGCGATCGGACTCTTCAGATCGCCGATCACGCCGCGCAGAATCGAGCCCCGCGCGAACAGATTCGCCGGATGCTCCACAGTAACCCCGCCGCCCAGGTTGTACTCCGCCATCAGGGTTGTGGTCGAGCCTTCGGTGATCAGCGTGCCGCCCTGCTGCACGAACTTCGCCAGCTCCTGGAGCCCTTCCATCCCCATGCCGCCGCGGATGTCGTCCGTCTCGTCCACGCCGCCCAGGTTCGGCGTCTGCTCCGTCTTCCTGTACGGAATCGGCGCGTTCCCCGTCATCGCGATCCCGTTGATCATCGATTGCGACGTTCCGCCCACGTGCGGAAACACGATCACGTCGTACTTCGCCCGCAGGTTCCCCTGCTTAAGCAACTTATCGGCGAAGTAAGTGTACGGAACGCCGTAGTAATCCAGCGCCGCCCGCACCCAGCCTTCATCCTGCGTGCGCGACCACGAATGCACATACCCGATCCGCGGCACCGTCATCGGATGCGTCTTCACAGCCGGCGCCTGCTCCACCGCCCACCCCGATAGCCCCAAATCGCGAATCTGCGGCTCCAGCCGCGCGCGGTCCGCGTTGGGGATGATGAACGCTCCGGCACGCAGTTTGTGTCCGTTCAGTTCGAAATCGTCCTCCGCCGCCAGCATCGCCACGTCCTTGTTGCGCAGGCGGAACGACATCAGGTTGTTGTCGCTGGTGTGCTCCACAACCAGCGTGGCGCCAGTGCCCTCGACCCCGCCCGGCGCCTTGGCGTCCGCCGTCAGCAGCGTCATCGGCTGCGCCAGGAGGCTCTTGTCGGTGACGTACTTGAGTTGCACGTCCCGCATGTATTGCATGGTCCAGCCGGTGTCGTCGTACGGCCGCGGATTCGCCGTCGGGTAGTTCTGCACGCTGGTGTACATGTCCACCAGCGTCCGGTAAGGCTGGTCGCCGCGGATGACATAGTCGCCTTTGGCCACGTGCACCTTTCCTGCGTCGAAATCCGCGTTCGCGACGTGTACCTCGGCGCCCTGCTTGCGTAGCTCGTTCACCATGTCCGCCGCGTCCGCCTTGCGCCGCTGCAACGCCGGAATCACCCACCCGTA
>JAFDVU010000291.1 GCA_018268835.1 Acidobacteriota bacterium | reverse complement strand
AGCGCCGCCATGGTGGTCATCATGATCGGGCGGAAGCGGATCAGGCAGCCTTCGTGGATCGCCTCCGCGGGCGACTTGCCTTCCTTGCGCTCGGCTTCGAGCGCGAAATCGATCTGCATGATGGCATTCTTCTTCACGATGCCGATCAGCATGATCAGTCCGACAAACGAGTAGATGCTGAGCTCGATCTTGAAGAGCAGCAGCGTGAGCAGCGCGCCGAATCCGGCCGATGGCAGCCCGGAGAGAATCGTGATCGGATGCACGTAGCTCTCATACAGCACCCCGAGCACGATGTAGACCACCGCGATGGCGACAATCAGCAGGATGCCCATGTTCTGCATGGAGTCCTGGAAGACCTTCGCGGTGCCCTGGAAGGTGCCGGTGATGGTGGCGGGGAGGAAGTTCCTGGCGGCGTTCTCGATCTCGTCGGTGGCCTGCCCCAGCGACACGCCGGGACGGAGGGCGAAGGAGATGGTGACGCTGGGCAACTGCCCGGAGTGCGGGATGGTCTGCGGACCGGCGTCGGTAATCAGCTTGGAGACCGCGTCCAGCGGCACCATCTGGCCGGTGTCGCTCTTCAGATAGATCTGCTTCAGCCCGTCGGCGTGCTTCTGGTATTGGGGATCGAGTTCGAGCAGCACGCGGTACTGATTGGTGGGCGCATAGATGGTGGAGGCCATGCGCGGACCGAAGGCATCGTAGAGCGTGTTGGAGACGGTGTTCCAGTTGAGGTTGAGGGCGGCGGCGCGGTCGCGGTCGAGCACGATGTTGACGCGCGGGGTGCGGATCTGCAGATCGCTCGATACCTCCTGCAAACCGGGAAGGCGGGCCACGATCCGCTCAAACTGCGGCGCCAGCGAATAGAGTTGCTGGGTATCCGGACCGAACATCGTGAAGTCGTAACTGCTCTTGGACATGCGGCCGCCTACGCGGATGGCCTGCGGAATCGAGACGAAGACCCGCAGCCCTGGAAAGACGCTCAGCTTGGGACGCAGGCGGTTGACGATGTCGTTGATGGTGGAGACGCGCTGCCGGCGGGGAACGGTGTTGACCATCATGCGGCCGGAGGCGCCGGAGGGTCCGCCGAAGTTGCCGCCGGTGGAGGCGTAGAAGGTGTCCACGTCGGGATCCTTGGCGACGATGGCCGAGACCGCTTCCAGGTACTTCACCATCTGGTAGTAGCTGGTGCCCTGGGCGGCTTCGAAGTTCACGCCGAAGTTGTCGTTGTCGGTATCGGGAATGAAGCCCTTGGGCACCACCACGTACAGGTACGCGGTCACGCCGAGTACGCACAGGAACGAAGCCAGCATCACCGGGCGGTGGCGCAGCACCCAGGTGAGCGTCACCGAGTAGAGGCGCAGCATGCCGTCGAACACCCGCTCCATGGAGCGGTAGAAGATGCCGTGCTTCTCCTTATTGATCTCTCCCAGGAAGCGGCTGCACAGCATGGGGGTGAGGGTTACGCTGACCAGTCCGGAGATGAGGATGGCGGTACAGATCGTGACGGCGAACTCGCGGAAGAGGCGGCCCAGAATGCCGCTCATGAACAGGATCGGGATGAAGACGGCGGCCAGCGAGAGGGTCATGGAGACGATGGTGAAGCCGATCTCCTTCGAGCCGGTGAGCGCGGCGGCGAGCGGGCGTTCTCCGTGCTCGATGTGGCGCACGATGTTCTCCAGCATGACGATGGCGTCATCCACCACGAACCCGACCGAGAGGATCAGGGCCATCATGGAGATGTTGTTCATGCTGAAGCCCAGCAGGTACATGACGCTGAACGTACCGACGACGCTGAAGGGCAGCGCCATGGCCGGGATCATGGTGGCGCGCACGTTGCGCAGGAACAGGAAGATGACGAAGATCACCAGGGTCAGGGTGGCAGCCAGCGTGAACTGAATGTCCTGGAACGCCTCGCGGATATTCTTCGAGCGGTCGCCGCGAACGGAAACTTTCACGCTCGGTGGGATCTGGGTTTCGAGCTTCGGGAGCAGCGCCTTGATGGCGTCGGTGACCTCGATGGTGTTGCTGCCGGGCTGGCGCATCACGGCGAGGTTCACGCCGCGGGTCCCCATGCCGTACTCGCCGCCGTAGATCAGGGACAGGTTCTTGTCGTCCTCCAGGCTGTCGAGCACGTGGGCCACTTCCCCGAGGCGCACCGGCGCGCCGTTGCGATAGGTGACGATCAGCGGGCGGTACTCCCTGGCCTTCATCAACTGCCCGTTGGCGGTGATGTTGTAGGACTTTTTGGGGCCGTAAAGGGTGCCGGTGGGCACGTTGACGTTCCAGTCGCGGAGCGCCTGGTCGACTTCGTTGAGGCCGATCTGGCGGTGGAAGAGCGCGTCGGGGTCCACCTGGACGCGCACGGCGTATTTGGCCGAACCGAACACCTGCACCTGGGCGACGCCTTCCACCATGGAAATGCGCTGCGCCAGGATGGTCTCGGCGTACTCGTCGAGATCGCTCAGCCGCATGCTGGGCGAGGTGACGAACATGAACATGACGGGCGAGTCGCCCGGGTTCACCTTGCGGAAGGAAGGCGGCGTGGGCATGCCCGGAGGCAGCAGGGGCATGGCCTCGGCGATGGCCGTTTCCACGTCCACGGTGGCGCCGTCGATGTCGCGGCTCAGATCGAACTGCAGGGTGATGGAGCTGGAGCCCTGGCCGCTGTTGGAGATCATGGAATCCAGGCCGGCAATGGTGGTGAACTGCCGCTCCAGCGGAGTCGCCACCGCCGAGGCCATGGTGTCGGGATTGGCTCCGGGGAGCGAGGCGCTCACGGTGATGGTCGGGTAATCGACCTGCGGCAGGTCGCTGACCGGAAGCGCGCGGTAAGAGATGATCCCGAACAGCGCGATGGCCGCCATGATCAGGCTGGTTGCGATCGGCCGCCGAATGAAAGTTTCGGATATGTTCACGCCGGGATACCTCCCCTCCTGCTCCCCCTCGCGCGCCGCGCGGCGCTACTCAGTCTTCCTCCCGCCGCGGCGTCCGCCCTTCTTGCCCGCGCCGCCCGCGCCTTGCGGCTGGTCCGGGGCCGGCTGCGCATCGGCTTCGGTGCTTCCCTGCGCCGGGGCCATGCCCTGCGCCTGTCCGCCGCGACCACCGCGTCCGCCGCGACCGTCGCGAACCGCCACCTTGATGTTCGGGTTGTTGGGCGCCAGCCGCAACTGGCCCTCGGTGACCACGACCTCTCCCGCCTGAAGGCCGGAGTTGATCACCATATCCTGATCCACCCGCTGGCCCACCGCCACCGGGCGCGCGTCCACGGTGCGGTCGGGCTTCACCACGTAGATGAACTGTCCGTTCTGTCCGGCCTGCACGGCTTCGTTGGGCACGACCACGGCGTTGTGCTGCGTGGTCAGCCGCAGGGTGACGCGCACGAACTGTCCCGGCCACAGTTTGTGATCGGAGTTGGTGAACGTGCCCTTCAGCTTGATGGTGCCGGTGGTGGTGTCCACCGTGTTGTCGATGAAGGTCAGCACGCCGATCTCTTCGGACGAGTCCTCATCCTGGGGTTTGGCGCGCACCGCCAGCTTCTGGCTCACCATGTAGTTCTTGATCGCGTTGAGTTGGGCTTCGGGCACCGCGAAGGTCACGTAGATGGGCTCGATTTGGTTGATGGTCATCAGGTCCATGCTGTTGGCCATGACGACATTGCCCTGCTTCACGGTGAGATTGCCGGTGCGCCCGTCGATGGGGGAGCGGATGGTGGTGTAGCTGAGTTGCACGCGCGCCTGCTGCACGGCCGCCTCGCTGGAGCCGATGGCCGCCTTGGCGCTTTCGATGGTCGCCTTATCGGCGTTCACCGCCTGCGCGGTGGCATCGGCATTGGCGCGCAACTGCTCGGCCTGGTCGCGCGAAATGACGCCGCTCTGCGCCAGTTCGGCGTAGCGCCGGGCCTGCGACTCGGCGTACTTGGCCTGGGCCGCGTCCCGCGCCAGGTTGGCTTCCGCCTGGCCCAGCGTCGCGCGATCCCGCCCGGCATTGGCGATGGCCTGGTTGAGGGTGGCTTCCAGCGGGCGCCGGTCGATCTCAAACAGCACGTCCCCCTTCTTGACGAAATCGCCCTCGCGGAAATGCACCGCCGTCAGTTCCCCGCCCACCTGGGCTTTGACCGTGATGGTGGAATAGGCCTCGACGTTGCCGATGACCTGCACCTCCACCGGGACGTCCTTCAGGCTGGCGGTAGCCACGGTCACGGGGACATCTCCACCGCCACCGCGGCGTCCCCCGCCCTTGCCGCCCCCGGCACCGGGATTGGCGGCTGCAGTACCCTTGTCCCCGCAACCGGCGGTAAGCGCTACGGCGGCGATCAGAACGGCACAGCACAGAAGCTGGCGCACGGTGCGTGGGCCGCTTGCGTAGGCGGCTAGTGTAGGCATAGGACGATCTATAGAGAGTAGGGCGCTCAATCCCATCAATAAGTTACTTTCGCTACCGGTCAATGGCCCGAAAGGGTCAGAAATTTTGGAACTCTTTCACAGTTTGGGTTTGGGAGGGGGCAATTCGCGAGCCGTGACCGGGTCGGAGAACCCGGTGCGCGCATGCGCCCCGTCGCAGAACGGCTTGTTGGCGCTCTGTCCGCAGCGGCAGAGCGAAATGACTGTGCGGCCGGCCAACCCGAAGGCCGCACCGGCCGGGTCGAGGATCTCGAATTCGCCTTCGATGCGAATTGGTCCGTTGTTGAGAATCGTGATTTTGGTCGCCATCTAAGGGATGGTACCACGCTCCCGGGAGAAGCCCTATCCGAACCCATGATAAGCCAGATATCTTACGTTTTCACAATCAGTTAGCATTAAAAATCGAGAAAACACTCCACCTGCCGCACGGGCTCGCCCGGCACCTGATAAGCTGGATCCCGTGCCGCTGGCGATGGCGCGCAGGGCGCCGGGGCGGCCGCGGCCTCGCTGGAGGATTTGTCCCATGACGGAGCAGTTTGAACGGTATCTCAAATTACTCGGGTTCGAGCACCGGCCATCCGGCATGAGCGGCCTGCGGACCCTGGTGAGGCGGCACCTGGCGGCGGTTCCTTTCGAGAACGTCTCCAAGCTGCGGCTGTACCACCGCGAGCGGCAGGGACGCCCCACGACCTTGGCGGAGTACCTGGAC
>JAFDVU010000290.1 GCA_018268835.1 Acidobacteriota bacterium | reverse complement strand
CGCCTGCAGATCCCCGTGATCCCGCGGGGCGAACTGCTGGCGGAATTGATGCGCCTCAAGTACGGGATTGCGGTGGCGGGCAGCCACGGGAAGACCACCACCACGTCCATGACCGCTACCATCCTCAACTACGCGGGGCTGGACCCCACTGTGGTGGTGGGCGGCAGGGTGGGCACGATGGGCGGGTCCAACGCGCGTGTCGGGCGCAGCGACTTCCTGGTGGTGGAGGCGGACGAAAGCGACGGAAGCTTCCTCAAACTGGCGCCGATCATCGCGGTGGTCACCAACGTGGATCGCGAACACCTGGACCATTACCCTTCGCTCGAAGCGATCCGCGCCGCGTTCATCGAGTTCGTCAACGAGGTGCCGTTCTACGGTGCGGTCATCGTGTGCCTGGACGACGGGAACGTGCAGGGCCTGTTACCCGAAATCCGCCGCCGGACCATTACCTACGGAACCACCGCGCAGGCCGACGTGGAAGCCGGCGAGATCGTCTGCGGACCCTTCGCCAGCGACTTCAGCCTGCGCTACCGCTCCGCCGACCTGGGACGCTTCCACCTGGCGATTCCCGGGCGGCACAACGTGCTCAACGCGACCGCGGCCATCGCGGTGGCCATGGAACTCGACGTCAAGCCCGACGCGATCCGCGAAGGCCTGGCCACGTTCACCGGAGTGGACCGCCGCTTCCAGTTGCGCGGCACGGCGCGCGGTGTCACCGTGGTGGACGATTACGGACACCATCCCACGGAGATCCGGGCGACGCTAGACGGCGCGCGCCTGTGCGGCTTCCGCCGCATCCACGTGCTTTTCCAGCCGCACCGCTATAGCCGTACGTTCCACCTGATGGACGAATTCGCGCGTTCCTTCCACCAGGCCGACAGCCTGTTCGTGATGGACATCTACGCGGCTTCGGAGAAGCCCATCGAGGGGGTGACGGCGGAAGCGCTGGTGGAGAGGATCCGGCAATTCGGACATCGCGGCGTGGAGCACGTGGGCACGCTCGATCGCGGCATCGACGCCATCGTGCGCGCGGCGGGAGAGGGCGACGTGGTGCTCACGCTGGGCGCGGGCAGCGTCACGCAGGCGGGAGAGCGGATCCTGGCGAAACTCAGGGAAGGAGCGGGCGATGCCGCGTGAGAGCAAGAAGACGCCGCCGGCGCCGCGCTTCCGCTGGAAGCTGGTGCTGGGCGTGGCCGCGCTGGCCGCGCTGGGCGTATCCTCCGCGATGGCCGCCTTCAAGGTGCGGCAGTTCGTGGTGAGCGATCCGCAGTTCGTTCTCTCGCGCGACCGCAAGGACGCGATCACGATCGCGGGTTTGCACTACGCCTCCCGCTCCGTGGTGCAGCACGTTTTTGCCGGGGATTACGGCCGCAGCATCTACCTGATCCCGCTGGCGGAGCGGCGACGCCGGCTGGAGGCGATCGACTGGATCGAATCTGCGACGGTGTCCCGCGTGTGGCCGGATCGCGTGGTGGTGCGGCTGCGCGAGCGGCAGCCGGTGGCGTTCGTCAACCTGGATCGCGGCGTGACCCTGATCGATGCGCACGGCAAACTGCTGGAACTGCCCGCGCAGGCGCAGTTCGCGTTTCCGGTGCTGCGCGGCATCAAGGAAGGCGATTCCGAGGAGGAGTGCGCCGCGCACGTGGCCACCTTCCTGCGGGTGCAGGCGGAGATGGGCTATCTCATGAAAGAGATCTCCGAGGTGGACACGGCGGACCCGGAGAACGTCCGGCTGATCGCGCAGGAGGACAATCGCGCGGTAACCCTGCTGATGGGCGAGGGCAGCTACGGTGCGAGGTATCAGAATTTTGTGAAACACTATCCGGAGATCATCAAGCGGTCGCCGAACGCGCGGATGTTCGATCTGAGGCTGGACGATCGCATTACGGTAAAGGAATAAGGGACTAATGGCGGCAGGTAGACCACTATATGCGGTTGGAATCGACGCGGGGAGCCGGCGGACCCGTGTCGTGATCTGCATATACGAGGGCGGCCGCATCCGGTTTCTGGGCGCGGGGGTCACCGAGTCCCAGGGCTGGCTGAAGGGCCGTATCGCCGACCAGAACGCGGTTTCCGAAAGCGTGCTGCTCGCGCTACGCGCGGCCGAACAGGCGGCGGGCGGCGTCAGCGTGGAATCCGCCGTGGTGGGAATGGGCGGGCCAACCACGCGCGGGCATAGCGGGCGCGGCGTGCTGGAACTCGGCTACGTGCGGGAGATCGACCGCCGCGACGTGACCCGGGTGGTGGACCGCGCCTCGCGTGTGCAGTTGATGGAAGACCGCATGGTCCTGCAACTCTTCCCGCAGGATTTCGTAGTGGACGATCACCCCGGCCATCGCGATCCCAGGAAGATGCTGGCCAGCCGCCTGGAGATCAACGTCCACCTGGTGACGTGTTCGGTGCAGGAGCACAATTCGCTGGTGGGCGCCGTGAACCAGGCGCATCTGGCGGTGGAAGAGACGGTGTTCGAAGCCATGGCCGCGTGTTATGCCGCGGTGCTGCCGGAGGCGCGCCGCGAGGGCATCGCGGTGGTCGATATCGGCGCGCAGAGCTCCGAACTGGTGATTTACTACGGCGACGCGATGCACCTGGCTTCGGCGATCCCTATCTGCGGCGATCATTTCACGCGCGATTTGGCGCAGGCCCTCCACCTCGGTTACGACGATGCCGAACTGGTGAAGCTTTCCTTCGGCAGCGCAGTTTCCGGCGAGGTGCCGGAGAACGTGCACATCGAGCTGCCGGTGCCGGACGATCGTCCACGGCGCGACACGCAGCGCCGCTTCGTGGCGCGCATTCTCGAAGCGCGCGCCGTGGAGCTTTTCAAACACGTGCGCAACGAGTTCGCGCGCGTGGGGATGGACCGCGCGCTGATCGGCGGCGTATTCCTCACCGGAGCCGGGTCCAAACTGCCCGGGTTGTGCGACGCGGCCGAGTACATACTCGAGTGTCAGACGCGTTTCGGCTGGACCGAAGGGATCCAGGACTGGCCGGCGGAATTGAACGACCCGGAGTGGTGTACGACGGCGGGCCTGGCCATGTACTCGGCCAAGCTCAAACAGCAGATGCAGTTTCAGAAGGACAATGCCAGTTGGCTCGGCAGAATGTTGAAGTAAGGAGGCAAACGTGGGCATCATGGACGCGGGAATGGACGATTTGAAGTACGAAATCGAAGAGGAAGCGCGGCAGGGAACGCGCATCAAGGTGATCGGCGTGGGCGGCGGCGGTTGCAACGCGGTGGCGCGCATGGTCGCCGAGGGCCTCGCAGGCGTCGAATTCTACGCGATGAACACGGACTCGCAGGCCCTGGCCGCTTGCGAGGTGCCCAACAAGCTGCAACTTGGCGCGAAAATGACCGGCGGACTCGGCGCCGGCGGCAATCCGGAGATCGGCCGCCAGGCGGCGCTCGAAAATACCGACCGCATCGTGGAACTGCTGCAGGGCGCGGACATGGTGTTCGTCACGGCGGGCATGGGCGGCGGCACGGGGACCGGCGCGGCGCCCGTGATCGCCTCCCTCTCCAAGGAACTCGACGCGCTCACCATCGCGGTGGTGACCAAGCCGTTCGGCTTCGAAGGCCCGCGAAAGATGAAGCTGGCCGAGGACGGGCTGGCGCGCCTCGCCGGCACGGTCGATACGGTGATCGCCATTCCGAACGACCGCCTGCTGCACCTGGTGCCGCGCGGCACGAGCTTCTTCGAGTCCTTCAAAGTGGCCGACGACCTGTTGCGCCAGGCGGTACAGGGCATCAGCGACATCATCATCACACCCGGCCTGATCAACCGCGACTTTGCCGACGTAAAGGCGACCATGGTGGGGATGGGCTACGCGATCCTGGGCACCGCCATCGCGCACGGCGAAGACGCCGCGGTGGAGGCCGCCAAACAGGCCATCAGTTGTCCGCTGCTGGAGGATTCGCGTATCGCGGGTTCGCGCGGCGTGCTGATCAACGTGACCGGGTCGAGCCGCCTCGGCCTGCATGAAGTCAACGAGGCGTGCTCCATCATCCGCGAGGCCGCGCAATACGACGACGTACAGATCAGCTTCGGCGTGATCATGAACGAAGCCATGGGAGACGCCGTGAAGATCACGGTGATCGCCACCGGCTTCCAGCCGCCGGTTTCGCAGCCGGTGGAGACGCGCGGACCGGTGGTTCCGGTGGTGCGCGTGCAGCCGCCGCCCGAGCCGGAGCCGGTGGAAGCCGTCGAGTATGCGGCGGCTCCGGCCGAGCCCGAACCGCCCCGGGTGCCGCCGGTGGAAGCCGAGCCGGTCATCGACCTGGACGATATCGATACGCCCGCATACCTGCGGCAGGGAACGCTGCTGAACTGAGGGCGTGCGATAATTGGGTTTCCCCCATGAAAGCACGCGTATTCGTCACGTTGAAGTCCACGGTCCTTGATCCGCAGGGCCAGACGGTCCATCATGCGCTGAACAGCCTCGGCCACAAGGCGATCGCCGATGTCCGGCAGGGAAAGTATTTCGAGATCGGGCTTTCCGGCGGTCTCTCACGCGAGGAAGCTCTGCGCGAAGTGGAAACGATTGCTCACGACGTGCTCGCCAACCCGGTGATCGAAGAGTACCGGGTCGAGATCCTGGACTGACTGGTACCCGCGCTTTCCCGGGAGGGCGCGCCGCCGCCCCTATAATGTAGGGATATGTGCGGGATCGTCGGCTACATTGGGACTCACCGTGCGGTGCCCATCATCCTGGAAGGGCTGAAACGTCTGGAATACCGCGGATACGATTCCGCGGGACTTGCGGTCTATAGCGACGACGAGCAACTCGGCATACGCCGCGCCAAGGGCAAACTCCGCAACCTCGAAGAAGCCATCCGCATGAATCCGGTGGAAGGCACCTTCGGCATCGGGCACACCCGCTGGGCCACTCATGGCCGCCCCACCGAAGAGAACGCCCATCCGCATCGCGACTGCAACGGGGATCTCGTGGTGGTCCACAACGGGATCGTCGAGAACTACCTTGCGCTCAAAGAACAGTTGCAGATGGAAGGCCACGCCTTCAAGACCGAGACCGATACCGAAATCATCGCGCACCTGGTGGAGAAGTACTTCGAAGGCAACCTGGAAGACGCCGTGCGCGCGGCCGTGAAACAGTTGACCGGCGTATTTGCGCTGGTGG
>JAFDVU010000028.1 GCA_018268835.1 Acidobacteriota bacterium | reverse complement strand
CAGATCGCTCCCGTCGGCCGCGCGCTGCGCGACGATCACATCCAGCGTCGCGACAACGCCGTTCTCCGGCGGACGCAGGTCGATATCCCTCGCCGGGACCGCGATGGTCAACCGCATGGCGTCCGGTTTCTTCGGATCGCGCGGCTGGATGCGCACGGTGAGCGCCATGCCGGCCACATCCACGGGGCTGGCCAGCGCATCGCGGATTTGATCGCGGCCGTCCGCCTCCGGCAGGGGCAGTTGCGCATCGGCGGCGACGTAGCCTTCCCGGTAGCGCAACTGCACGCCCGGCCGCTTCACCTCGATTT
Organism: Acidobacteriota bacterium; assembly: GCA_018268835.1. Taxonomy (GTDB): domain Bacteria; phylum Acidobacteriota; class Terriglobia; order Bryobacterales; family Bryobacteraceae; genus Solibacter. The sequence continues at coordinate 53,763 of JAFDVU010000028.1, read as the reverse complement.
GCAGCCGGTGATAATTGCCGTCCTGCTCGCCAGGATCCGGATAGAACCCGATGGTGTACGTGAGTTCCGCGTCCTCGACGGCACCGCGAATTTCCGCGGCCAGGTCGTTGTCGTCATAGAAAGCCCTGCCGCCGGTGACCGCGGCAAGCACGTCCATGGAATAGTGGCGCTTCCTTTCCCCGTCCGCGACCGCGGCCGCGGTCTGGCCGCCGCTGGGTGCCACCAGGCCTCGCACGTCCACCGGATACAGCGCCGCGCTGGCGCGCGCCAGCGCCTTGCTGCTTCCGCTCATTTCCTCGCGAAATGAAGTCGGATGCTCGGGGCTATCGCCCGTCATCCGGATCTCCATGGGAAATCCCGCGGAGAGCCACACGATGTTCTTGCGCCCCGGAACGCGCGCGATCTCCTGCGCGAGTTCCTTCATCAGGTCGGTGGTGACGCGCATCCGGTAGTAGTCCGCCATCGCCTCCATGGTGGCGCTCGACCCCTCCGCGATTTGCAGCGCCTCGCTCCCTGGGATGCCGCGCGACGCCGCTCCCGCCGGGCTGCCCTTCACCACCCAGAGGTTCGGCGTGTAGCGCTCCACCGAGGCGACTAGTTGCCCGGAATCGTTGGTGAAGTCCTGGATGCGCCGCATCCTGTCGGCCATCGCGTAGACGGCCACACGGTCGCGCGGGCCGATTTCACGGGCGAATTTCAGAAGCTGGGCGCGCGCGCGGATCTGGTACTCCACGCTGCTGTTGAGTCCATCGAGCACCACTACAGTCAGGCGCACCGCCGCATCCGGCCGCACCTCCGGGCGATTGGTGTAGACCTCCGGAGCGGGCGGCACGAACGGCTTGGCCGGAGGCTTAACCGAGTTGACCGAGAAAAAGGCGATCTTCTTTTCGACGCCGTTATCGAAGATCCGGAAATCGTCCGCCGTGAGCCCCGCGACGGGCCCCCGGGAATCGCGGGCGATCACGTTGACATCCACCAGGCGCGTGAACACGCGGATGACCGGCGGGGCGGCCTCCTGTGCTGCCGCCACAGCCGGCAACAGCAGCCACGCAGACCAACGCAGGGCCATAATCACCTGATGGTACGAAACCGACGCGGCGTGTGCTAGCCTGATTTCGGACAACCAACTCCTATTGGAAAGCTGGCCGGCCATGCGAAACATCCTCTGTTCCGGCGTCGTCCTCCTCTTCCCCGCTCTGTTGCTTGCGGGAGACGTAAAACCCCTCGACCTTCCGGCGCCCCAGACCACTGGCGGGAAACCGCTCATGCAGGCGCTCAAGGAGCGCAAATCCGCGCGCGCCTTCAGCCCGGAGAAACTGCCGCCGCAGATACTCTCCAACCTGCTCTGGGCCGCCTTCGGCGTCAACCGCGAGGACGGACACCGCACCGCGCCCTCCGCCATGAACCGGCAGACCATCGACGTCTACGTCGCGACGCCGGACGGGCTCTACCTCTACGAACCCAAGGCGCACCGCCTGCAGGGTACCCTGCCCGACGACGTGCGCTCCGCCACCGGAACCCAGGACTTCGTGCGCACCGCCGCTGTCAACCTGGTCTATGTCGCGGATTACGCGAAGATGGGCAACTCCTCCCCCGACGACAGATTGCTCTACTCCGGGGTGGAAGCCGGCGTCATCGCGCAGAACGTTTACCTCTATTGCGCCAGCGATGGTCTGGCCACCGTGGTGCGCGCGTCGGTGGATCGCGCGGCGCTGGGCAGAACCATGCGGTTGCGCCCGGACCAGCACATCGTGCTCGCCCATTCCATCGGTTATCCGGCGAAGGGACCCGAGTAGAGTATCCTGGAGATTATGGGTTGCGGAAACAGCGGATTCAACCAGATCTCGAACACCATCCGTCCGGGTGCTCGCAAGGTCTTTTGCGTCAAATTCCAGCGGGAGATGGAGGGTCTCGACGAGATCCCGTTCGAAGGCCATCCGCTGGGCCAGAAGATCTACGACAACATCTCCAAGGAGGCGTGGAAGATGTGGGTCGAGCACATGAAGATGCTCATGAACGAATACCGCCTCAATCTCGGCACCCAGCAGGCGCAGGAGTTCCTGATCCAGCAGATGGACAACTACTTCTTCGGCGAGGGCGCCGCGCTCCCTCCCGACTTTGTGCCGCCTAAGACGAAGGGCTGAGGGTCTCGAGCACGGTCGCGATGTGGAACTCGAGTTCCGCGTGCGACCGCCGGAGTGCCGCTTCCACTTTCTCCGGGGTCTCGCCTCGCGCGAAGATGAACCCCAGGTAACTCGACCCCTCCGGCAGCGGCACCAGGTTCTGCCCTTCGGCGGCCGTAATCACCACGTCCTCGATCCCCGGCACCGAGCGCGCCCGCTCGACACCGTCCACCGACTGGTAGATCCCGCCCTTGGGAATCGGGATCATCATCACGCCGGAAGCCCCGGCGTCAAGCTCCGCCATGCGCACGTTGCCGCCAAGCGCGTGCACCAGGATCATTTCTTCAAGCGGGATGGCGTCGGCCAGCCGCACGGCGCGCGCGCACAGCCCACCGATGGGCCGGGCGTGCACCTCCAGGATCCAGGCTCCCGCGTCGTTGTAGCGCAATTCCGCGTGCACGGGACCGTGGCTCAGCCCCACAGCGCGTACCGCCCGCGCGGCGGTCTCGACCAGCGCCGCTCGAACCTCGGCCGGTTCGCGCGAGGGCGTCACGTAGATCGTCTCCTCGAAGTACGGCCCCTCCAGGGGATCGGGTTTGTCGAAGATCGCGATCACCTGCAGTTCGCCGCGCGTCACCACGCCCTCGATGGCGAACTCCCGCCCGGGGATGTACGCCTCCACCTGCAGTTCCTTCTGCCCCATGCGCGCGATGCGGCGGAAGGCGGCGGCGAATTCCGTCGCGTCGTTCGCGCGGATCACGCCGCGGCTGGCCGATTGCCCCAGCGGTTTGAGCACGCACGGATACATCGCCCGCGCCGCCACCTCCGCCGGGTCCTCGTCCACGCCGGCCGGGAAGAACTCCGGGACGCGCAATCCAGCAGCCCGGAACAGGCTGCGCGCCAGATGCTTGTCGTGGCAGGCGAGGGCGGCCGCATGCGGATGGAACGGGACACCGAACATCTCCGCCGCGGCCGCCGCCAGCACGGCGGGCCGGTCCCCGACCGCGGTCACGCCGTCCACTTTCAGGCCGCATTCGCGCAGCACCGCCAGCGATTCGCCCACGCGGTCGAACTTCACAGGCACGGCATCGTCGCCCCACGGATCGTCCAGGATGTGGCAGCGGTCGGTGGCCAGCGTCACCTTCGCGCCGATGCGCCGCGCGGCGTCGGCGAAGACGCGGATCTGGTACCCGGTGGTGGCGGCAAAAAGCAGAAGGTGTTTGGGCATACCCCGCTACACGCTATCGTAGAACCATGAAGGCATTGGTGAAAAGCATGCGCGAGCCGGGTCTCTGGCTGGAGGACGTTCCCGTCCCTGAAATCGGCATCAACGACGTGTTGATCCGGGTGATGAAGACCGGCATTTGCGGCACCGACGTGCACATCTACAACTGGGACGAGTGGGCACAGCAGACCATCCCGGTACCCATGACCGTCGGCCACGAATTCGTCGGACGCATCGAGAAGGTCGGCTCCAACGTGGCGGACTTCTTCCCCGGCGATATCGTCAGCGGGGAAGGCCACGTGGTCTGCGGACGCTGCCGCAACTGCTTCGCCGGCCGCCGGCACCTCTGCGCCCATATCAAAGGCGTCGGAGTCAACCGCCCGGGAGCGTACGCCGAGTACATCGCGCTGCCCATGACCAACATCTGGCGCCACCACGAGGGCATCGACCTCGACGTCGCCTCGATCTTCGACCCCTTCGGCAACGCCGTCCACACAGCCCTTTCCTTTCCCGTGCTCGGCGAAGACGTGCTGGTCACCGGCGCCGGGCCCATCGGGATCATGGCCGCCGCGGTCGCGCGCCACGCCGGAGCGCGCTACACCGTGATCACCGACCTCAACCCCTACCGCCTGGAACTGGCCCGCAAACTGGGAGTCACGCTGGCGGTTAACGTGAAGGAAAAGACCCTGCCCGAGGTGCAGAAGGAACTCGGCATGACCGAAGGTTTCGACGTGGGCCTGGAGATGTCCGGCAACGCCGCCGCCTTCCGCGACATGCTGGCCAACATGAGCCACGGCGCGCGCATCGCCATGCTGGGCATCCCCAACGGCGAAATGGCCATCGATTGGAAGACGGTGATCTTCAACATGTTCACCATCAAGGGCATCTACGGCCGCGAAATGTACGAAACCTGGTACAAGATGACGGTCATGCTCCAGTCCGGGCTGGATATTTCGCCGGTCATCACCCACCGCTACCACTACACCGAGTTCGAAAAGGGCTTCGACGCGATGCGCTCCGGCAACTCCGGCAAGGTCGTGCTGAGTTGGGAGTAGCCCGCGCTCACATCGCCAGCTTGCCCTGGTACATGAGATCTTTGACGGCGAACCCCGCGTCCCGCTCCGGGAAGCTCAAACCGGGCAGGTAGAGACGAAATTGCACGTTCTTATCGGTGGCCTTGACGGCGCGCGGGAACACCAGGCGCAGCACCGGGTCGGAGGGCGTGGGAGGAAAGTAGCCCAGGATGCGGTATTCCTTGTGGCCGACCACCATCGCCGTCTGTTGCTCCATCAGTTTGTCCTCGCCCGGCTTGCCGAAGGTATCCATGGGCGGGTAGGCGACACCCAGCACCAGGGCATCGCCGCGGTGATCGCGCAGGTAGTCCGTGTAATCCGGATCCGGCTCCGGTAAGGGATGGGGATTTTTCTTCAGACGCAGCCGCAATTCTTCCTCGGCCTGCTCGATGGGCGCCGCAGTCGCCAGGAAGGCGGTCACCGGAGCCACCTGCCCGATGGGTTGCGCCCACGGACTGTTGCTGCGCATCTGCGCAATCTCATCCAAAGTCCACTGTTCCGGCGGCCGCTGTTCCCAAAACGGCTGGGCCATCAGGAAGAACAGCGCCAGAGTCCGTGTGCATAATGACATCAATGCTCCCAGAATACCGCCGCGGCTGCCCAGCCGATCTCTCCGCCGTGGAAGAGATTCAGCGCCAGGCTCCGCAGGCGGCGCATTGGGATCCGCGGGATTATCTGAGCCACGAACTGTGGGTCGCGGCGGACGGCGGCGCCATCGCCGGATTCCTGGTACTGCGCCGCCTCGCGCCGGACGAGTGCGAGTTGCTCAACCTTGCCGTGGCGCCCGCGTCTCGCCGGAAACGCATCGCCTCGGGCCTGTTCCGGGCGGCGGTCACCAACTTTCGTGGCAACGTGTTCCTGGAAGTCAGGGCCTCCAACCAGGAGGCCCTGACGTTTTATAAGTACCTTGGTTTTCAGGAATTTAGCATAAGGCGTGACTACTACTCCTCGCCGCCGGAATCGGCTATTGTCATGAAGTTTCATTCATGTTAAGGTGGCTGCTAGACGGGGAAACCGTCGTTGTTCATTTCATCGAGAGATTACCCACCGAGCCTTCCATAGACCGACTCGGCGCGGCAACCTCACTGGGAGGAATTGCCCCATATGGAACGGATGGCACAGGAAGAGTTGAAAGCGCATCTGATGGCAACGAACGAAGAGTTCCGCCAGCTTGCCGACCAGCACTCAGAGTATTCGCGGCAATTGGACAGGCTGGAAGCGCTGCCTCATCCGACTGAGCAGGAAGAGTTGGAAGAGCATCGCATCAAGAAACTCAAGCTCCGCATTAAAGATCAGATGGAAGCGATCATGAGCCACAGCCGGCAGCAGGTCGCTTAACTTCAGGTGCGCTTGTAGCAAAGGTAATCGGAAAAGCCCGATCCCGCGGAGGGGTCGGGCTTTTTGGTTTTTGAGGCTATGGAGTCCGAACCGGAACCCGTCCGCATCCCAATCACCGACGTCTTCGATCTCCACACCGTACCGCCACGGGACGTGAAGGCGGTTGTCGAGGAATACCTCGCCGAGGCACACGGTATGGGGCTGCGCGCCCTGCGGATCATCCACGGGCGCGGCATCGGCGTGCAGCGGGAGGTCGTGCGAGGGGTGCTCTCGCGCAGTCCCCTGGTCGCCGCGTTCCGCGACGCCCCGCCCGAAGCCGGGGGCTGGGGCGCCACGATTGTAGACCTGCGCGACTGAGCCGGCAGCAATCCTGTTTGTTTCCCAGCCGATTCGTACCATAATGAGAAGACTCCGGATAGTCCATGCGAGGTAATCGGATGAAGAACGCGCCCCTCAAAGCCATCCTGCCGGTGATGGCGCTCGCCGTCCTGGCCGCACCCGCCCTAGCCCAAACCGGGCCGGTTCAGCCGGTCATCACCTCGGTGCAATCCAGCTTCGTGTGCGAATGCGCGGCGCTGGACGTGCAGGCCGTTACGATCGGCACTCCCGGCGACATCCTGATCTTCCTCAACGGCACTTTCGATCTCGGGTTTCAGCCGAGCCTGTATTGGACCGACCCGATCAACAATACTCCCGTTCCACTCTCGGTCAATTACTTCTATTCCAACGTCGTCGTTGCCTACGTGCCAATGGCCAACTTCGCTGCAGCGCTCGGCACCAACCCGCGGACAGTCCAGATCAGGGTGCAGCAGGGCAACCTCTCGGCGACGACCAACTTCGGCCTCAACGCCCCCATGCAGTTGGTATCGCCGCTCCCGGTGGGAACTACCGGGACCAGTTACCTCGCGCCGGTGATCACGGGCGGCACCGCGCCCTTCACCCTCAACTCGGTAACGGGGTCCGTGCCGCCCGGACTGGGCGTGCTGCAGTATCCCGTCGGCACCACCGCCGCTCCGTACTACCTCGTCGGCACGCCGACGACCGCCGGAATCTACTCGTTCACGCCGACCTTAACCGACATATGGGGCAATGTGGCGCCGGTATCGGGTCAGCCTAACCAATCGGAGTACATCCAGGTGGTGGCGCCCGCGGTGGTAAGCCAGGTGGCGCCGAATTCCATCCCCGCCGGATCCGGCTACTATCCCATCACGGTGACCGGAGCGAACTTCACCAGCGGATCGCTGATCTCCTGGACGGTGAATGACGTCGAAACCTTCCTGGCAAACACCAGCTACGTGTCTCCGACGCAACTCACCGCCTACGTGCCGACTTCCAAATTGGCATCGCCCGCCACGGTCAGCGTCGGCGTGCTGCAACCGAACAACATCAACTACGGCAGCCAGACCCTCACTATCGCGCCTCCCACGCTCTCCAACCTGAGCCCGCCGACTGTGAACATGGGCGCGGCGTTCACCCTCACACTCACCGGAACGAACTTCGCGAGCCGCATCGGCGCGCCGGACGTGAACACCGGCCCTTACGTTCCCACAGTCTATTTGGGCGCATCCGCCCTGCCGGCGACACTGGTCAACGCCTCCACCCTGACCGTGGCCATCCCAGGGAATCTGGTCGCCGCCCCGGGGCCCATTCCGGTCCGCGTGGTGAACCCCGGCGGCAGCACCACCGGCACGATCAACCTGACGGTCAACTCGACCCTTGCCATCAGCACCAGCGCTCTCCCCAATGGTACGGTCGGGACACCGTATACCTTCCGCCTCACCGCGACTGGCGGGGGCAGTTCAAGCCCCTACTCGTGGAATATCAGCGGACTGCCGCTCGGCCTGTTCGCCAATCCCCAGACCGGCGACATCACCGGAACCCCGCAGACGCCGGGCACCGTCACGGTGACGGTCAAGGTGACGGATTCCTACGCGACCACGGTACAAACCACCTTCCCGCTGACCATCGTCAGGCCGGCTCCGGTCATTACGACGCCATCCAACCTGCCTGACGGCACCGTTGGGATCTTTTACGCCGTGAACCTCGATACGAGCAACGCCAACGGCCCGATCACCTACTCGCTCGGTTCGGGCCAGTTGCCCGACGGCCTCCAAATCGCCTCCAGCGGGCGCATCGACGGACTTCCCTTGCGCGCCGGAACATTCAGTTTCGGCGTCAACGTGACCCTCCAGGCCGGCGACATCATTTCCAAGATCTTTACGATCGTGATCCATCCGTCGCCCCTTACCCTGGCCGACTCCAGCACGACGGTCACCGCCGGAACCCCGGTCACGATCACGCTCTCCGCCACCGGGGGCGTCCAACCCTACAAGTTCACACTGACCTGTTCGCTACCGGACGGCCTCTCCTACTCCGTGGTGACGATCTCGGGAACGCCGACCACGCCCGGCACCACCACCTGCGTAGCGGGCGTCACCGACAGCGCCAACACGAGCACTTCCCGCCCGTTTACCATCACGGTAGTGGCGCAGGCCCTTTCCTTCACAGGCGCCGCGCTCCCCGACGGCAAGGTCGGGGTCGTCTATTCCGCGAAGATTGCTGCGCTGGGTGGCACCCCGCCGTTGAAATACAGCGGCAGCGGGTTGCCCGACGGTCTGAGCCTTGACCCTGGCGGCGCCATCACCGGCACGCCCAACACTGCGGGGCAGTTCACCCTGAGCGCCACGGCCACGGACTCGGCCGTGCCGCCGGCGACCGCCACCGCGAGGTTCACCATCAAGATCGTCCCCGCCGACCTGGTAATCACCACCAAGTCGCTACCCGATGGCGTTGTCGGAGCCGCGTATTCGGCCTCCATCACGGCATCCGGCGGCGTCCGCCCGTACACCTTCAACATCACGGGATTGCCCGGCGGGGTGACCGGCGATTCCACCGGCGCCATCACCGGCGCTCCCAACGCCGTGGGCACGTTCACCGTCAGTGCCAGCGTGAAGGACAGCACCGGCGCCACCGCCACCGCATCCTACACCGTGAAGGTCGCCGCCGCGGCCCTCACGATCACCACCGCTTCCCTGCCCAACGGCACAGTCGGGGTGTCCTACAGCGCCGGTCTTAACGCCACCGGCGGCGTCACACCCCTCACCTGGAGCGCCAGCGGACTGCCCGGCGGCCTGAGCATCTCTTCGAGCGGCGCCATCACCGGCAGTCCCAACGCGCCCGGCACATTCAACGTCTCCGCCACCGTCAAGGACGCCGGCGGCACGTCCGTGAGCAAGAGCTACACCGTTACCATATCGCTGCCTTCGACTCCCACGTTTAACATCGGGGGCGGCGGCGGCTCGGCCAATCCTCTGCAGCAGCCGCAAGTGACGGTTTCTCTGGGCAGCGCGTTCCCGGTGGACATCGTCGTCACCCTGACTCTGACTTTCGCCCCGGGCACCGGGCCCGACGATCCGGCCATCCAGTTCAGCAGCGGCGGCCGTACCGTGCAGATCACCATCCCGGCCGGTTCCACCACCGGTTCGACATCGGTCAGCGTGCAGACCGGCACCGTGGCCGGAGTCATCACAATCACCTCGCGGTTGCAGGCCGCCGGAGCCGATGTCACGCCGTCGCCCGCGCCGACCCAGACCATCCGCATCGCCGGCAGCGTCCCTGTCATTACCCAGGTAACCGGCGCCCGCACGTCCACCGGCTTCACGGTGACGGTCACCGGCTACGCGCCTACCCGCAGGATCACGCAGGCGATCTTCCAGTTCACCGCCGCCAACGGGACCACCCTCGGCACCACGAGCATCACGGTTCCGGTGGACACGCTGTTCACGCCGTACTTCTCAACCACCACGGCGGGCAGCCAGTTCATCTATACGCAGCCCTTCACGGTGAGCGGCAACCTGCAGGGCATCACGTCGGTAAGTGTGACGCTGGTGGGCGATACCGGGAACTCCACGCCCGCCACCGCCACGGTGAACTAGGCGGCGCGCAAGGTCATCGCCCGGTCCAACGCACGGAAAGGCGGCGGATGCGCTCCACCGCCTCCATCAGGTTTTCGTACGAATTCGCGTAGCTGAAGCGCATGTAGCCGTCGCCGTATTCGCCGAAGCAGGCGCCGTCCAGCGCCGCCACGCCGCCTTCGTAAAGGATGAGATCGGCGAGTTCCTTTGAACCGATCCCCGTCCCGGTCACATTCGGGAAGGCGTAGAAGGCGCCGCCCGGCAACGCGCAGCGGAAGCCGGGGATGGTGTTGAGCGCCGCGACGAACGCGTCCCGCCGCCGCCGGAACTCCGCCACCATCGCCCGCAGGTCGTCGCGCGGACCGGTGATCGCGGCCATCCCGGCGCGCTGCGAAAAGCTCGCGGTGCAGGAGACCGAGTTTACCATCAGCTTGTTCACCAGCTCCACCATCCACGTGGGCATCACCCCGTAACCCATGCGCCATCCAGTCATGGCGAAGGTCTTGGAGAAGCCGTCCAGGATGACGGTCTTTTCCAGCATGCCCGGAAACTCCGTGATCGATGCCGGCGGTTCACCGTAGCAGATTTCGCGGTTGATCTCGTCGCTCAGCACCATCACGTCGCGGCCGCGCAGCAGTTCGGCCACCGCGGCGAGGTCGGCGCGCGGGATCACGCCCCCGGTGGGATTCTGCGGCGAATTGATCACCACCATTTTGGTGCTCGGCGTGAGCAGGGCGGCGAAGCGGTCCACGTCGAACGAAAACCCGCGGCTCTCTTCGAGCGGCATCGGCACGGGTTTGGCGCCGCAGAAGCGGATCATGGACTCGTAGATCGGAAAGCCGGGGTTCGGGTAGATGGCTTCATCCCCCGCTTCGAGCAGCGCCAGCATGGGAAAGAAGATGATCGGCTTGCCGCCCGGCACCACGCACACGTGCTCGGGACCGACGCGGATGCCGCGCGTGCGCGACACGTCCGCCGCGATCGCCTCGCGCAGTTCGGGCAGCCCCTGCGTCGGACCGTAGTGGGTCCAGCCCTCATCCAGCGCCTGTTTGGCGGCGTCCACCACGTGCGCCGGAGTGGGGAAATCCGGCTCTCCGATCTCCAGATGGATGATGTGCTTCCCCTGCGCCTCCAGCGAGCGGGCGCGCACCAGCACCTCAAACGCCAGTTCGATTCCGATGCGGGACATTCTCTCTGCGGGCTTCATGGAACCTTCAGGTTACCCGAAACGGCGCCCCCCGCGACGGCTCAGCGGCCGAGCGTCTTCGCCAGATACTCCACTACCGTCTTCGCCTGGGCATCGGAAAGCTCCGCTCCACGCGCGACCATGGCGGCTACGGTGGCGTTCCAGTCCGCCGCGCTCATCCGCTGGCTCGTCACCACCTCGACCGCATGGCACCCCGACCCGCACGCTTTCTCCACCAACGTGCGCGCATCGCTTTGGGGCAGAGTGGCCGGAGTGTACGCGCCCACCTGCGGCGTCCCGCGCCGCGCGGTCCTCGCCGCCGCGATGGCCGTCGTCACCTCCGCCGGCAGCGGCTTGCGCGGCGCGTCCGGCAGCGCGTAGGCCACCAGCGCGTTGCTCAACCCGCCGCCCAGGAACGCGCCGCCGCCCTGTGCCATCAGCGCCACGTACTGACGCCCGTCCCGCCCCAGCCAGGTGAGCGGACTGGTGTGGCCGCTGGCCTCCAGTTTCGTCTCCCACAGCACTTTCCCCGTGCCCGAATCGAAGGCGCGGAAGCGGGAATCGTTGGTCGCCGCGATGAACACCAGGCCGCCCGCTGTCGCGATGCTGCCTCCCAGGTTGAGCGCGCCGGTATCGTGCACGACCCGGGCTTCGAGTGCGTCCACCGTCCCCAGCACGCTGCGCCATGCGATGTCGCCGGTCGCCAGGTCCACCGCGACCAGCTCCCCGAACGGCGGGTTCTGGCAGGGGATGCGGCTCTCGCGATCCCAGAAGCGCGCGTACGGTCCGTAGGCCGAAGTCCGCACCCACTCCTCTCCGCGCTTCTCCATGTGCCCCCACTGTCCGATGTTCATCACGTTGACGAACAGACGCTCCGCCACCGGATCCACTGACACGCCGCCCCAGTTCCCGCCGCCCAGTGTGCTGGGAAACTCGAGCACGTTGCCGTCGACCGGCAGCGGTGTGTACGGCGCCCCGATGGTCATATGGTTGTCCGCGAACAACTCCCGGCAGAAGCGCGCGTGCTCGGGCGAGCGGTTGTACAGGTCTTCCATGCGGAAGGTGTCTCGAGCCAGCGGCGCCGGCTTCAAGGGGAATGGCTGGGTCTTCGACGCCGCCTCCCCCGGCACTGCGGACGGAGGCACGGGCCGCTCCTCGATGCCGTATACCGGTTCTCCCGTGACGCGGTCGAAGACGAACAACAGGCCCATCTTCGTGATTTCGGCCACGGCCGGAATCGTCTTTCCGCCGCGGCGGATGTCGAACAATGCCGGCGGCGCGGCCAGGTCGTAGTCCCACAGGTCGTGATGCACCAGTTGGCGATGCCACAGCTTCTTGCCTGCGCGCGCGTCCAGCGCCACCAGCGAGTTGCCGTAGAGCCCGTCGCCCGCGCGGTCCGCGCCCCAGAAATCCGACGTCGGGCAGCCCAGCGGGACGTAGACGATGCCGCGCGCGACATCCACCGTGAAGAAGCCCCACGTGTTCGTGCCGGAGCGGTTCTTCCAGCCGTCCTTCGGCCACGTGTCCGCCCCCTCTTCCCCGGGGCGCGCCACGGTATGGAACGTCCACAGCAGTCTGCCGGTGCGCGCGTCCCAGCCGCGGATGTCGCCATAGGCGCCTTTGGTGGGACGGCCTTCGCCGTTGCTGCTGCCGGTGATCACGATGTCGCCGAACACCGCCGGCGGCGATTCCAGCGCGAACCGGGCGTCGGGCAGGTCGCCGAGGACACCTTTCTTCAGGTCCACGCGGCCTTCGTCGCCGAATCCGGGCGCCGGCTTGCCCGTGGTCGCGTCGAGCGCGAGCAGGTATGGGCCGTTTCCGGCGAACACCCGCGGGTGCGTGCCCGCGCCGCCCGGCCACCAGGTCAGGCCGCGCAGTGCGACCGGCGATGCCGCGTACTTCCAGAGCAGGTCGCCGGTTTCCGGCACCAGGGCGTAGATGCCGTCCGGCGCCGTGAGGTACATCACACCGTTCACCACTACGGGAACCGCCTCCGAGCCTGGCTTACCGGTGCGGAACGTCCACGCCGGTGAGAGGCGCGCCACGTTGCCACGATCGATCTGCCGGAGCGGCGAATAGCGCATGGCGCCGGGGTCGTTGCCGAAGTTGGGCCAATCCGTCTGGGCGAATCCGGGGGTTCCAAGCAGCACCAGCAACAGGGCGTATCGGGGCATCCCAACATGCTACTCCTTCGGCGGCGCGCTAGAATTGCGGTAGGCAGAGCGGGGACCCGCTTTTGTCTCCACGTTTTGCACGGCCCTGCGTCATTTCTGGTGAATAGGGTCAGACGTGGAAATGATCGTTCGCAGTGTCATGAGCGAAGCCATCGAGCCCGGGCTGGATCTGCTCGACGAGCAGAACCGCTTCATTTCCAATCATTTACGGCGGATCTTTCTACAGATCTACCGCATCGTCGGAAATGTCGCCGATGCCCAGGACCTGACCCAGGACGCGTTTATCAAAGCACTCCAGCACCAGGAGCAGCTCAAGGACGATCAGAAGGCGGCCCACTGGCTGTCGCGAATCGCCACCAACACGGCGATCGACTTTCTGCGGCGCAGCGGGCGCGCCACCTTCTGCGAAATCGATCACGCTCCCGAGAGCCGTTCGGACTCGCCCGAAGAACTGGTCCTGCAAGGGGAGCACAGGGAGTATCTGGAGGACGGCTTGCGCCTGCTCAGCCCGCGTGAACGGGCTGCGCTGATGCTGCGCGATGTGGAAGGCATGCCCGCCGAGGAAGTGGCCCGGCAGTTGAACTGTTCCAAGGCCACGGTGCGGTCCCACATCGCCAACGCGCGCACCAAGATGCTCCGGTACATGGAAAGAAGGAAGCGGTAGTCATATGATGCGAAACCACCATCCCGATTCCGCCACCCTGGCGCTGCACGCCGGCGGGGATCTCGGCTGGTTTCAGGCCTGGAGGACCGCCCGCCACGTGGCGCGCTGCGGCGCCTGCCGCGACGAAATCGCGGCCTGCCAGGGCATGCGCGAAATGCTGCCCGGACTGAGCGATGCGCCGGACATCCCCTGGGACCGGCTGGCCCGCGAGATGCGCGCCAACATCCGCCTGGGGCTGGCAGCCGGCGAGTGTGTGCGCGAGACCGATATGGCGGCGCCCCGCGTGCCGCTGCTGAACGGATTCCGCGCCGCTTTCGTGGCGGGCGCGGCGCTAGTGCTTTTGGTCACCGGAATCGTGCTGGAGCGGCCGACACCTTCGATCATGAGCGCCAACGTCCCCGTGGTGCAGCCCACCGGCGGGGGAGTGGAACGGCGCGCCGGAGATCATGCCTTCGCCCTGATGCACGAGGGCGTCAACACCAACCGCGTCACCTATTCGGTGAGCGCCCAAGGGACCATGGGAGCGAGCTACGTCGATCCGCAGACCAATCTCGTGACCATGACGAAAGTATATGTGGAGTAAAGCGTTCCCATTGGCGGCGGTGGCGTTCCTGGGCGCGGGGCTTCTCCCGGCGCAGGACCAGCCCCTCCCGCAGAATGCCGTCACCATCAACCTGCCGGACAATTCGCCGCTGGCCTTCCTCTCCAGCACTTACTCGGATTCGCGCGCCACGGCACGCGGCGCGGCGATGGTGTTGGACCTGCACATGTCGCTCACGCTGCGCAACACCACGCCCAACCGGATCCACGGCGTGACCCTGCGGGTGGTGACCCAGGAAGCCACCCTCGGCGGCAAGGGCAGCGTCACGTACCCCAGTCTCAACGTGGGCCCCGGCGAGGCGCTGCCGGTGCGCATCGATATGCAGTTGCTGCGTCCCTCGCAGGCCATCGGCGGACCGCTGGTCCAGGTGGATCTCGACGGCGTGCTGTTCCAGGATCTTTCCTTCTTCGGCCCGGACCGGCTCAACTCCCGCCGCACCCTGACCGCGTGCGAACTCGAGGCGCGCCGCGACCGCGAGCACTTCAAGCGCGTCCTGGCGCAGGGCGGCGTGGAAGCCCTGGCGCGGGAAATGCGCGACAGCCTGGCACGCCAGGCCGAAGCCGGACAACTCGCGGTAGCAGTGAGCCGCGCCGGACGCGCCGTGACCACCGCCGCGATCCCCGAGCACACCGAGGAGTTCGCCTTCCTGCAGTTTCCGGATTCGCCGGTGGAGCCGCTGAAGGGCTCCGCCGTGCTCTCTGGCAACGAAGCGCGCGCCCCGCGCATCGAAGTGCGCAACCGCGCCAACCGCGCGGTGAAGTACGTCGAAATGGGCTGGATCGTCAGCGATTCCTCTGGCCACCGCTACATGGCCGGCTCGCTGCCCTCGGCCGACCGCGATATGACTCTGGCCCCCGGGCAGACCGTCCCGGTGCTGCAGGACACGACCCTCAGCTTCACCGCCAAGGGCCGGCCCATCCAGTTGCAGCGCATGATCGGGTTCGTCAACCAGGTGGAGTTCTCCGACGGCCGGATCTGGGTGCCCAACCGCGACAGCCTGGCCAACACGTCGCTGTTGAGCGTGCTGCCCCCGTCCCCCGAAGAGCAGCGTCTCAGCGACCTCTACCGCCGCAAGGGTGTGGCCGCCCTGATCACCGAACTGAGCAAGTACTGAGGCCCGCTATTCGCGCACACGGCGCTGGTGGGTGGAGGGGATCTTCATATCCTCGCGGTACTTGGCTACAGTGCGGCGAGTCACGTTGATGCCCTCGTTCTGCAACAGGACCGTGATCTGCTCATCGGTGAGCGGCTTGGTCCGGTCCTCTTCATCGATCATCTTCTTGACCTTACGCTTCAACAGCAATAGCGGCGTGGCGCCGCCCGAGGGCCCCTGCACCGCCTCAGAGAAGAAGTAGCGCAGTTCGAAGACGCCCTGCGGCGTGTGCGCATACTTGCTGGCGACCGCGCGGCTCACCGTCGAGGGATGAACCCCGACTTCCTCGGCCACTTCCTTGATCATCATCGGCCGCAGGTAATCCAGCCCGTTGTTCAGGAAGTCGAGTTGGCGCCGCACGATCGCCTGGCACACCTTGAGGATGGTCTGCTTGCGCTGCTCGATGTTCTTCATCAACTGGATCGCCGACGTGTACCGCTCCCGGACGTAGTCGCGGACTTCCTTCGTGGCACCCTGCTCGCGGTCCAGCATGCGCTTGTACTGCGAGTTCAGGCGCAACTGCGGCACGTCGTCGTCGTTCATCTGGATGACGTAATCGTCGCCGTCCTTGATGAAGAAGACGTCCGGTTCCACCACCCGCGCGCCCTGCCCCGAGTAGCGCAGCCCTGGCCGGGGATTGAGGTGGCGGATCATCGCCACCGCGATTTCCACGTGCTCCATCGGCCGGCCGGTCAGGCGGGCGATTTCCTTGTATTGCTTGGTTTCGAGCAGCCGCAGGTGGTTGCTCACGATGTTCCAGGCCACGCCGCCGCGCCCGTTCACGCTCTCGATCTGCAAGAGCAGGCACTCGCGCAGGCTCTGCGCCCCGACACCCGCCGGATCCAGCGACTGCACCACGCGCAGCGCTTCCTCGACCTCCGCCGGTTCGTGCTCGCCGGCCGCCGCGATTTCCTCGAGAGACGCCGCCAGGTAGCCGTCTTCGTCCAGGTTGCCGATAATCGATTCGGCCGCGGCGCGGATCGGGTCGCTGATGATGCTCACGCTCAACTGCTGGCGGAGGTGGTCGCCCAGCGTCACCGGCGCCGAAAGAAAGGTTTCGAACGACGGTTTCTCCACCGACTCGGCCGCCGGACTGCGCGGCCCCGGGTCCAGGTAATCGTCGAAGAAGGAGCCGAAGTCGATCTCGTCGAAGGGGTCCGTCGCCGCCACCGGCTGTTCCAGAGCCGGATCGTTGACCGACGCGGCGTTCTCACCCTCCGTCACCAGCGCCGCCGATGCCGATTCCTCCGCGTCCGGGAACAGGTTGCCGTTGATGGCCACGTCCCCGGAGGCGCCATCCACGGCATTGGCGTCCGTCAGGACGGCGGCTTCCAGAATCTGCTGATCGGCCGGGTTCAGGACCGGCTCAGCCTCCAGTTGCGGCAGCAGTTCCTCCGGCGTGATCGCCTCCCCGCCGTCTTCGTCGGAGACCTCGAGCACCGGGTTCTTGACGATCTCCTGGGCGATCATCTCTTTTAGCTCCAACCGGTTAAGTTGAAGCACGGTGACCATCTGGACCAGCCCGGGGGTCAGAATCTGCTTCTGCGCGACCTTCAGCGTCAACCTGGGCGACAGTAAGCTCATCTGGTCTCTATGATATCACCGCGGGTGCGCACCGCCCCGGCAGGCAAGTACCTTTCCGTAGCAATTTGGTTGCCTTTTCGTCACACGTAGACGCGGCGCACCCGCTCGCTGATGCTGCACAGAATGTTGTAGGAGATGGTCCCGGCGACGCGCGCGATCTCCTGCGCGTCCAACGAGCAATCGCCCTCCCGCCCGAGCAGGGTTACCTCGTCGCCCGGCGCGAGTGCCGTCGTGTGGCTCAGGTCGATGGTGGTCAGGTCCATGGAAATCGTGCCCAGAATATTGGTGAGTTTCCCCGCCGCGATCACCTTGCCGCGGTTGGACAGCCGGTGAAACACGCCGTCGGCATAGCCGGCGCCCACGACGCCGATGCGCATCGCGCGCGGCGCGCGGAATGTCCCGCCGTAGCCCACGCGGGCGCCTTCGGGAATCTCCTTCACAGCCAGAACCCGGGCTTTCCAGGTCAGTACCGGCGCCACGTGCAGCACGGGCGGCGGCGCCTCCCCGCGCGCGGGCGAAATGTAGCCGTAGAGTGCGTGCCCGGCGCGCACCAGTGTGTGCCAGCCTTCCCGCCTGCCGTAGGCGATCGGGATGCTGCTGGAGGTGTGCAGATACGGCGGGCGGATACCGGCCGCGTTCAGGCGATCGCAGATCGAGTGGTAGTAGGCGAGTTGCTCGGCGGTCTGCGGGCTGGTGTAATCGGCGGCGCTGGCAAAGTGCGTCATCAGCCCGTCCAGGCGCGCGTGCGTGGCCGCTTCCACCGCGGCTACGATCTCCGCCGCGCCGGCCCGCGTGCCCAGGCGGCCCATGCCGGAATCGATCTTCAGGTGGTAGGGCAAGGGGCGGCCGGCCGCCGCCGCGAGGCGATCGAAGCGCGCCAGTTGTTCCAGCGAGTGAATGGCCGGGGTGAGGTCGTATGCCACCAGCGCGTCGCACTCGAACTCGACGAATCCGCCCATCACCAGGATGCGCGGCTCCCGGATTCCGCCCACGCGCAGTTGGACGCCCTCGTCCACGCTGCTGACCGCCAGCCAGCGCGCGCCTTCCGCCAGCAGCACGCGCGAGACTTCCAACGCGCCGTGTCCGTAAGCGTTGGCCTTGACCACGCCGGCCACTTCCACGCCGACGCCGACGGCTTCGCGCACGGCGCGGTAATTCCGCGCGATCTGCTCGCGCGACACGTACACCCAGGAACGGTAGGGAGGAGTCACTTCTTCCATCTTACCGGGACGCCGCCCGCTTCCCCTTGACAATCGAGAGGAGAAGCTCTATATCTAGATTGTCGAGAGGAGGAAGTCCGCATGGGAGATCGCAACGGCTCGCTGGTGCAGGGAACGCTGGACATGCTGATCCTGAAAACTCTGGCGCTCGAGCCCATGCACGGATACGGGATCGCACAGCGCATCGAACAGACCAGCCACGACGTGTTTCACGTCAATCCCGGGTCGCTCTTTCCGGCCTTCCGGCGCCTGGAACGAGCCGGGTGGATCAAGCCGTTGTGGAAGGCCAGCGAGAATAACCGCCGCGCCAAGTTCTACGCCCTCACCGATCGCGGCCGCAGGCAGTTGAAAGCCGAAACCGAGGAGTGGAGCCGGCAAAGCGCGGCCATCGCCCGCATCCTGGAAGCCTGTTGAATGAGGTGAGCCATGCCGCAGTGGACGAATCTGACGGGCGGATTTCGGGCGCTGTTCCGCGGACGCGGGTCGGAACGGGAGATGGACGACGAACTCCGCCAGTGGCTGGACGCGGCGATCGCGGACAAAATCCGCTCCGGGATGAGCCCGGCGGAGGCGCGCCGCTCCGCGATGATGGAGATGGGCAGCGTGGAATTCGTCAAGGAGGAGATCCGCGCCGCCGGATGGGAGTCCGCCGTCGAAGCCTTCGGCCGCGATCTGCGCTTCTCCTTCCGCGTACTGCGCAAGAGTCCGCTGTTTACGGCGGTCGTAGTGCTCACGCTGGCGCTGGGCATCGGCGCCAACACCGCGATTTTCAGCCTGATCGACGCGATCCTGCTGCGATCGCTGCCGGTCGGCCATCCCGAGGAGTTGGTGCAGATCTCGCGCGGCAGCCTAACCAACCCGCTCTGGGAGCAACTCCGCGACCGGCAGGATATCTTCAGCGGCATCTTCGCCTGGAGCCGCGACGATTTCAATCTCGCCCGCTCCGGCATGGTGCAATCCGCCCGGGGGCTGTGGGTTAGCGGAGATTTTTTCCGAACGCTCGGCCTCCAACCCGCGGCGGGCCGACTGCTGACCGTCGACGACGACCGGCGCGGCTGCGCCGCTCGCGCGGTTTTGAGCTACGGCTATTGGATGCAGCGCTACGGCGGAGCGGACAGCGCCATCGGGCAGACCATCACGCTCGACGGCCACCCGTTCCAGATTATCGGCGTGGCCCCCGCCGGCTTCTTCGGTATGAATGTGGGCAGTAACTTCGATATCGCCGTCCCGATCTGCTCTTCCGCCGCCTTCGACGGCAACCGCTCCCGACTGGATGCATATAGCTGGTGGTGGCTCAATGCCGTAGGCCGCCGCAAGCCGGGCGTGGGCATGGCGGCGGTGAAGGCCCGGCTCGCCGCGCTTTCTCCGTCCATCTTCGCCGCCGCGGTCCCGCGGAACTGGGACGTCGAATCGCAGAAGCGCTTCCGCAAGCGGGTGCTCCTGCCCGACACCGCCGCCACGGGGCTGTCCATGCTGCGCCGGCAGTACGAACAGCCGCTTCGCATCCTGATGGCCGTGGTCGGCTTGGTCCTGCTGATTGCGAGCGCGAACATCGCCGGCTTGATGATGGCCCGTGCGGCCGCGCGCGGCCGGGAGATGGCAATGCGGCTGGCCCTGGGCGCGTCCCGCTTTCGCCTGGTGCGGCAATTGATGACGGAGTGCTGCCTGCTGTCGCTGGCGGGCGCCGCGCTGGGGCTGGGGTTCGCGCGCTGGGGCAATACCGTGCTGGTGCGCTATCTCTCCACGCTGCACAACCCGGTGTTTCTCGATCTCTCGCTCGATGGGCCCATACTCGGCTTCACCACCGCGATCGCCATCCTCACCGGCCTGCTCTTCGGAGTCGCTCCGGCATTCTCCGGCACGCGCGCCTTGCTCACCGAGGCGATCAAGGAGACTCACGCGTCGGACCGCGGGATTCGCAGGCGCTTCCGGCTGTGGATCGTCGCTTCGCAGATCGCGCTCTCCATGGTGCTGCTGGTTACCGCCGGACTCCTGCTGCGCAGCTTCCGGAATCTGGCGACGCTGGACCTGGGTTTCGATCCCGGCCACGTGCTGGTTGTCGCCGTGACCCAGCCGCTATCCGCCACCGCGCCCGAAACCGCCTGCCAGGAGATCGAAGCCCGCCTGCGGGCGCTCCCCGGAGTGGTGAACGCCGCCCGCTCCTGGAACACGCCGCTGGGCCACAGCCAGTGGAACACAAACATCCGCACCGGTGTGCCGGATGCGCCGCGGGGCGATGACGCACTGGCCTACTTCAACCGCGTAAGCAACACGTACTTCGACACGCTGCGCATGCAACTGCTTGCGGGGCGCAACTTCAAGGTCTCCGACACGGCCACCTCGACGCCTGTGGCGGTGATCAACCAGGCCCTGGCCTGCCGTTTCTTTCCGGGTCTGAATCCTGTGGGACGAACCTATCGCGCGGAAGGTCCGGCGCGAATACTGGAACCGCCGGTCGAAATCATTGGTGTGGTCAAAGACGCCAAATACGAATCGGTGCGCGAAGATACGTATGCCACCGTATTCCGTCCCATCTCCCAGATGCCCGAGTTCGGCGCCTCCACCTTCGAAGTGCGCACGCCGCTGCCCGAAAGCGTGATGGCAAAGGCCATCCGCGGCGCCGTCGCCGGCGTGAATCCGGAGGCATCGCTCGAAGTCCACACACTGGCAGCGCAGGTGGACGATTCGATGACGAAGGAGCGGGTGTTGGCCGCGTTGGCGGCGTTCTTCGGCGCTGTGGCCCTGCTGCTGGCCATGATCGGCCTTTACGGCACGCTCGCCTACCTGGTGAACCAGCGCCGCGTGGAATTCGGGATTCGCATGGCTCTTGGCGCGCCTTCCGGCGCCATCCTGCGGACCGTGATGCGCGACGTGCTGGTGGTGCTCGCCGGCGGCATGGCCGCGGGAATCGGTCTCGCGCTCGGTGTCACACGCCTGCTCGGCAGTCTCCTGTTTGGTCTGGATCCACGCGATGCCGCGACGCTCGCGCTCTCCGCTCTGTTGCTGGCGCTGGTGTCGCTCGCCGCCGGCTACCTGGCCGCCCGCCGCGCCACGGACCTCGACCCGATGACGGCCCTCCGCCACGATTGAAATTCACCGCACCTCGGCGTAGCCGAACTTGAGCGGTTCTCCGCCGCGCACCGCTACCTCCACCTGCTTCCAACCGATGGCCGCCGCCGGCAGGGTCACGCGAAACTCGGAGAGTTCCGTGTTGCGGTACACCGGCGTCGCCGGAAGTTCCGCCCCGTTCACAAGCACGCTCCACTGAAACGGCGTCGTGCGGAAGACACCGAGGTAGAGGCTCTCGGCCGCACTGCGCGGAGCGCCGATCGTGAAAGTTGCCGTGCCATCCGTCCAGCGGTAGCCGCGTGCCGCCTCGCGCCAGCCCGAACCCAGGTACGCGGCGAACACGGGATCGCCCATGTTCACGAGATGGGGCATATCCTCCCGCCACTCCGAATCGGCCAGGGCGCGAACGGCCCCGGTCGCGTTGTGCAGCCTCTCGCCATCGAAGCGGTAGGCCACGGCGGACCCGGTGTCCAGCGCGCGCCGCGCGATCGCCTCGGGCAGCACGTACTTCGAGAGCAGGTCGCGCGCCGCCTGTATGCGGGCTTCGCTGCCGGGCGCGAGATACACTCCCGGGAGGTCCATCGCGCGAAACGGCAGGTTGGCCACGCCGGACCAGAATAGGTCGTTATCGATTCCGTCCAGCAGGATGATGCCGCGCGAATGGGAGACGCGCACCTGTTCGACGCCGAGCACCAGGTTCGCCACCTTCTCGCCGCGGTCATACGTCCAGCGTGCGATGGAAGCCGAGGCGGGGAGGCTGGTCCCCAGGTAGGCCGCGAGCGGCAGCGCCATCGCGATCCGGCGCGGGCCGCCCGAGCGCAGCACCTGCCGGAGCGCCCAGGCCCCGGCTATCGCCACGCCGATGGCGGGCACCGCCAGGTAGTAGTCCATCTTGTGGTCGGGCAGCACCAGGTAGGGCGATAGCGCGATCGCAAACCACGCCAGGCCGAACACGCCCGCGTATTCGCGGCGGCGCAGTCCCCACACGACGAGGCCCGCCGCCCCCACGGTGATCAGACCGGTGAGCGCCACGGCGACCCAGGAAGCGCTCCAGCCGAACGCGGCGAAACGTTCGGGACCCAGCGCCCAACGCCAGTAGGTCCAGAAGGTAGCGAAGATGCGCAGGTCTACCCGCGGCGAATACGCGCCGCCAGCTTCCAGCGGGGCGAAGTGGAAGTGCAGCCACATCGCGATGCCGGAAAGGGCGAACATCGGCAGGACCTTTCCCAGCATCCGCCGCGCGAACAGGAGCGCGTACAAGGCGGCCAGCGCGGGATAGACCACACTCGTCTCCAGCGCGCCCAGGCTCAACGCGAAGGCGCCCCATTGCGCGATGAGGAACCCGCCGCGGCCCGTCTCCCGGTAGCGCACCAACAGGTAAAACGCCAGCAGCAGGAAGAACCCGCACAGCACCTGGTTGTAGATGGAACTCCAGCCGAGCGATGGTGCCAGCCCGCAGTTCACTACCCACAGGACTTGCGCCGCGAAGGCCGCCGCTCGCGAGTTTAGCATCCGCCCCACGATCGCGCCCAGCAACATTACCGCGGCGGCCTCCGTCACGAACGTACAGATGTGGAACGGCAGGGGATCCGCGCCGAATGCCCAGGAAATGCTCAGCCAGTAGAGGTTCTCGCCCAGCGGCCGCATATTGCCGTGCGCCTTGGGGGCAAACAGCGCTGCCGGAAGATCGCCGGCGGAAAGCACGTCGTGACGCAGGTTCAGCCAGCCGAAATCGTCGGCGAAGAACCACGTCGTCAGGCTCGGCCAGTAGAGGACGAGCAGCAACAGCAGCGGCAGGAAGCGCCCGGCAGTGGAGCGGAACTTGGTCACGGGAATCGCAACCAAGATGGTAGCTCGCGTCGAACGCTCCGCGCCCGCTTACCCGAGCACGGCGGCCACGGCGTGAATCGTCGAGGCGATCCGAACCGCGGCCAGAATCGTCTCCTCGGTGACGCCCTTTTCGAGCAGCACCTTCTCGTGCGATGCCACGCACGCGGCGCAGCCGTTGATCGCGCTCACCGCCAGGCACCAGAGCTCGAAATTCACCGGATCGCCGCCGTGGCGCGCGATGATCTGCATGCGCAGGCGCGCCGGCATGGTGTTGTACTTTTCGTTGCCGCTCAGGTGCCGGAAGCGGTAATAGATGTTGTTCATCCCCATGATGGCGCCGGCTCCCTGCGCGGCGAACATCGCCTGCTCGCTGAGATGTTTGGGGGCCTCTTCCAGGATCGCCTCCAGCAGTTCGGCGTTGCGCGCCGCCATCGCGCAGCACACGGCGGTGCCCCAGGTCTGCTCCTCGGTCAGCTCGGTCTGGCGCATGACGCCGCCCATGTTGAGCTTCAGATCCTTGGCGAATTCGGGGAGGGTTTCGAGTAACTGTTCAAGTGGCATAGATAGAAAAATGGGGCGCCCGACCCGCGGACGCCCCGGCTTTACGTTCGATTCCTAGATCGCGACCGCGAGCACCTGCTCGCCCTTCTGCCAGTTGCAGGGGCAGAGTTCATCGGTCTGCAACGCGTCCAGCACGCGCAGGACTTCCTGCGGGTTG
The DNA here is from genome assembly GCA_018268835.1 of Acidobacteriota bacterium. GTDB lineage: Bacteria > Acidobacteriota > Terriglobia > Bryobacterales > Bryobacteraceae > Solibacter. The sequence continues at coordinate 29,891 of JAFDVU010000028.1, read as the reverse complement.
CGCCCCACCGAAAGATCGTTCACCGAAACGAAGCGGATCACGTTGTGCGGATCCACCACGAAGGTGGCGCGCTGCGCCACGCCTTCCTGCGGGTCCAGAATGCCCAGCGCGTTGCACAACTCGCGCTTCACATCGGCCAGCATCGGAAACGGCAGGTCCTTCAGGTCCGGATGATGAGTCCGCCAGGCGTGATGCACGAACTCGCTGTCCGTGCTGCCGCCCAGGATCTGCGCATCGCGATCCGCGAACTCCTTGTTCAACTTGCCGAAGGCCGCGATCTCTGTCGGGCACACGAAGGTGAAATCCTTCGGCCAGAAGAAGTAGACCTTCCACTTGTCCTTGTAGCTCTGGTCCGTGATGGTATCGAACGCCTTGCCCTTTTCCAGGCTCACTGTGGCCTGCAGGGAGAAGGCGGGGAACTTCGCTCCAACTCCTAACATGTACGATTCTCCATTCTATTGTTGATGTAGATTGCCGATCTTGGCCGCCAGGATAAAATCGCTTTCCGTCAAGCCGTCGATCTTATGAGTAAGAATCTTCACCTCTACCCGGCCCCATGACAGGAGCAGGTCGGGATGATGCCCCTCTTCTTCGGCAATCGCGCCGGCCTGATTGACAAAGGCCAGGGCCGTCCGAAAATCGGGGAAAGCAAAGTTTCTGACCAGGTGGTGCCCCTTCACCACCTGCCAGCCCGGAAGCTGTGCCAGCAGGCGATCCACTTCTTCGCCCGCCAGCGCCGGAACCCCGCCGCGGCAGGGCACGCAGTGCTTCTCCGCCAGACTCATTCCTTCGCTCCCTTGCCGCAGCGCGCGCAGGCGCCGCGAAACACGATCTCGTAATTGTGCACTTGCCGCTCGCCCAGCACCGCCCGCGCAGCGGCCGGTATCTCGAACCACGGCACATCCTCCACCTCGCCGCACACATCGCAGACGAAATGATGGTGCCGGTGCAGATTGGCATCGAAACGCGCCGCCTGACCGTCGGACAGCACCTCCCGCACCAACCCGGCCTTCTCGAGCGACCGCAGGCTGTTGTACACCGTCGCCCGCGAAGCCCGGGGATCGTGCCGGTTGATCGCGGCGAAGATCTCCTCGGCGGTGGCGTGAACCGGTGTACTCGCCAGAAACTCCAGCACCGCGTAACGCTGCGCCGTGGCGCGCAACCCCGACGCGCGGAACACTTGCTCCAGCTCCGGCTGAAGATTAGACATAATCTAAATCCAGACTACATCTAATCTTCAGAGGGCGCAAGCCCCAGCATCGTAAAAGTTGCGTGACGGGTGTGGAATCACACCCTTCTTAGGGCTTATCGGCCGGACGACCCGAAACCGCCGCTCCCTCGTGCCGATTCCCGCAGGACGTCTTCCTCCCACTCCACAGCCTCGTAGCGCGCCACGACCAGTTGCGCGATCCGGTCCCCGGCGTGAATCGTGTACGGCGCCGCTCCCAGGTTCAGCAGGATGACCCGCAGTTCCCCGCGATACCCCGGGTCGATCGTCCCCGGCGCGTTCGGCATGGTGATCGCGTGTTTGAGCGCGAGTCCCGAGCGGGGGCGCACCTGCCCTTCGTAACCCGGCGGAAGTTCCAGCGTCAACCCGGTCGGCACCAGTCGCGCCACGCCGGGTTCGAGCGTGACGGCTTCCACGGCGTGCAGGTCCATGCCGGCGTCCTCCCCGGGACCGTGCGCGTAGCGCGGCAGAATCGCCCCCTCGTGAATCCGCTGAATCCGTATCCTCATATGCGGTTATGATAGCGTCTTGACCCCAGTGACCAACCCCGCTCCGAAACGCGTGATCACGGTGGCGCCGATGCCGCCCGAAAAGAGCGCCTACGCCCTGGCGCGCTACAGCCGGTCGCCCGATTCCATTCGCGATTCGATCGCGTGGGTGCGCACGCACGATTCCCAGAAATTCCTGGAGAGCTTCTACTTCCAGTACGGGCACGCCTCCATCGCCGACCTTGGCCATACGGTGATGTGTTTCGAGGGCATCAGCGAGCTTGCCGCCACGGAGATCGAAGAGGAGCCGCTCTGGGACGGCCAGGCTAAGAGTTCACGCTACCAGGATTTTTCGAAATCCGGCTTCATCACCCCGCCCGAACTCGCCGGCGCGGATGCCGTGCGCTACCGGGCCGCCGGTGAAGCCCTGCTCGCCGCCTACACGCGCGTGCAGGAGATGGCCTTCGCCGCGCTCACCGAACGCCTGCCGCGCCCCGAGGACATGAAGCCCGACGCCTACCGCCGCAACCTGGCGGCGCGCGCCTTCGACGTGGCCCGCTACCTGCTCTTCTGGGGCGTCCCCACCAACGTCGGACAGGTGGCCAGCATCCGCACCGTTGAAAAGCAAATCCGCCGCCTGAGGGCCAGCGAGTACGCCGAACTGCGCGGTCTGGGCGAGGAAATCGCGCAGTCCTGCGCCGCCGAGCCCGATTGCAGGTGGGGCGACGGTCCTTGCGAACCCCTTGCCCCGACCCTCGCCCGGCACGCCGATCCCGACGAGCACGCCGTGCGTTCGCGCGCCGATCTCGCGCTGTGGGCGGCGCAGAATCTGCCGCCGGCCGCGGGAGTCGCGTTCGACCGCGTGGATCTGCTCCGCCCCGTGAACGTCCCCGCGGACATCGCCGCCACCCTGCTCTATCCCGTGACGGACCGGCCCTTCCGCGAACTCTACGAGCTCGCCTGCACGTGGAGCGCCGCGAAACGCGCCGAGGTCACCGATGTCGCGCTCGGCTCGCGCACCCGCCGCGACGAGATCCTGGCCGGGTTCCGCGGCGGACTGTACGCGTACGACATCGTCATGGACATCGGCGCTTACCGCGATCTGCACCGCCACCGCCGCTGCCAGAAGTTTCGCCAGCCGTACGCGGGCAATCTGGGCTACGATACCCCGAAGCTGGTTACCGAGTGCGGCGCCGGGGAGGTCTACTCGGCCGCCATGGAACAGGCGCTCGCCGCCATGCGCGCCCTGCCCGCTCCGGGCAGCGAGTACCTGCTCCCCTTCGGCGCGCGCTCCCGCTTCCTCTTCAAGATGGATTTCGCCGAGGCCGAGTACATCGCGCGCCTGCGCAGCGGCGTCAAGGGCCACTTCAGCTACCGCGAAATCGCCTGGGAGATGAAGTGCCGGATGGAACAACTCGAACCCGAACTCGGCCGCCTGATCGACGCCACCCCGCCCTGGATCGAAGATCCCCTGAAGCGATAGGCGGGTTACAATGCGGAATTGATCCCCTCAACCTCACCGCGCGCGGCCATTGTCGGCTGCGGACTCATCGGGCGAAAGCGTGCCGCCGCGCTCGCGCCAGGCGCCATCACGGTGTGCTGTGACACCGACGCCGGGCGCGCCACGCAACTTGCGGCCCAGTATCGCGCCCGCCCGCTCACGGATTGGCGGGAGGCCGTTCATCGCGACGACGTGGACGTTGTCTTTGCGGCCACCACACACGACATGCTCGCTCCCATCGCCGCCGAAGCCGCCGCCGCGGGCAAGCACGTCCTCATCGAGAAACCGGGGGCGCGCCGCGCCGCCGAACTCGATCCCGTGGCAGAATCAGCCGCGCGCACCGGAGCGCTGGTCCGCGTCGGTTTCAACCACCGCTTCCACCGCGCCCTGCGCAAAGCGCGCGAGATCTTCCTGGAGGGAGCGCTGGGCGAGATGATGTACGTCCGCGGCCGCTACGGCCACGGCGGGCGCGTCGGCTATGACCAGGAATGGCGCGCCGTCCCCGAAAACTCCGGCGGCGGCGAACTCATCGACCAGGGCGCGCACCTGATCGACCTCTCCCGCTGGTTCCTCGGCGACTTCACGCGCGTGCGCGGCGCGCTGCGCACCTTCTTCTGGCGGATGCCGGTGGAGGACAACGGGTTCCTGCTGCTCGAAACCGCCGCCGGACAAGTGGCCTTCCTGCACGCCGGCTGGACCGAGTGGAAGAACCTCTTCAGCCTGGAAATCGCCGGCCGGACCGGCAAACTCGAAATCGCCGGACTCGGTGGCAGCTACGGCACCGAGCGCCTCACCTGGTACAAAATGTCGCCTGAAATGGGACCACCGGAAACGCTGGCCTGGGAGTACCCCATGGCGGACGATTCCTGGCGCGCCGAAAACGAAGCCTTCTTCGAAGACATCCGCCTCAACCGCGCGCCAGACCCCGGCATCGCCGACGCACAAGCCGCGCTGCGCGTCGTCGAACAGGTTTATCACGAGGAGCGCGCATGATCATCGCCCGCGCACCATTGCGCATCTCTCTCGGAGGCGGCGGCACCGACCTGCCCTCCTACTACCGCGACCACGGCGGCTTCGTCCTCTCCGCCGCCATCGATAAATACGTCTACATCACCTTGCACGAAACCTTCCAGCAGGAATTCCTCATCAAGTATTCCTCCACCGAAATCGTGCAGGCCATCGAGCAGATCAAGCACCCCATTATCCGTGAAGCGTTGCGGTTGGTCCCGGTCGCGGCGCCGCATCTCGAAATCGTCAGCATGAGCGACATTCCCGCCGGCACCGGACTCGGCTCCAGCGGCAGCTTCACGGTGGCCCTGCTGCGCGCGCTCCACACCATGAACAAGGAGTTCGTACCGCGCCAGGTGCTGGCCGAACAGGCCTGCCGCATCGAGATCGAACTGCTCGGCGAACCGGTCGGCAAGCAGGACCAGTACATCGCCAGCTTCGGCGGCATCACCGCCTTCGACTTCCTTCCCTCCGGCGAGGTGAACGTCAACCCGCTCGGCGTCTCCAGCGAAACGCTCTACAACCTGGAAGACAACCTGCTCCTCTTCTTCACCGGCTTCACCCGCTCGGCGTCCGCCATCCTGGCCGAACAGGATCAGCGCACCAAGGGCGGCGACGCCGGCATGATCGACCACCTGCACCAGATCAAGCAATTCGGCCACGAGAGCAAGACCGCGCTCGAGACCGGCGATCTGCGCCGCTTCGCCGCCATCATGCACGAGCACTGGCAGATCAAGAAGTACCGCTCGAAAAACATGAGCAATTCAAGCATCGACCAGTTCTATGAACTGGCTCGCGATCACGGCGCGCTCGGCGGCAAACTCATCGGCGCCGGCGGCGGCGGCTTCCTCATGCTCTACAGCGAAGACAAGACGCGCCTGCGCCACGCCCTGCGCGAAGCCGGCTTGCGCGAAGTGCGCATGCACTTCGATTTCGAGGGCACCACCCTCATGGCGCGTTCGTAACCCATGCTGCCCATCGCCATCCTGGGCGGCGGCCTGGCCACGCGCCTCCGCCCCATCACCGAGACCATCCCCAAGGCGCTGATCGAAATCGCGGGCGAGCCTTTCCTGGCCCACCAACTGCGCCTGTTGCGCCGCGCTGGATACGAGCGTGTGGTGCTCTGCGTGGGCTACCTGGGCGAAATGGTGCGCGAGTTCGCAGGCGATGGCCGCGCCTTCGGGTTGACGCTGGACTACTCCTTCGACGGGCCCGCCCTGCTGGGAACCGCCGGCGCCATCGCGCGCGCCCTGCCCCTGCTCGGCGGCCGCTTCAGCGTGATCTATGGCGATTCCTACCTGACCTGCGACTACGCCGCCGCCGAGCGCGCCTTCGACGCGTCCGGCAGGCTCGGACTGATGACCGTCTACCGCAACGAGGGCCGCTGGGATACCAGCAACGTGGAGTTCGACGGCGCGCGAGTGGTGCGCTACGATAAGGCGAACCGGACGCCCGCCATGCGGCACATCGATTACGGGCTGGGAGTTTTTCGCCGCGAGGCGTTCGCCGGCGTGGCCGCCGATCGGCCCTCCGACCTCGCCGGCGTTTACCAGGACCTGGTGCGGCGCGGCGAACTGGCCGCGTGGGAATCGCCGGACCGGTTCTATGAGATCGGGTCGCGTGAAGGAATCGCCGACCTGACGGGGTACCTTTCGCGATGACGTTTGCCGAACAATTCGTTGCCGAGGCCGCGGAGATCCTCCAGCAGATCGATACCGCGGCGGTGGAGCGCGTGGCCGCCCTGCTGGCCGCCTGCCGCGCCGCGGGCGGGCGCCTCTTCATCCTCGGCGTGGGCGGCAGCGCCGCCAATGCCTCGCACGCGGTGAACGATTTCCGCAAGATCTGCGGCATGGAGGCCTACGCGCCCACCGATAACGTCAGCGAACTCACCGCGCGCACCAACGACGAAGGCTGGGCCGGCGTCTTCGAAGGCTGGCTCAAGGTGAGCCGCCTGCGCGCCGGCGACGCGCTGCTCGTCTTTTCCGTGGGCGGCGGCAACGTGGAGAAGAACGTCAGCCCGAACCTGGTCGCCGCCATCCGCTACGCCAGAAGCGTGGGCGCGACGGTGACCGGAATCGTCGGCCGCGACGGTGGATACACCGCGCAGGCCGCCGATGCGTGCGTGATCGTGCCCACCGTGAACGCCATCCACGTCACGCCCCACGCTGAAGCCTTTCAGGCGGTAATCTGGCACCTGCTGGTGTCGCACCCCGCCCTGAAAGCCGCGGAGACCAAGTGGGAATCCGTAAAATAGTCCAGAGTTCGTGGGCGTCGGCCGGGTTCTCGATGCAGGCCGTCTTCCTGGATCGCGATGGCGTGCTGAACGATGCCATCCTGAGCGAGGGCCGGCCCTATCCGCCCGCCAACCTCGATGAATTGCGCATCAGCGACGGCGCTGAGGACGCGCTCACCCGCCTCAAAGAGGCAGGCTTCCTCCTCATCGTCGTCACCAATCAGCCCGATGTCGGCCGCGGCACGCAGACTCGCGAAGCCGTCGAAGAGATGAACCGGGAACTCGCCCGAGTGCTCCCCATCGACGAGTTCGCCGTCTGCTGGCACGATGGCCGCGAGCCCTGTCCCTGCCGGAAGCCCGCGCCCGGCATGGTGCTCGAAGCCGCCCAGCGGCATCACATCGATCTCTCCCGTAGCTACCTCATCGGCGACCGCTGGCGCGATATCGATTGCGGCCACGCCGCCGGCGTCCGCACCGTGTGGATCGATCGCGGCTACGCCGAGCGCGGCCCCGAGCATCCGCCTGCGTTCCGCTGCGCATCCCTGGCCGACGCCGTCGACTTTATCCTCGGTGAATCTACAATTGGGTTGAGGGGATGGAGTGGAGAATAAGGAAATCGCGCGTCTGCTCTCGGAGACCGCCGACCTGATGGAGATCGCCGGCGAGGACAGCTTCCGCATCCGCAGTTACCGCAACGCGGCCTCCGCTATCGACGGCTACCCGGAGCGCATCGCGGACATCCTGCGCGACCCCGAACGCAAGGTCACCGACATCCCGGGCATCGGCAAGGGTATCGCCGGCGCGCTTCACGAACTCGCCGCGCGCGGCAGCTTCGAGCGCCGCGACGAGATGCTCGAAAAGTTCCCGCCCACCGCGCTCGAATTCCTGAAGATTCAGGGGCTCGGTCCCAAGAGCATCCGGCTCATCTGGGAACACTACCGCATCAGCACCATCGACGAACTCGAGCGTCTCTGCAAGGAAGAGAAACTGCGCGTCCTGCCGCGCATGGGCGCCAAGCTGGAAGAGAAGGTACTGCGCTCGATCGCGCAATACCGCCAGCGTACCGGACGCTACCTGCTCAGCTACGCGGAAACCATCGCGGCCGAGGCGGGTGCGCTGCTGCGCGCTGTCGGCGGCGTGGAAGCGGTGACGCCGGCGGGCAGCCTCCGCCGGGGACGCGAGACCGTGGGCGATCTCGACCTGCTCGTCACCGGACCCGACGCCACCGCCGCGCTCGGGCCGTTCGCGAAATGGGGCAAGGTGCAGGAGGTGCTGGCTCTGGGCGAAAACAAGGTCAGCGCGCGCGTGGGCTACGAGGGTCTGCAGGTGGACGTGCGCACGCTCCCGGTGGACACGTTCGGCGCGGCCATGCAGTACTTCACCGGCAGCAAGGACCACAACGTCGCCATACGCACCCGCGCCGTCCGCATGGGGTTCAAACTGAGCGAGTACGGCCTCTTCCGCGCGGACGGCAATACGCGCGTCGCCGGCGAGACCGAAGAGGGCGTCTACCACGCGCTCGGCCTGCCGTGGATCCCGCCCGAGTTGCGCGAGAACACCGGCGAGATCGAGGCCGCCGAAGAGGGGCGCCTGCCCGAACTCGTGGAACTCGAGCAGATCCGCGGCGACATCCACATGCACACCACCGAGACCGACGGCCGCGCCTCGCTCGAAGAGATGGCCGCGGCGGCGCGCGAGCGCGGCTACCAGTACGTCGCGATCACGGATCATTCCAAGGCGCTGGCCATGGCCAACGGCCTCGACGAAAAGCGCGTGGTGGAATTCGCGCGGCGCGTGCGCGAATTGAACCGCGAAGGCGCGCTCGGCATCCGCGTCTTCAGCGGCCTGGAGTGCGACATCCTCAAGGACGGCTCGCTCGATCTCGCGCACGACGCGCTGGCCGAACTCGATTTCGTCATCGGCAGCGTGCACAGCCACATGCACCAGGAATCCGCGGAAATGACGAACCGCCTGCTGCGCGCGCTCGAGTGCCCGCACCTGCGCGCGCTCGGCCATCCCACCGGACGCCTGCTCCTGCAGCGCGACGCCTTCCCCTTCGATTTCGAGCGCGTGGTCACGGAAGCCGTGCGCCGCGGCGTGTGGCTGGAGATCAACGCCAGCCCCGAGCGACTGGACCTGCACGGCACCCTGATCCGCACCGCTAAAGCCAGGGGTGCGAAGTTCACCATCGCCACCGACGCGCACCACCCCAAGCACCTGGCCAACATGCGCTACGGAATTCTCACCGCGCGTCGCGGCTGGCTCGGTCCCGCCGATGTCATGAACACGCTCGCCGCCGATGCCTTCGCGCGCGCCATCCAAGCCAAATCATGAAAATCACATCCAGCAAGCAAGTCTACGATTGCGGACTGTTTCGCGTGACCGAGGACTGCGCCGTGGACCCGAAGACCGGGTTCCGGATCAGGCGCAGCGTGGTGCGCCACGCGGGCAGCGCGGTAGTCATGGCGGTGGACGCGAAGAAGCGGATTCTGCTCGTGCGGCAGTACCGCCTCCCCGCCGGCTGCTACCTGTGGGAACTGCCCGCCGGGCGCCTCGACCCGGGCGAGACACCGCTGAAGGCGGCGAAGCGCGAACTCGCCGAAGAGACCGGAGTCCGCGCCCGTGAGTGGAAGAAACTGGCCGCCTTCTGGGTCAGCCCCGGATACGTCGAAGAGCGCATGACCATCTTCCTGGCGCGCGAACTCACCGAAGGCGCCGCAACTCCGATGGACGACGAGCGTATCGAGACCGCGTGGTTCACCCGGAAGCAGATCGCCGACATGATCGCCAAAGGTGCGATTCAAGACGCGAAGACCATGATCGGCTTCCTGACCAGCCCGCGGAAGTAGCGCGGGGCTCCTGGCCGGCCTCAGGCGCAACTCGCCCGAAAACGCTAACCGGGATGTCTGCGTTCCTCTAATGTCCCGATGGCACGGTCAGCACCGGACACGGCGCGTGCCGCACAGTCCGCACGGTGGTGGTGCCCAGCACCATGCCCTCGAAGAACCGTCGCCGCGGAGCGCCCATCACCACGAGCCCGGCATGTTCCTCCATCGCGGCCTTGAGGATCTCTTCCGAGGCGTCTCCCTTGCGGACCACTTCGCGGAGGGAGCAGCGCGCGAGCTCCGTCTCCGGAATCCACGAACACAGGTCGGCCACCGGATGCGCAGCCCCCGCCTCCTCCACATGCAGCACGGTAAGCCGCGCGCCGAGGCAGGCGCTCATTGCCGCGGCAAACGTAAGCGCGCGCCGTGAAACGTCGGTATCGTCCACCGCGCAGAGCACGGTGCGCGCCTCGCCCATCGCCTGACGCACCGTGAGCACCGGCGCCGGACTTTCGCGGATCACGCGCTCCGCCACCGAGCCCAGCATCCACTTCTGCACGCCGCTGCGTCCGTGCGTTCCCATCGCCACCAGGTCCGCCCGGGTCTCGCGCGCCAGCCGCAGGATGACGTCCACGGGCAGCCCCTCCACCACCCGCGTCTCCACGGCCGCGGCGCTCTCGCCCAGCGTGTCACGCACGAAGGCGGCGAGCGATTGGTGCGCGGCCGCGCTATCCCGCTGGAATTCGGCCTTCATCTCCTCGATCTTGCCGGACGTGAAGTACGCCGGAGCTTCGAACCAGTCCGCGTGAACCGCAATCAATTTGGCGCTGGAACAGGCCGCGATCCGCGACGCGGCTCGCAGCGCGTACCCGGAGATGTCGCTAAAGTCGACGGGGCAGAGGATGGTGGAGAGGCGCTCGGTCTGCATGGTTCACCTGCCCACAGGATGCAATTTCGGACATGCCGGTGACAAATCGCGGCTGGACCCCGGCCCGGCCGGCGCGATACGATCTGGATACTCATGACCAGCCGCTGCCGCATCCGACTCGTCCTGGCGGCGTGCCTCCTGGCACCGCCGGCCATCGCCCAATCCCCGCCCTTGGACCTGACGCCCGCGCAACTCGCCGCGCGCGCCAAAGCCACCGGCGTGCCGGAAATCCCCTACGACGCGCAGGCCGGCTTCCTCAAACTGCCGCACAATCTCTACCTGGGCGAGGGCATCGGGGTCGCGACCAATTCCAAGGGTCACGTCTTTGTCTACACTCGCAGCCAGGCCACGCGCCTGTTCGAGTTCGATTCCCAAGGCAACTACGTGCGCGAAATCGGCGAAGGGCTCTACGGCTTCGCCTTCGCCCACGCGGTGCGCGTGGATGCCCACGACAACATCTGGGCGGTGGACGAAGGCAGCAACATGGTGATCGAGTTCAACCCGCAAGGCCGGGTCGTGATGGTGCTCGGGCACCGTCCGGAGGCGGTGGAAGGCGACCCCGCGCCGGCGGATCCCGCGCCCTATACGTTCAACCGCCCGACCGACGTCGCCTGGGATGCCGCGGGCAACATCTTCGTCTCCGACGGCTACGGTAATTCGCGCGTGGTGAAGTACGATCCCGCCGGGCGCTTCCTCAAATCCGCAGGCAGCAAGGGCTCCGCGCCGGGGCAACTCAACCTGCCGCACTCGATCGCCACCGACGCTAAAGGCAACGTCTACGTCGGCGACCGCAGCAACAGCCGCATTGAGGTCTTCGACAACGACCTCAACTTCAAGGCCATATACGACCAGGTGGGCGCGCCGTGGGCGCTGTGCATCACGCCCGGTCCGCACCAGTACCTCTACAGCTCGAATTCGAACCCCGACAGCAACAACTCGCGGATCATGGCGGTCACCGGTGAGATCTACAAGATGGAACTGGACGGTACGATCCTCGGCCGCTTCGGACGCGCGGGCAAGAAACCCGGCGAATTCGGCACCGTGCACGAGATCGATTGCCGCGATGAGAATCAACTCCTGGTCGGCGAGATCACCGCCTGGCGCGTGCAGAAGCTGACCCTGCATCCCGGGAGGCACCAGTGAGAATCCTGCTCCCCTTCGCCGCGGCGCTGGCGCTCGCCGCCCCGCTGTGCGCGCAGGCGCCGATCGCCTACGACGCCGTGCCCGGCCTGCTCAAACCGCCGGCGCACGTCTACCTGGGCGAGGTCGCCGGCGTGGCCACGGACGCCCGCGGCGGCATCTACGTGTACACGCGCACCGGCGGCGCCGAAGCTACCATCGGCGCGTCCCGCGTCTTCACGCACGGCGGATCGCGCCTCTTCGAATTCGACCGCGCCGGCAACTTCGTGCGCGAAATCGGCCAGGGATTGTACGGCTTCCTCTTCGCGCAAGCCGTGAAGGTAGACGCGCACGGCAACATCTGGACGGTGGACCGCGGCGCCAACATGGTCGTCGAATTCGACCCGCAGGGGCACTTCGTGATGAACCTGGGCCGCAAGCCCGAATCGGTCAACTTAGGCGGACGCGGCGGCGCCGCCGGCAACGGCGCGGGCGTCCCCGGCGACAACTTCAACCGCCCCACCGACGTCGCCTTCGACTCCGCCGGCAACATCTACGTGGCCGACGGCTACGGCAACGCGCGCATCGCCAGGTTCGATCGCGAGGGCCGCTTCGTAAAATCGTGGGGAACGCGCGGCAGCGGCCCGGGCGAATTCAACGTGCCGCTTTCTATCGCCGTCGACGCGCGCGGCAACGTCTACGTGGCCGATCACGGCAACCGCCGCATCCAGGTCTTCGACGGCGACGGCAATTTCCGCTCCCAGATCACCGGCATCGGCGCGCCGTGGGCCATCTGCATCTCGCCCGGCGCGCACCAGTTCCTGTACAGTTCGAACTCGAACGATCCCGGCACGCTCGATGGCGGCGAAATCTACCGCATGGAACTCGACGGCAAGGTACTCGGCAGTTTCGGCCGCGCCGGTCACTTGCCGAAGGAGTTCGGCACGGTGAATTCGATCGATTGCCGCAATCCCAACGAGTTGCTGGTTGGTGAGATCCTCAACTGGCGGGTGCAGAAGATTCTTCTCAAACCATGAAACGCAGATCTTTTCTCGCGCTGGCCGGCGCGGCGCCGCTGGCCTTGCGCGCCGCTCCGCGAACCGCGGTTTCCATTCGCGGCGACGGATTCCTCATCAACGGCGAGCCCACCTACAAGGGCCGCGCGTGGCAAGGACACAAAATCGAAGGCCTGCTGATGAACGTGCGCGCGGTGCAGGCCACTTTCGACGACCGCAACCCCGAGACGCGCGGCCGCTGGGCGTACCCCGACACCGGCAAGTGGGATCCTGGGCGCAACACGCGCGAATTCGTGGCCGCGCTGCCCGAGTGGCGGCGCCACGGCGTGCTCGCCTTCACCGTGAACCTGCAGGGGGGCAGTCCCGAAGGCTATGCCAAGGCACAACCCTGGGAGAACACCGCGATCGAGCCCGACGGCAGCCTGCGGCCCGAGTATCTGCGCCGTCTCGCCATGGTGCTGGACCGCGCCGACGAACTCGGCATGGTCGCCATCGTCGGCTACTTCTACTTCGGGCAGGATCAGCGCGTGCGCGACGAAGCCGCGGTGCGCCGCGCCGTGGAGAACGCCACCAACTGGCTGCTGGACCGCGACTATCGCAACGTGCTGGTGGAGGTCGATAACGAGTGCAACGTATCGGCCTACGACCACGCAATTCTCAAGCCGGACCGCGTGTCCGAACTCATCGAAATGGTGCGCGCCATCACTCGCGGCGGGCGGCGCCTGCTGGTGGGGACCAGTTACGGCGGCGGCACTCCGGCGCGGAGCAACGTGATCCGCGCCTCCGACTTCGTCCTGCTGCACGGCAACGGTCCCGACGACGCGGAGCGCATCCGGCGCATGATCCGGACCACGCGCGCCGCCGAGGGCTATCGCCCGATGCCGGTGCTCATCAATGAAGACGACCATTTCCGCTTCGACGATCCGGACAGCCACTTCGCGGCCGCGGTCGCCGAGTACGTTTCCTGGGGCTTCTTCGAGCCGGGCGCGAGCAACTACCGCGACGGCTACCAGTGCCCGCCGGTCAATTGGGGCATCAACACGGAACGGAAGCGCCAGTTCTTCGCCAAGGTCAAGGAAATCACCGGCTCGTGATCCGCGTCATTTGTGGCGCACGGCTTCGGGCGCGCGTGTGCGGTCGAAGGGCAGCACGCGCAACGTCCATTTCACGGGCACGCTCTCCGGCACGAAACACTGCCGGTCGTCGCAGGCCTGGTAGCGCAACTCGCCGGAGACGGTGATTTCGCGCTGCGCGTCGAGCAGCGGTTCGAGTTGCTGCTGGCCGGCCAGCGTCACGGTCGCCAGCAGGCGGAAGTTCCCTTCGAAGACGGGCACGGTTTCCTGGATCGCCTCCAGCCGCAGAGTCTTCGACGCGGGGAACACGATCGGGTCGGCTTTGAACGCTGGTGACTCCGCGAGCTTCAGCGAAATCGGAATGTAGCCGCTCACGCCCGGCGCGTAGACGTGCACCTTCGGAGGCAATTCGACATCCACCGCGAGCGTCACCCGCTGATTCGGCCGGAGCGCTTCGGCGCCGCCGGACGTGGTCAACTTCAGGTGTTTCGCCTCGACCGTCCCCCGCGGCGCCGGCGTCAGGCCGAAGCGGCGGAAAAGGATGGATTCGGCGGTGTCGCGGACCTTGTAGTCGTCTTCGAAATACTTGGCCACCACCACGCCGCTGGCATCCAGCAGGTACGTGCCGGGATAGGGGATGCCGTACGCGAACGAATCCTTATCCACCGTGGTGTTGAAGATCCCGTAGGCGCGGATCACCTGCGAGTCGGGATCGGACAGCAGCGGGTACTCGATGTGCTGCCGCTCTGCGAAGGCCTTCAGCACGGCGGTGCTGTCGTAGCTGATGGTCGCCAGCCCCAGACCCTGGGCGGCGATGCGCGCGCGGCTTTGTTCCAACTCGACCAGTTGGGCTTTGCAGAAGGGTCACCAATCGGCCGAACGAAAGAAGACCAGCATCGCGCCCTTGGGACCGAGCACGTCACGCAGCGATTTCGCCGCGCCGTTCTGGTCGCGCAGGTGAAAGTCGGGGACGTGCTGTCCGACCTCGGGGCCGGTGGGCGTGGCCGCGGCGGCCAGCAGGCAGGCCGATGCCGCCGCGAGGAGAAGGTTCATGTACACAGACAGCCCTCCAATCACCATCATCCGGGGCCGGGGCGGTTTTATTCCCGCTTACACCGATTTTACGCCCAACTTGCGCAGGAAGGTCATCATCGGGCACCAGTTGGTGAACGCGGACTGGAACAGGTTCAGCCCCACGAACGCGGTGAAGAGAAACCACGCCGGGTTGACCCAGTAGCCCAGGGCAACGCTCAGCATGACGAAGAAGCCTGCGATGAGGCGGAGGTATCGGTCGACGGTCATACGGTATGTCTCCTGCGATTCACGATGAAATAGACGATCGGCACCGTCATGCGCGACAGCGCCAGGGAAGCGATTTCGCCCGCCATCAGCGCGATGGCCAGGCCCTGGAAAATAGGGTCGAAGAGGATCACGCCGGCGCCGACGACAACCGCGGCGGCCGTCAGCAGCATGGGGCGGAAGCGGACCGCGCCGGCATCGATCACGGCCTCATCGAGCGGCATGCCCTCGCTCAGCCGCAGTTCGACGAAGTCCACCAGGATGATGGAATTGCGCACCACGATGCCGGCGCCGGCGATGAAGCCGATCATGGAGGTCGCAGTGAAGAACGCGTGCAGCAGTCCGTGCGCCGGCAGGATGCCCACCAGCGAGAACGGGATCGCGGCCATGATCACCAGCGGCGTGATGAAGGACTGGAACCAGCCTACCACCAGCCCGTAGATCAGGATCAGCACCGCGGCGAAGGCGATGCCGAGGTCGCGGAAGACCTCGTACGTGATGTGCCATTCTCCGTCCCACTTGACCGAGTAGCGGTCCGCCGTATCGGGCATCGCCGCCATGTGCTGCTCGATCGCGTAGCCCTGCGGCGCGCGAAATTTGTCCATCTCCGGGCCGAGTTTGAGAATCGCGTACACCGGACTCTCCATCACGCCGGCCACGTCTCCGGTCACGTAGGTCACCGGCATCAGGTTCTTATGATAGATGCTCTTGTCCACGGTGACTTCGCGCGGAGTAACCAGTTCGCTGAGCGACACCAGGCGGCCGGTGCGGCCGGCGACCTTCAGGTTCTGGATCCGTTCCAGATCGCTGCGCGTGGCGCGGTCGAGCCGCAGCGTCAGCGGCACGTCCTCCTTGGCGGAATCTGCGTGCAGCAGTCCCGCCTGATAGCCGGAGGAGGCCAGCGCCATGGTGCGCGCAATCTCGTCTTCGGAGACGCCGTTGAGCGCGGCCTTCTCCTTGTCCACGATGAGTTGGTACTTGGGCTGGTCGTCTTCCACGTACCAGTCCACGTCCACCACACCGTCGGTGCGCTTCCACAGGTCGCGGATGCGGCGCGCGATGTTGATGCGCTCGTTCATGTCGGGTCCGTAGACTTCGGCCACGAGCGTCTCCAGCACGGGCGGTCCGGGCGGAACCTCGGCAACCTTGATGCGCGCGCCGAATTGCGCGGCCACGGGCAGCAGCCGGGTGCGCACCTGTTTGGCGATTTCGTGGCTCTGCAGCTTGCGGTCGCCCTTGGGCAGCAGGTTGACCTGAAGGTCGGCCACGTTGCTGCCGCGGCGCAGGTAATAGTGGCGCACCAGGCCGTTGAAGTTGAACGGCGACGCCGTGCCGACGTAAGTCTGCAGGTTGACCACCTCCGGTTGCCCCAGGGTGGCGCGGGCCAGCGCGTTGGCGGCGCGTGCGGTTTCTTCCAGGGTGGTGCCGTTGGGCATGTCCACGATCACCTGGAACTCGCTCTTGTTGTCGAACGGCAGCATCTTCACCTTGACGAACTCGAAGTAGAAGAGCGAGCACGACCCGAGCAGCAGCACCACCACCATTGCCAGAAATCCCCAGCGCAGCAGGGGAACGTGCAGCAGCCGGCCCATCACCCGGCGGTAGAAGCGGGTGAAAATGTCCTCGCGTTCCCCGTGCTCGCCGGCGTGGCCGGATTTGAGGATGCGCACCGCCGCCCACGGCGTCACGATGAACGCCACCAGCAGCGAGAAGACCATGGCCGCGGTGGCGCCGATCGGAATCGGCCGCATGTACGGACCCATCAAGCCGCCCACGAACGCCATCGGCAGGATGGCGGCGACCACGGTCAGGGTGGCAAGGATGGTCGGGTTGCCGACTTCGTCCACGGCTTCCACCGCGACATCGAATGGAGGCCGCTCCCGGTTCGCCGGCATTCGCCAGTGCCGGACGATATTCTCGACCACGACGATGGCGTCGTCCACCAGAATACCGATCGAGAAGATGAGCGCGAACAGCGTGATGCGGTTCAACGTGTAGCCGTAGAGGTAGAACACGGCGAGAGTCAGCGCCAGCGTGACCGGAATCGCGATGAAGATGATGAGCGATTCGCGCAGGCCCAGCGTGATCGCGATCAGGATGCTCACCGAAACCACCGCGATGAGCATGTGGAAGAGCAGTTCGTTGGACTTCTCGGCCGCCGTCTCTCCGTAATCGCGCGTGACATCCATCTGCACACCCTCCGGGATCACGCTTCCCTTGAGCGGCTCCACGCGCTTGAGCACGTTCCCGGCGACGATCACCGCGTTGGTGCCCTTGCGCTTGGCGATCGAAAGCGTCACGGCGGGCAGGAACTCGCCCGAACCGGCGTGGACCATGCGCACGTATTGCGAGGGATCTTCGCCGCCGTCGGCAACTTCGGCCACGTTGCGCACGAACACCGGGCGGTCTCCCGAGACTCCGATGACCACGTTGCGCACGTCTCCGGCGGTGCGCAGGAACTCGCCGGTTTCGAGCACGTATTCCTTGTTGGCGGTATCGAAAGTTCCGGAAGGCAGGCGCCGGTTGGAAAGCCCCAGCGCGCCGGCGACCTGCATCGGCGAAAGGTTGTAGCCGGCCAGCCGGGCTTCATCGAGCACGATGCGAATCTCGCGGCGCTGCCCGCCGATCAGGGTCACGGTGGACACGTCGGGCACCTGTTTGATGGCGTCGTCAAGTTGCGCGGCGATGCTGCGCAACTGGTAATCGCCGTAACGGCGGCTGGAAAGCGTGAGCGCCAGGATGGGTACGTCGTCGATCGAGCGCGGCTTGACCAGCGGCGGCGTCGCGCCCGGCGGAACGATATCCATGTTGGCGGAGAGCTTCTGGTTGAGCCGGACGATGCTCTTCTCCTCGTCCTGTCCGACGTAGAAGCGCACGATGGCGAGCGACATCCCGGGGCTGGAGGTGGAGTAGATGTACTCGACGCCGGGGATCTCCCACAGCAGCTTCTCCATCGGCTTGGTGATGCGCTCCTCAACTTCGCGCGCCGAGGCGCCGGGCATCTGCACAGCGACGTCGATCATCGGCACGATGATCTGCGGCTCCTCCTCGCGCGGCAGTTTCCACACCGCGAAGGCGCCGATGAGCAGCGCGGCGGTGATGATCAGGGGCGTCAGCTTGGAGGCGATCCACGCGTGCGCGAAGCGCCCCGCGGGACCGAGCTTACGGGGTTCGGCCATTAGCGGACCTCCACGCGCGCGCCGTCGGCCAGCGCTGCGGGAACCGGCGCGGCTACACTCTCGCCGTCGCTCAATCCGGAGAGCACTTCCACCGCGTCGCCGGAGCGGCGGCCGGTGGTGACCAGCCGCGTGTGGGCCGCGCCGTTCTCAATCACGAATACGGTCTGCAGTTGCCCGCGCTCCACGAGAGCGGCGGAGGGGATCGCGATTACTTTTCGCGACCCCACCGGGAAGATGGCGCGTCCGAACATACCGGAGCGCACGCCCGCCACGGCGGGGAGTTCAATCTTGGCGATATAGGTGCGGGAGGCGGCATCCACCGCCGGGACCACCTCGGAGATGCGCGCCGGGAAGCGGCGGTCCAGCGAATCCAGCGACACTTCCACCGGCTGACCGGCCCTGGCCAGCGGCAGCCGCGATTCGTCCACCGAAGCTTCCAGGCGGTAATCGCCCTCGCGCTCGATGGTGAGCATCGGCGCGCCCGGAACCGCCAGGCTTCCCGGTTCCACCGAACGGGCCGTCACCACTCCGGCGAACGGCGCCGCGATCTGCGCGTAGCCGCGCATGATGTGGGCGCTTTTGATCTCCTGCTCCACCTGCGCCATCTTCGAATTCAGTTGCGCCCGGCGGGAGCGTGCCATCTCGTAATTGGCCTGCGCCCCCTTGAGCCGCGCGGAGGATTCGTCCAGTTCCTGGGTGGAAACCGACTTCTTCGAGGCCAGGTCCTGGATGCGGCCGTGCGTGGTCTGCGCCAGGTCCAGCGCCGCTTTGGCCGCGGCCACGGCGTTGTCGGCCTCCGGGATCGCGCTCTGTACCTCGGCGCGCGCGGCTTCGGCGCGCTGCACGGCGGCTTCGAGATCGCGAGCATCCATGGTGATCAGGACCTGCCCTTCGCGGACGTGGTCCCCGGCCTGCACCACGACCTGCTGCACGTAGGCCATGAGCTTACTGGAGATCACCGCGGGAACGCGCGCGCGGACGGTGCCGGTGGCCTCGTACGTCTCCGGCCAGTCGCGCGCGGCGACGGCCTGCGTCTTCACCGCGACCGGCGCGGCGGAACTGCCCGCCGCCGGCTGTGCCAGCTTCTCGCTCCCGCCGCAGGCGGTGAGGGCCGCGACGGCCGCGGCGACCAGGGAAATCAGATAACGGTTCATTAGTTCAATACCTCCGAGTCAGCGGTCAGCCGCCCCGCGGCCAGTTCCAGCATGGCGGCCGCGACACGTTGATCGTGTACCGCGGCCAGATATCGCGTGCGGCTTTCGAGCACGGCGGTTTCGTTGCGCAACAGGTCGGTCACGTTCGTCATTCCGGCGCCGTAGCGATTCTGCGTGATGCGCAGGCTTTCTTCAGCTTCGGCGACCGCGGCCTGCGCCACGGCGATGCGCTGCTGCGCGGCGGTCAAATCGGCCCACGCGCGGCGCACTTCCAGGCGGACCGCGGAATCCACGCGCCGCTGGTCCGCGCCGGCGCGCTCTAAATTCTGCGCGGATTCTTCGATGCGCGCCTTATCGGCGTTGCCGTTGAACAGGTTCCACTTGAGCCCGATGGAGGCCAGCCAGTTGGCGCCTCCTCGGTTGATGAAGCGCTGCCGGTCGGCTTCGAAGGCGGCGTGGAAGCCCACCTGCGGGAGCAGCGCCGAGCGGGCGGCGGCGGATTGCGTGCGCGCCAGATCCTCCGCCAAGCGGCTGCCGCGGGCTTCGGGGCGCGACGCGGACGCTTCCTTTTCGAGCGCGGCCAGTTGCAGGTCCGGTAAATTCAGCGGCGTCAGGCGGCTGGTCAGATCGTGGCCGGTATCGAGCGGCGCGCCGAGCACGTCGTTGAGCGCGGCGCGCGCAACGTCCAACTGGGCCGCCCGCTGAATGCGCTGCTCGTTGACCGCGGCCAGGTGCACCCGGATGGAGAGCACGTCCACGTCGGTGGCCATTCCGGCGGCGCGCACGGACTGCGCTCGCTCCAGGTCGGCCTCCGCCGACTTCACCGCCTGCTCGGCGGTCTTCAGGCTTTCGGCGGCGAGCAGCGCGCCCCAGTAAGCGCGGGAGGCGCCGGCGATCAGTTGCATCTGCACGCGGCGGCGTTCCTCCCCGGTGGCGTCGCGGCCGATCTGCGCCATCTTCACGGCGTTGCGGGTTTGCCCGGCATCGTACAGGGGCTGGTCCACGCTGACCACGCTTTGAAAATTGTTGAGCGAATCCGGCCGGTTCAGCGGCCCGATATTGAAGTTCTCCATCCCGAACTGGTGCTGGGTCAGCAGGGAGCTGAACACGAACACGGGATTGTTACTGCGGGCGAAGTTTTCGCTGTAATTGACTTTGGGCAGGGCGCCGCTGTGGGCCTGCTCCACGCGCGCGTCCGAAGCCTTGACCGCGGCGCCGGTTGCGGCGATCGCCGGGTTTTCGCGGAGAGCCAGGCGCACCGCGTCGCGCAGGGATAGCCCCTGCTGTGCGAGCACAGGCGCCGCGAGGAGGATGAGTAACGGGAATTTCATGGCTGTAAAGCGGAACTCGCTTTCACCGCTAAGATGCAGCAAAATACCTGCGGTGACAAGGGGATACCGCCATTCCTGCCTGTGTTACCTTTCCTCGGGGATTGCATCGTAAGCTGTAGTAGAAGCAGCCATGCCTTTGTACGAATACCGTTGTGGAACCTGCGGCAAGAGCTTTGAGCAACTGCGCCGCATGCAGGACGCCGACCGGGACCTGGAGTGTCCGGAGTGCAAATCCCGCGAAGTGGAGCGACAACTCTCCACCTTCTCCTCGGGCGGCTGCGGTTCGGGCGGCGGCTCCGGCCGCTTCACTTGAGCGCGCTAGCGGACGGCCGGTCGGCCGTCGTTAAACTCTGACGTTTCAAGAAAATTGAATCGTAGCTGCGGCAGCGTGGCGGATGTCTCCGCCACGCACGCGGTGTATTTGGGGGCTACTTCGCTGCCGGTCCGGCGGTCGGGAGGAGGCCGGTCATGACCCACACTTCCCCGCTTCCGTTGCCCCCGACGAAGCGAGCGCCGCTCGACCTCAGCCGCCGCCTTCTCGTTCCTACCTGGCAGTAAATGGCCGGAACAATTCGGTCGTGAAGTAGCGTTCCATGCGGTCAGGGAACACGGTCACCACCCCGGCGGTACCAAGGCTGCGGGCGGCGGACACTGCCGCGCGGTAGTTGAGCCCGGAACTCGGCCCTACCGGGAAGCCCCGGCGGATGAGCGCGCGGGTGGTCTCGATGGCGTCGCGGTCGGGAACCTCGACGATCTCCAGCCCCGGGTGGTCCGATTCGCGAAACAACTCACTGGCGCACTCGAGCACACCGGGAATCCGGCAACTGAAACTGCAGCACTCGCGGTCGCGTTCCCGCACCAGGTCCACGGGCCGCGCCAGGAAGGCCCGCGGGACGAGCTTGCCGGTGGTGCACCCGCGCACCAGGCCGACAAGCGTTCCGCCGGTGCCGACGCCGCTGACCACGGCATCCACGCGGCCGCCGGGGATCTGTTCCAGGATCTCCTTCGCGGTACCGGCGGCATGGGCCTCGGCGTTGCGCGGATTCGAGAACTGCCGGGGCAGGAAGGCGCCGCGTTCGGCCGCGAGTCGCTCCGCTTCGCGGATACACGCGCCGATACCCTCGGCCTTGCCGCAGAGGTGGATCTCCCCGCCGTAGGCGCGGATCATCAGCACTCGCTCGTTGCTCACCCCTTCAGGCATCACGGCAATGAACTTCAAGCCAAGCTGCGCGCAGACCAGCGCCATGGCGATGCTGGTGGATCCGCTGGAGGCCTCGATGACGGTGCCGCCGGGCCGCACTTCGCCGCGTTCAAATGCGTCACGCAAAATGTACCGCGCGATGCGGTCTTTGGTGGAACCACTGGGGTTGAGGAATTCGAGCTTGCACCAAATGGCGGGTTCCGCCCCTGAAAGTTGAACCGGGACCAGCGGCGTGGGCGGGAGTTCGAGCGGATAGCGGTTGGTCACAGGCACGGCGGCGGGAGCGGTCACACTGGCCACGGGGAAACCTCGCACATTTGCATGAGCCGATGTTAACTCCCGTGCGCGGGCCGCGCCAACACGGCGCCGCCCCCTACCGCTGTGCCAGATGGGGAAACGTCAGCCGTCAGACCACGTGACCGTGACGGCGCAGACGGAACAGGCCGAGCCCGGCCAGGGCGGCAAAGCCGATCAGCAGGCTGACTGTCGAGGCCGCCGGGGCACCCGCGGCATTCGATACGACCGGAGCGGCCACGACCAGACCATCCACCGCGAACGCCAGATCCTGGGCGATAAAGTTCCACGTGGTCGCCGTCCATTGAGTGGGATCGGGACCGTTGTTCATATAGACGAACTGACCGCCCGCGTAGGCGGTGTTGTTGCCTACCGAACCCCAGCGGCACGAGGAAGGGGGCGCATCGCCCTGATCTCTGGAGGTGGAAGCAAACAGAACGTAAGCTCCGGGCGTCAGCGTGAGGCCGCCTGTGTTAAACGTGACCAACTGATAGCTGCTGCTGGCCGGAACGGTCTGCGGCGCACTCTCGAAGAGAGCCGGGCCGGTAGCCTTGCTGCCGTCCCAGGCGTAGATCTCGCCCCGGAAGGTGACCGAGTTGCTGCAGTATCCAATCTCAAACGAAAAACTGTTGAGCGGGCTGGCGCCGGTGGGTACGCTAATCGTCTCGCCATAGGTCGCCGTATTCGTGACACCGAACGACGAGATAAAACCACTACCATTCCAGCCGGGGATCGTGTTGATCTGGGCTTGCGCCGTGGATAATGAGGCCATTACCAAGGCAGCGACGGAAAGAGAAACACGGGCCGAGCCGGCCCATCTGCGGCGCACTTGATCGTTCGAATCCAACATCAGCAGGCTCCAATAGTAGAAATTTGCACTAAAGTATAACAGGCATTGGCCCAAAAGGAAATAAATAAATCCCTGGTAAAACCCCCGATTCCGCAATCTCTTCAATTGATTGCGAGCCCGGAACGATGAACCCAACATACGCCGAAGGAGATACTGACCCTACTGCATCCACGGGATAGAAAGGTGGATTTGTTCGCGACTATTCTGGTTTTGTGGGCGATATTCAGCGTACCGGCGCCGCGAAACCCTTGGGGAAGGTGCTCGTAGTGGATGACGATGCCGGGGTCCTGGGACTGACGGGAGAAATGCTCCGCCTGGCCGGTTGGGGGAACTGGCCGGCAGGCTGCGGCAGCGGGAGCCGCGGTTGCCAGTTCCATTCATGAGCGGCAGCGATGCGGACGGCGATTTTCGCTTTTTCTTTGATCGTCTCGCCGGTTTTAGGCGCTCAAACCGGCGCACTCGCGCAACTGAGCAACTCGATTCGGAACCTGACCGAACGGGTTTCTCCCGCGGTGGTGGAGATCGCGGTCAACGGCTACGGGGCGGTGGACGATGGCCGGGTGGCCAACCAGATTTCGCGACGCGAGTCCAGCGGGTCCGGCGTCATCGTCGACCCATCGGGCTACATCGTGACCAACGCCCATGTCGTGCAGGGTGCGGTGGACGTGAAAGTGCTGCCTCCGCCGAAGGGCGGCAACGAACCGGGGGCGCGGCTGCGTCCCGCGCCGGTGACCGCGCGGGTGATCGGCATCGACCGCGAGAGCGATCTCGCGCTGATCAAGATCGACGCGGCCGGCCTCCCGACTCTGCGCTTCGGCGATTCCGACGGGCTGCGCAAGGGGGATATCGTGCTGGCGATCGGCAGTCCGCTGGGGTTGCAGAACTCCGTATCGATGGGGGTGGTGAGCGCCCCGGCGCGTGCCGTAAGCGACGATAATCCCATCCTCTACATCCAGACCGACGCCTCCATCAATCCCGGCAACAGCGGTGGCGCACTGGTGGACCACAACGGCGCGCTGGTGGGGATCAACTCGTTCATCATGACGCAATCGGGCGGAAACGAGGGTATCGGCTTTGCGATCCCGAGCGACGTGGTGCGCAACGTGTACCGGCAGTTGCGGACCAAGGGGCGGGTCTCGCGCGGCACCGTGAAAGCGTATGTGCAGGACATCACCCCGGCAATGGCGAAGGGGCTTTCGCTGCCGGTGCAGCGCGGTGTGATCGTGGCGGACGTGGATCCCGACGGTCCCGCGGCCAAGGGCGGGCTCAAGCGCAGGGATATCATCCTTTCGATGAACGGGAGGGAGATGGACAGCGCGCGGCAGTTCGCGGCGGACATCAACCGCCGGCCGCCGGACGCGAAGATCGGACTGCTGGTACAGCGCGGAGAGTCCCGGATCGCGCTGGAGGTAACGGTTCAGCAGGAGTCCGCGGAATGGGATCCGCTGGCCGACATGGCGTCGCCGGAGAAGAACCTGGTGCCGCGGCTGGGCATTCTGTGCATTGAGATCGACAAACGCGTGCAGGATCTGCTATCCGACCTGCGGCGTCCCTACGGACTGATCGTGGCCGCGAAGTCCCCCAGCGGGGAGGCGCAGTTCATCGACCTGCAGCCGGGCGACGTGATCCACTCGCTCAACAATGTTCCGGTGGCGTTCCTCGGAGTCTTTCAGAAGATGATCGACGAATTGCATCACGGCGACCCGGTGGTGCTCGGGATCGAGCGCGACGGACGCTATCAGTTCGTGGCCTTCGAAATCGAGTAACCGCGCGGACGCATAATAGGAGGATGCCGGTACGCTATACCGCCTCCTTCCTGGAAGACTCCCGCGCCCTGTTTCGCCAATACAAGAAGCTTGCCGAAGACGCGATTGCGCAGGTTTCCGACGCTGAACTGGCCGCGGTGCTGGATGGCGAGATGAACTCCATCGCGCTGGTGGTGAAGCACATGGCCGGCAACATGCGGTCCCGGTGGACGGATTTTCTGACAACCGACGGTGAGAAGCCGGACCGCGACCGCGCCAGCGAATTCGTGGAGCCGCCGCCGGGGCGCGAGGCGCTGCTGGCGGTCTGGGAGGACGGCTGGCGGCGGGTGTGGGCCGCCATCGAACCGCTGCGCGAAGAGGATCTGGCGCGCACCGTGACCATCCGCGGGGAAGAACACTCCGTGATGCAGGCCATCAACCGGCAGATCGCGCACTACGCCTATCACACCGGGCAAATCGTCATGCTGGCGAAACACTTCCGCAGCGAAGCGTGGCGCAGCCTGACCATTCCGAAAAAGAGGTGACGCCATGGGGAGGGTTCTGGTGCGCGCGGCGCTGGCCGGCGCGTTCGTGTTCGCCTTGATCGAATCCGCGCAGGTGACGCGCGAAGCGGACCTGACGGTGCGCATCCTCGATTCGGCGGGGCATCCCGTACCGGCGCGGGTGCGGCTGGAGGATTCGGCGGGTGCGCGGCCGAAGGTGCGCGGCGCGGTGACGGTGAGCGAATCGGCAATCCCGATTCCGCGCGCAGCCATCGCGGTGATGTGGGGGCAGAACGATCGCGCCGAGGGTTACGCGCTCCAACCCGACGGATCCTTCTACGTGGATGGCGGCTTCGGCGTACGGCTGCCGCCGGGGACGTACCGGCTGACACTTTCCAAGGGCTTCGAATATACGGCGCAGACGGCGAGCATCGACCTCGCGCCGGGCGCGAACGTGACGCGCGAGTTCCGCCTGGCGCGATGGGTCGATATGCCGGCGCGAGGCTGGTATTCGGCGGACGACCACATCCACCTGCGCCGGTCGCCGGGGGACGATCCGAAGATCGCGCGCTGGATCGCGGCGGAGGACCTGCACGTGGGCAACCTGCTGCAGATGGGCGATTTTTTCGCCACGTATTTCTCGCAATACGCGTTTGGCGACCGCGGGCGGTACCAGGAAGGCGGGCGCATCCTTTCTCCGGGACAGGAGGAACCGCGCACCCCGGAGATCGGTCACACGATCTCGCTGGGCGCACGCGAATTCGTGCGCTCGACGCGCGACTACTACTCCTTCGACCGCATCTTCGACCGCGTCCGCGCGCTCGGCGGCGTGACCGGGTTCGCGCACCAGGGCATGAGCTTCCACGGTTATCGCGGGATGGTGCTGAATACGCTGCGCGGAAAGACGGACTTCCTGGAACTGGTGCAGTTCTGCGTGCCGGAGGGACCGCTGGCGACGGAGCATTACTATCGCTTCCTGGACATGGGCTACCGGCTCACGGCGCTCGCGGGCAGCGACTTTCCGTGGTGCGGCGTGGGACCGTCCTACGGCGGCAGCGAGCCGCAGTTCGCGCAGATCGGCAACGCGCGGTTCTACGTCTACACCGGCGGCGCGCTGACCTTCGAGAATTACATGGCGGGCCTGAAGGCGGGCCACACATTCGTCACCACCGGGCCGATGCTGAATCTCACGGTGAATGGGAAACTGCCGGGCGATTCACTGGACGTCGCGCCCGGGACGCGGCTGCACATTTCCGCCGAGGCGATGGGGAGTGTGAACTCGATCTCGATCGTGGCCCACGGCAAAGTGATCGCGCAAGCGGCGGGCAATCGCGTGGAGACCGACATCACACCGGCGCATGGTTTGTGGATCGCGGCTCGCTGCGACGGCGGGCGGTTGCGGGTGGCGCACACCACTCCGGTTTACGTCACGGTGAATCACGATGGCTTTGAGAACCCGGAGACGCTGCGGCGGAACGTGGAGACGAGCGAAGGCTTCCTCAAGGAACTGGAGGCGGAGATGGCCAATCCGCCGAACAACCTGGACGAACAGGCGCCGCGCCATCGCGCCGAACTTGAGCGGCAGATCGCCGAGGCGCGGGCGGTGCTACGCGGGCTGATGAAATAGGACGGCCGCCGGGAGACCGGCCCCACATCGCGTTACAGTGGGATCGCTATGCTTGGCAAAGCCGCCCTCTATCTGCTGCTCTGTCTGCCCGCTTGCGCCGCGGACTACTTCCCGATGGCCGTGTGGTACGGCGGCGGCAAGGCGCGCGCACCCATGCTGGAGAGCAATCCGCGCGCAAAGAAGGAAGTGTGGCGGCGCGACATCCGGCAGATCAAGGCGCTGGGCTTCAACACCGTGCGCACGTGGATCGATTGGGCCACCGGCGAACCGCGGCAGGGCGAATACCATTTCGAAAACCTCGACGTGATTCTGGAACTGGCGCACGAGGAAGGACTGCGCGTGATGGTGCAGGTCTACATGGATTCGGCGCCGCGATGGGTGGGACGGAGCTATCCGGATTCGCTGTTCGTATCCTCGAACGGCGAGAAAGTGGTGCCGGAATCGTCGCCCGGATATTGCCTGGACCACCCGGGTGTGCGCAAGGCGGATCTGGCCTTCTACGCGGCGCTGGCGGCGCACGTACGAGGCAATCCCGCGTGCTTCGGCTGGGACCTGTGGAGCGAACCGCACGTCATCAACTGGGCTACCCCGACGTACATTGCGAATCCCGAGTTCTGCTTCTGCCCCAACACGCTGGCGCGCTTTCGCGCATGGCTGCGCAAAAGGTACGGCACGCTGGAGCAACTCAACACCGCGTGGTACCGGCAGTTCGCGGATTGGAGCGAGGTCGAACCGGGGCGCATGAGCACCATCCTCTCCTACACGGATTACATCGACTGGAAGGCGTTCATCGTGGACAAACTGGGCGAGGACCTGCACGCGCGCGCAGCGGCGGTGAAGAGCGCGGCGCCGGAGGAGATCGTAACCAGCCACGCGGCGGGCGTCGGACTGTTCGCATCGCCGCACCACTGGGAAGGGCAGAGCGACGACTGGACCATGGCGCGGCAGGTGGATTTCTACGGCACCAGTTTCTATCCCAAGCACTCGAGTTTCGTCGATCGCGACGTGCCGTGGCGGGCCGCGCTGCTGGATTTCACACGCTCCTTCGGGTTCGCGGACGGGCGCAGCGGGTTCTACATCGGGGAGTTGCAGGCCGGGTTCGGCACCATCGCGCTCAACGTGAGTCCGACGGTGACGCCCGAGGATCTACGGGTGTGGACCTGGAGCGCGCTGACCCGCGGCGCCAAGGGGATCAACTATTACGCGTGGTATCCGATGAGTTCGGGGTACGAGAGCGGCGGCTTCGGCATGATCCAACTCGATGGCACGGTGACTGAACGCGCGCGCGAGGCGGGCCGGATCGCGCGCGTGGTGGATGCGAACCGGAAATTGTTTCTGGAAGCGCGCCCGCCGCGCGCGGAGGTCGCCATCGTGTACAACCCGCTGATGCATTTCGTGGGCGGGCGGCAGCGCGCGGCGGCATACGGCGGTCCGCAAGGCGAGGTCGCGGGGATCGAGCGCGATTCGCTGCTGGGCGTGTACCGCGCGCTGTTCCCACGCAATGTTCCGGTGGATTATGTGCACGCCGGCGAGATCGCCTCGGGCGGGCTGAAGGGGTACAAACTGGTGATCCTGCCCTATCCGCCGATGCTGCCGGAGGCCATGGCGGCGGGCCTGGCGGAGTACGTGCGCGGCGGCGGCGCGCTGGTGGCCGAGGCGCGGCTGGGATGGAACAACGAGCGCGGAGTGGCGAGCGAGCGCATCCCGGGGATGGGGCTCGCCCAGGTGATGGGCTGCCGCGAGATTGCGGTGCAGACGGGCGAGCGCGGACGAACCGCGCTGGTGTGGTCGGACGGGCCGGTGCCTGGCCTCGCGGCAGGCGACCGCCTGCCGGCACGCTGGTACGAGGAGACGCTGGAGCCGCTGAACGCGGGCGCACGCGTGGTGGCGCGATTCGCCGGTGGCAATGCGGCGGCGGTGATGTCGAGCTACGGACGCGGCAAGACCCTGATGTTGGGATCGTACGTGAGCGCGGCGTACGAGAGCACGCCCTCGACGGAAGTGGAGCGGTTCTACGCGGGGCTGCTCGAATGGGCCGGGCTCGCGGCGCCGGTGACGGCGGAGGGCGGGCGGATCGAGGTACGGATACTGGAGCGCGGCGCCGAACGCGTGGTGTTCGTGTTCAACCACGAAGGCAAGCCCGTGGATGCGCGGATCGCGCTGCATCTGCCGCGGGGGGACTATCGCGCGACGGACCTGATCAGCGGGACACCGGTGGAATTGCCAGGGCTGCGCTTCGACGCGCGCATGCAAGCCGGAGAAGTGCGGGTGCTCCGGTTGGAGTGAGCACCGGCGGCACCCGGACTATAATCGGAGTTTCATGTCCCACCTGCTGGTTTTCGCCCTCCTGGCTCCGCTCGCCTGCGCGCAGCCTGTCAACTGGCGCAGCGCGCTCAGTCAGCCCGGCGCGTGGTACGGTTCGGCCGAAGCCGCGCGCATCGCCGACAATCTGCTGGTCTACCAGCACGATATCGGCGGATGGGACAAGAATATCGACATGGCGCGGGCGCTGACGGCGGAGGAACGTGCGCGGCTCGAAAAGGAAAGGCACGATCCGGCGGCGCACTCGACCATCGACAACGATTCCACCTATACGCAGATGCGCTACCTGGCGCGGGTCTACATGGCGACGAAGCAGGAGCGCTTCGCCGCGGCGTTCCGCAAAGGCTTCACGTACTTGATGGAGGCGCAGTATCCCAACGGCGGCTGGCCGCAGTTCTATCCGCTGCGCCACGGCTACTGGGACCACATTACGTATAACGACGACGCCATGATCGGGGTGATGCAGACGCTGCGCGCGATTGTGAACCGCTCGCCGGAATACGCGTTCCTCACGGATGCCGAGCGAGCGCGCGCCCGACGTGCCATGGAGAAGGGCGTCGAGTGCATCCTCAAGACTCAGGTGGTGGAAGATGGAAAGCTCACGGTGTGGTGCGCGCAGCACGACGAGAGAACGCTGGCTCCAGCCAAGGCGCGCGCCTACGAGCATCCTTCGCTGAGCGGCGCGGAAAGCGTCGGGATCGTCGAGTTCCTGATGGGGATCGATCGTCCGTCGCCGGAAGTGGTGCGGTCGATTCAGGGCGCGGTGGAATGGTTCCGCGCGGTAAAGCTCACCGGCATTCGAATCGAGCGCAAGCCCGCGCCCGGCACGCCGAAAGGATACGACAACACGGTGGTGCCGGATCCGGCGGCGCCGCCGTTGTGGGCGCGATTCTACGAACTCGGAACCAACCGCCCGATCTTCAGCGGGAGAGATTCGGTGATCCGCTACTCGATGGCGGAGATCGAG
>JAFDVU010000289.1 GCA_018268835.1 Acidobacteriota bacterium | reverse complement strand
ATGCCGAGTTGGTCGCTGAGCGCGGAGAGCATGTCGCGCTGCGCGATCAGACCCATATCCACCAGGGTCTTGCCGATCTTGTCGCCGCGCTCCTGCTGAAGTTCGAGCGCGCGCTCCAGGTCGGCCTGCTCGATCTTGCCGCGCTCGATGAGGATCTCGCCCAAGCGCTGGATGCGCAACGGGGAGTCGTCACTCCCGGCTTCGGGTTGGGGCGGGGGTACGGCGGCCACTATTGTTCTTCCACCTGGATGTTGCCGGCCAGCGCATCCTTGCGGGAGGCGCGCATGAGGACCTGGCCGGGCATACCGTTCATGTCCTCCCACGGCTCGTAATAGAAACGGACCACCAGCACCATCTGTTCATTATCCGGCACCTGCACCAGCGTCGCCGCCATGTTGTGCATCATCTCCTTCATCACATTCTTGAGGAAGGGCAGGCGCTGAATCTTCTTCTGGCGGATGCTGTCGGCAACGTCCTTGGAAATGGTGCTGCGGAAGGGGGTGATCGAAGGCGTGGTCACCAGGCTGACTTCGGCGCTGAACACCGCGCCGAACCCCCCGAGATAAATGCCGCGGGTGTTGCCCAGCAGGTCCAGCGGATCAGTGACGTCGAAGAGCGTGGCCAGTCGCTGGTTGAAGCGTCTTTCCAGCGGTGTGCAGATGCCGGCGGAGATCCGGCCGGAAGTGGCGCGGGCGCCCACGGGAACCTTCAGGGGAGCGATTTGCGCGCCGGAAGCGGCCATGGCTGCCAGCAACACCAGCGCCGCCAGCGAGGTCATTTGGCCTCCTCGCCGCCATCCGGCCGCGACAACGCCATGGTGCGGAGCAGTTGGTTGCGGCGCTGCGATTTATCCAGCTCGGCCGCGGCCAGGATCAGTTGCCTGCGCGTGTCCTCGGCCTCCCGGCGGAACTGCGCCAGTTCCAGGCGGTTCTGTTCCGTGCTGCGCGCTTCCACGTCGGCTACGGCCTTGACCACGGCCTGCTCGATGCGCCGGTCGATTTGTTCGGGCGTCAGCGTAGGGGACTGCGCCGGGACGATCGTTTGAGCGATCGTCCCGGTACCGGGTGCGGGAGCCGGTGCGCGGTGCCACGCGGAGAAGGCGATGGCCACGCTGAGCATGGCGGCCGAGGCGAAGCCCAGGCGCGCCGTGGATCCCCAGAACGCCGTCAGCCAGCGGCGGAGCGGCGAGGGTTCGAAGATTTTGTCGCTGACGAAGGCGATGCGCTGCGGAATCTCTTCGTCGCGCAGGGAAAATAGGGCGGCTTCGGTCGCGCGCAGTTGCGCGAGTTGCTCGCGGCAGGCGGCGCACGTCCTCAGGTGGGATTCCACCGCGGCTTGTTCGGCGCCGTTCAGTTCCTTGAGAAAGTACTCGCGCAGATCAAATGGCGGGCACATCATGACACACCTCTTGCCTTCACCGGAGCCAGGTCGGCTTTGAGGAGTTCGAGCGCGGTGTAAAGACGGGACTTGACGGTGGAAACCGGGCATCCCAGAATCTCGGCCATTTCCTCGAACTTGAATCCCTGGTAAATCTTCAGCACGACCGCTTCGCGCTGGTCCGGACCGAGCCGCTCCAGCGCGCCGGCAACCGCCAGCGACAGTTCGATGGGAAAGACCCCGCTGCCGCCCACCATGACCTTGGTTTCGGTGGACTCGGGCTCGACCTCTTCCGCGTCCGCTTCGGGGCGGCGCTTGCGGAACATGCTGTAAGCCTCGTTGTGGGCGATGCGGTACAGCCAGGGGGCGAAGCGCCCCGGATCGTCGAGCTTGCGGAGATTCTGGTAAGCCTTCAAGAAAACGTCCTGCGTCAAGTCCAGAGCGTCTTCCCGGTTGGCGGTGATGCGCAGGAGATAGTTGTAGACACGCTTCTCCCATCGCGACACGAGGAGGTTATAGCTCTCCACGTTGCCGCGGGCCGCCTGACGGATCAGGTCGGTATCCTCGACCGCCCGAAAGATCAAATCTCTGGCTCCTTGTGCATAGACGCAATCCACCCGCGGAAAGTCGGAAATGTGCCTTGGGAACGCGGTTTCTATATTTTAGCGCCAGGGGACAGTAGGCGTCAGTAGGACTTATGGTGGTACTAGACTGTGCCTCCGGGTGTGCTTTTTACTACAATATTCACGTTGTGAAGCATGTCTGGCTGGCACTGGCGGCGTTTTGTGCCGGCGTTGCCGGAGCAGCGGGGCCCTCGTATACCGCCTCCGGCATCGTCAACGCCTCCAATTATGCCCCCGGTCCGTTTGCGCCCGGCAGCGTCATCTCCATCTTTGGCAGTGATTTAGCGCGATCCTCCCAGGCCGCCACCGCGGCCGATATCCACAATCTGGAGCTGAATTACGTCCGCGTCTACGCCAATGCTGAGCCTGTGCCTGTGCTGTTCGTGAGCGAGCACCAGATTAACTTTGTGATGTCCACCATGGTTAATCCGGGCCCGGTGATCGTGCGGGTAGCTACCGAAGGGCAGAGCGGCCCAGAGATCCAAGTCACGGTCGTCAACAGCGCCCCCAGCCTGTTCTCTGTCGCAGGAGGCTACGCGCTCGCCACGGATGCCTTCAACAAGCTGCTGTCGGCCGACAGCAGGGCACATCCAGGCGACACTGTCGTTGTTTATCTGACTGGGTTGGGACGTACGTCGCCCAATACGGATCCCCGAGAGATTCCCCAGTACCAGGCACAGGTTGTCTCACCAGTGAAAGTCACCCTGGGTGGGGTGCCGGTGGACGCGCCCCTCTATCTGAAGTATGTCGGACTCACGCCCACATGGACCGGCCTGTACCAGATCAACCTTGTGGTTCCGGGGGGCGTCGGGACCGATCCGGAACTGAAGATCGAAGGGGATGTGACCGCCTCCGGGCTGAAACTGCCGATCCGGTGAGTGTCTGCGCGGGCGCGGCAACTTTCCGCCCCCGTGGCGCGTTTAACATAAAGGACGTGGACATGACGTTGCGCACGATGCTCCCCTCAGGGCTGGCTCTCTTTTTCGCGGCAGGCGTGCTGTGCGCGCAGCCGGCGGCGCCCGTTGGCGCCACCTTCACGGTGGATCCCGGGACCAAGGTGCCGCTGGCGCTGATCAACAGCATCAGCACCAAGCACTCGGCCGAAGGCGACCGCGTGTACCTGGAGACCGTATTCCCCATCCTGGTGAACGGGCGGATCGTGGTGCCGGTGGGCAGTTGGGTCACCGGGACCGTGACCCAGATCAAGAAGCCGGGGCGGGTAAAGGGCCGCGGCGAACTGTACGTGAGGTTCGACTCCCTGACCCTGCCCAACGGGGTGACGCGCGATTTCCGCGGGCGCATCGGGTCGATGGACGGCAACGCCAGGAGCGACGTGGACCGCGAAGAGGGCAAGGTCCGCGCCGAGGGCAATAAGGGAGGCGATGCTCGCACCGTCGGGGAAGCGGCAGCGGCTGGAGCATCGGTCGGGGTGATCGCCGGCGGGGCGGCGGGGCATTACGGAATGGGCGCCGGGATCGGTGCGGCGGCGGGTGCGGCGGCGGGCATGGCCGGCGTGCTGCTCTCGCGCGGTCCGGACGCGGTGCTGGCCAGGGGCCAGACGGTCGAGATGGTGCTGGACCGGTCCATCCAGTTCCACGAATCGGACCTGAACTTCGGAGACTATCGTCCCAAGCCCGCGGCCGGCGCTCCTCCCGCGGATCCGGCGAGTCCGAACCGCGGCACCTCGCGGCTGCCGATTCCGGGCCGCCGGTAGCAGCCCGTGGCAGAAGTGCCAAAACACCGCTTACGAACGTGCGCGGCTCTGCAGTTTCAGCTAGTTACGGCGCCGCGGCGGTTAGGGGAGCGACTTTTGCCACGGGCCGGTAGCGAAGCGCGCCGGTGCCGATGCTAGACTGAAGGCGGAGTGGTGATGGCGTTTCCCGCATCTCCTTACATCGATCAGGTGGACGGCGCTCTGAGGATCGCCGGGACTCGTGTGTCACTGGATTCGGTTGTCGTCGGCTTTCGGGAAAAGGAGTCTCCGGAGAGAATTGTGGAGTCGTTCCCGACGCTGACGCTGGCGCAGGTGTACGGCGCGATTGCCTACTACCTGGAGAACCAGCAGCAGGTGGATGAGTACATCGCCGAAGCCCAGCGCGAACTTGAACGGACCGTGCCGCCGCTCAGCGAGCAGGCTCCCGAACTCTTCGCACGCCTTGAGGCTGCGCGCCGGCAATTGAGTTTGAAGCGCGCGTGACGGTTCGCTACCTGGCGGATGAGGACCTCAGGGCGGGTATCGTCCAGGGCTTGCGCTTGCGTGAGCCGGCCATCGACATTCTCGATGTGAAAACCTCCGGATTGCGAGGCATGAAAGACCCCGACTTGCTCGAACTCGCCGCCCTTCAGGACAGAATCGTGGTGACTCACGACTGTCAGACCATGACCGCACACTATGGCAACCGGATCGAGTCGGGGAAGCCCGCGCCGGGCTTGTTTGTAGTTCCCCAACAGCCTGCCGCCATCGGCGCCATTATCGAGTGGCTGCTGCTGGCCTGGACCGCGTCGCATGCCGAAGAGTGGCGCGGCCGGATCGTTTACCTGCCAAACCGCTGATCGCCATCTCCCCTGTTGACAATCCACAGGGAGAGGCGCATACTCCTGTCGATGGGCAACAGGACTGAGGTGCCCTACGGCACGCTCGACCTCATGGTGCTCAAGACGCTCGACGCCCTGGGCCCGCTGCACGGCTACGGCATCGCGCGGCGCATCGAGCAGGTGGCCGAAGGCACGCTCGAACTCAACCAGGGCACCATCTATCCGGCCTTGCTGAGGCTGGAACAGCGCGGCTGGATCGCGAGCGAATACGGCGTCAGCGAAAATCGCCGCAAGGCGCGTTACTACGCGATCACGCGCGCGGGACGCAAGCAGCTCGCCGTCGAAGCCGGCAACTGGCGGCGCACCGCGGCCCTGATGGCGCGGCTCCTGGAGAGCGAGCGATGACCGTGCTGCGCGTACTTTGGGCCCGCCTCGCCGGGCGCGGGCGCACTCCCGCGGACCTCGCCCGCGAACTCGCCGGGCACGCTGAAATGCTCGCCGGCGACCTGGAGCGGCAGGGGCTTTCACCCGAAGCCGCCCGCGCCGAAGCGCGCCGCCGTTTGGGCAACCTCACGCTGGTTCACGAGGACTACCGCGAACAGCGCCGCCTGCCCTT
>JAFDVU010000288.1 GCA_018268835.1 Acidobacteriota bacterium | reverse complement strand
AACCCTGGGTCAGTTTTGACAAGCACGGGTGGATAACTTCTCGCAAGCGCCGAAGTAAGACGGCTGGACAGTGGCGCGCTCATGGAAGGTATATCGCTCGCGAGAGCGGCGGCGGAGCCGTTCTTTTTAGGACGGCGGACGAGGCGCTGGCTAGAACTGGTGGACAGGTGAACCCGGCCGGTGAACTGGACCGCTGGCAGCGCGAGGGCGATCCGCGGTTATGGAAATTGATCGTGTCGCCGGAGTTTGGAGAGCGGGTCGATTTTGATCGGCTGACGCGGGATCTCATGGCTCGCCTGGAGAAGGACCTGGGAACCAAGCTGGAATGGGTGGCTGTGACGCATTTCAACACTGAGCATCCGCACGTTCACATTGCAGTCCGGGGAGTGCGGGAGGACAAATCAGCTCTCGACCTGCCCCGCGATTACGTACGGCACGGAATCCGGGCCATCGCGGAGGACCTTTGTACTCGACAACTTGGACACCGCAATCAACTGGACGCCATCGCTGCGGAGCGTCGTGAGATTCAGGAACGTCGCTTCACCTCGCTGGACCGCAGGATCAATCGCTCGAATTCGGTTGATGGTTCGACTGTTGAGCATTTCGTCGTCAGGCGGACGAGTGGGCTTGGATTTAGGGCGCGCGAGGAGCACATCGACGCGCGATTGGCTGTGCTTCAGCAAATGGGATTGGCCAACGCGAATGGCGGTGGCGAATGGCTGGTCCGGCGAGACTTCGAAACCGTTCTGAAAGCGATGCAGCGGACGAACGACCGTCAGAAGATGCTCGCTTCACACGGCGCCCTGCTATCCGATGAACGGTTGCCGCTGGTTGTGTTGGATCTCCGCAAGCTGAAGGTTGTTGAAGGCAGAGTGCTTGCGCATGGCGAGGAGGAGGTCGGCAAGGCTGCGGGGCGGCATTACCTGTTACTGGAAGGCACCGATGCCAGGGTGCACCTGATTTACTACACGCCGGAAATGGAAGAGGCACGGAGTCGGGGAAAACTCCGCGTCAACTCGTTCGTGCGTTTGCAGAAGCAGTTCGAGAATGGACGTCCAGTATTGGAGATTGAGGATTACGGCGATGCCGAGCGACTCCTGCGAAACAGTCGTCACCTGATCGAGCGGGCTAAGGAGGTGCGCTCGGACCGCCTCGTTCCTATCGGCGATGCTTGGGGCGGATGGCTGGGGCGTTATCACGCTGCTTTGAGCAAGACTGCTATTGAACTGACCACATTCGAGCCCGCTCGGTCGGCGGAACGTGATCGATAGGCTTGAGCAAGCTCACAAAAAGGCGAATCTGTTGGCGACTATACTTCCGCGTGGGTAATCCGCCCGGAGCACTCGGATGGCGCATCAATCGTCGGTGAAGACGGGGCGCAATCAGCTCCGAGCTACAACTTCAAACGATGGTTCCTTGCCAACGCGCGGAAACATCAACTACACTCAAATCGCAAACGGCGATGAGCAACCTTCTGGAGCAATTCACAGCCGAACTCAACAGCCACTTCTTCTTGGGAGAATTCTCATTTGACAAGAATCAATTCCGAGCCTCAAGCGGCCAAGAACTCGAACTTGCAGATCACCTAATAGCTCTTCCAGAAGCGATCTTTGTGTTCCAGATCAAGGAACGCGATCCAAGTGCTCCCACCGAAGATGCGGCCGTCGAGGATTGGTTTCACCACAAGGTCTTAAAGAAGGGGTGTGGCCAAATTGCGGACTCCATTAACTTCCTCCGGGATCAGCCTCGGTTACTCGTGAAGAACCGCCGAGGGCACCAACATGATCTTGCCTCACTCGACAGGACGATCATTCCCCTCCTCCTGTATTCGTCGGGAACCACACTTCCTGCAAGCATTTCGCCAATAAGGCACCACATCAGCCGGCGTGCAGGATTCGTCCACGTCCTCCACATACGGGACTACTACCATCTGTGTCAGACATTAGCTCTGCCAAGCGAACTGATCGCCTATTTCGCCTTCCGCCTGGACGTCCTTCTCAGAATGCCCACCCATCAATGGGAGGAGGCCAGCCTGGTCGCTCAATTCATTTCCGAAACCCACGCCCCCCTCACCGGGGCCGAAGTCAGGGAGATCCTTAGAGAATCAAGCAATGACGTTTCATCGTTTGACCTCTCGCCGATTCTCCGCCGTTTCGGCGACAAAGTCACCTATCTGTCGGGCAGCGGCGAAGGTCTGGATTATTATCGAATCCTCGGCGAATTCTCACGGCTCACGCGCGCTGAGATGCGAGGGTTCAAGAAGTTGTTGGAATGGGCACTGGACGTAGCCGGAGGTGAGTCGGTCCAGACTCCCGCGCGCATGGAATCGCTAAATTCCGGTACGGGGTTTGTCGTCATCCCAATTCACAAAGGGGCGTTCGAAAACAGATTGAATGCCTTGACAAACTTTGCCGGTGCCGCGAAATACGATTCGCATCTGGATCGCCAAATTGGAATTTCTGTGGCACGTGATGGTACGGAGGTTGAGTTGGACTGGGTCTTCATTGAATCTCGTTGGCAGCATGACCCTGAAATGGAAGCCGCGCTGGCAAGTGATTACCCGTTTCGCGCGAAGCCGAAACCACGAATTGAATACCGTTATCCCCGGTCGAGCTAGCTCCTAGTTGGTGCGAGTTGGTACGGGCCTACTGACTCCGCTCCGCCCTATCGTCCGCCATCCGGAAGCAGTTATTCGACGCAACCTCGCTCGCCCGGTTCGAGCATCCAGATTCATCGCTTATGTTCCTGTCACGCGAAGGCCACTTCACGGCTTACCGAGTAGGCGCACCGCGCCGAAAGGAATCCAATGAATCTCCCAAATCCCTCGGAACCGGAAATCCAGGCACTCGGAGGCGAGCCCCTAAATGGATCGGGCTTTGAAAACGAGAAGCCCTCATCCGCCTTCGAACCATTTGAACAACGAGTAGACGAGGGTCCAGGACAATGATCCCTCGCGAACAGAATGACGGCGTTGGGACGCCCAAACGTGACCACCGCCAGGAAGTCACTGACTCGATCGTCAGAATGCTTGAAGACGGCGTCGCACCCTGGCAGAAGCCGTGGGAATCGGCCGGCATGCCGTTCAATCCGACCACGGACAAAGCATACCGGGGTGGCAACGCTATCCATCTGATGGCCACCGGGCTGGCCCGCGGTTACGAAGATCCTCGCTGGATGACCTACAAGCAGGCTGCCGAGAACGGATGGCAGGTACGCAAAGGCGAAAAGGGCACCCACATCGAATTCTGGGAGGTGAAGGCGAAAGCCGAAGAGAAGGATGGCGAGCAGGCGAGAAACGGGAATGATGAGACGAGCAAAGACAATCAGCGCCGTCTGATTCACCGGGTCTACACAGTCTTTAACGCCAAACAGATCGACGGCTTGCCGGCCTTCGAGCGCGAGCAACCTTCAGCATTCGAGGCAGTTCACAGCGGCGAGCGCATTCTGGCAAACTCAGGCGCGAAGATCACACACGACCAGCGCGATAGCGCCTTTTATCGTCCATCCACGGACAGCATCCACCTGCCGCCGAAGGAAGCCTTCAAGGACGCGCCAGGCTACTACGGCACGGCCCTCCACGAACTTGCACATTGGACCGGCCATCCGTCCCGGTTGAATCGCCCGACGCTGAACGAGTCCTACCGATTCGGCGATCTGAACTACGCCAAAGAGGAACTGCGGGCCGAACTGGCGAGCTTCTTCATCGCGGCCGAAGTCGGCGTTCCCCACGATCCGGCGAATCATGCCGCGTACGTGGGCTCCTGGATCAAGGCACTCAAAGAGGACAAGAACGAGATCTTTCGGGCCGCGCATGACGCGTCGGCAGCGACAGACTTCGTGCTCAGTCTGGAGCGAGAGATCTCGAAAGCGGAGGCGTTGGAGATCGGCAACTCGGCGGCTACTGACATCGAGAAAGCCCAGGTGATCCGTGACGAGACCGAAACCCTCGAGAATGATCGCGACATGGCCGGGTCAATCGGCCGCGACGACTCAGCCGCCACCACGTCGCCGGCCTCCGGCAACGGCGAACGCGAGAATACACGGTTCGTCGCGCGAATGGAGCGTGAGACCGGAACCGTAGCCGTCCACGACAAGAGTCTCGGAACTGACCAGCACACGCCCATCGATACCATGACGATTCCGAAAGCGGGCGGTCGCGATGAGGAGAACTCGGCGGGA
This sequence comes from Acidobacteriota bacterium, assembly GCA_018268835.1. Lineage (GTDB taxonomy): Bacteria > Acidobacteriota > Terriglobia > Bryobacterales > Bryobacteraceae > Solibacter. Next base: position 1,066 of record JAFDVU010000288.1, on the reverse strand, counting down.
CAGCTATCGCGCGACGGACTGAGTGCTTCATTTGCGGCGGCGAAGAGCGTGACGGCGGAGAAGCTTGGCGATACCGCCCGTACATTCCCGGCGCAGACCCAAAGCGGCAACTATCGGGGTGAGATTATCGGCGAGACCGAGTTCCACGTGGTGCAACGGCTGTCGCCGCAGTCCGCAATCGCGCACATGAAGCACCTTTTGGAGCCCACGCCGAAAGTTGGGGACAACGTCGGCATCGCCTATGTGAACGATCTCGGCTCCGTGAAAGAACTTCGCGAGCGTTCCAGGGCGAGGGAACTGGTTCGATGAAGGGGCAGTCGGGCATGTACCGTACGCCCCGTGATCCCGGCGGATTCCCCTTCGGCTACAACTGGCGGGCAACCGGTACGGGCTTGGTTCTGCTTGTGGGATTCAACTTTCTGGCGACGCAGTATATCGCTGCCCAGTTTCGCTATCAGCCCGCACTGGGAACGCCGCTGGTGCGCTTAAAAGACGCAGCCGTGTATCAGCCATTCGCGTGGTGCATCTGGGGCTTCCAAAACTGCACCAGCCGTGATGGTCGCGTCCGCAAGCCACTCTTCGAAGGCGAAATGATCGTACTGGGAGGCTGCATCCTTTCAATGCTGGCCTTCTTTATCGCGGCGAACCGCCGGGCTCAGCGACTTTCCGAAAACGCCGAGGATCTCCACGGTTCGGCTCGCCTCGCCTCGCCGGAGGACATTGAGGCGACCGGCATCATGCGGAGCCGTGGCGGTGTCTACGTGGGTGGCTGGTACAACAATTCGACCCGGCGGCTGCAATACCTGCGCCACAACGGACCCGAGCATGTTCTCGCGTTTGCGCCGACCCGATCAGGGAAGGGCGTCGGGCTTGTCATTCCTACCTTGTTGGCATGGGAAGACAGCGCCGTCATCTACGACATCAAAGGTGAGAACTGGGCCAAGACCGCCGGCTTCCGCGCGAGCAGTGGGCACTTGTGTTTCAAATTCTCTCCAGTAGAGGACGGGACCTCATCTCGATTCAATCCGTTGGCCGAGGTTCGGCTCTTCACCCCGCGCGATGTATC
>JAFDVU010000287.1 GCA_018268835.1 Acidobacteriota bacterium | reverse complement strand
TCTGGAGGGAGTGCGGTGAGCCCGATTCGCGTCGTGCTGGTGGATGATCACCGCGTGGTCGCGCGCAGCCTGAAGAGTTACCTGGAGTCGTTTCCCGATCTGCAAGTGGTCGGGATCGCGGCCAGCGGCGAGGAACTGCTGTTCCGCATCGGCGAATGGGCGCCGGAGGTGATCGTGCAGGACCTGCTCCTGCCCGGTGGCATCGACGGCATCGAAACTACTCGGCGCGCCGTGGAGCGCGCGCCCGAGGTGAGGGTCCTGGCGCTCACCGCGTCCGTCGATGAAGCGCGCATGACCGCCGTGCTCCGCGCCGGTGCCGCCGGGTATGTGCGCAAGGACGCCGAACCGGAGATCCTGCTCGCCGCCGTCCGCGCCGTGGCGCGCGGGCGGACTTTCATCGATCCCTCGGTGAAAGGGCGCTTTTCTCCCTCCACCGAGGAACTGACGCCGCGCGAATTGGCGGTGCTCCGTCTGCTGGCGGCCGGCCGGTCGAACAAAGAGATCGCCAACGGGTTGGCGATCGGCGAAGAGACCGTCAAGACGCACGTCGGCCACCTGCTCGCCAAACTCGAGGCCGAAAACCGCGCCCAGGCCGTCACCCAGGCGCTCAAGCGCGGACTGGTGTCGCTGGAAGAGATTTCTTAGGCTCAGTTGCTCAATTGCTTCTTCGCCAGGTACGCGCCCTGGCCCAGGCCGAACGTCGCCAGGATCGTCGTGTCCACGTCCGGAACCGTGACGTGCTGCAACAGATGGATCGAGCCCAGGAAACCGAAAATCCGCACCACGTAAACGCTCACCGCGATGACCGTGACGGCCAGCATCTGGTAATCGCCGAGGTCGGGATTCCCGTTGTCGTCGCAGAGCAGGTCGCGCAGCAGTTGCGGCCGCGCGGCCGGGGTCTTGACCGCCGGTGGCGGCGCCGCGCCAGGCGCGGGAGGCGCGCCGCCTGCCGCCGCCGCGGCCGCCTGCGACTGCTTGACGGACGTGATCCCCTTGGCTGCGCCGAAGCTGAACACGCTCAGCCCGGAGAGCACCAGCAGGTTCTGCGGCAGATTCACCCCGCCGGCGAACATCTCCGAGTAACCGCTGGCCGACCAGCGCAGAAACGTCGCCGCAAGGTAAGTCAGCGCCAGCACGCTGAACCACAGCCCCATCTGGCACTTGGAATTGCTGTAGCGGTTGTCCTCGCCGATCACCAGCCGCTTGAAGCTGCCGCGCAGCACGACCAACCCGAACGCCAGTTGCACCGCCGCGAAACCCGCCAGCACCAGCAGCCGGTCCGTGATCGTGATCGGCACGGTCTCGGGGTCCACCTGCTGCACCACGCCCCCGTTGAACGTAACGGTCAGCCGGTCGCCGGGCTCGAAGCGGTCTTTGATCTGCGCGCGCACCGCCGGATCTGTCACCGGCAGGGAGATGTCGGGCGAGCCGTGTTCGCTCACCGCGATGGTGGAAAAGTCCGCCGCGGCGCCGCGGTATACGGCGTGAAAAATGCCGTCGGGGCGGACGGCCGCCACCAGGTTGAGCGCGGCCAGCAGAAGTAACGTTGCAATCCTCACGGGGCCCCCCTTTCGCTTGGGCGAGTGTACTACAATCCGCCGCGCCGCGCCGATACGGTAATTCCCGGCACAGGCATCCGTCTTTATTTGGTGTGACGCGGTAAAATGATAGTTACGGATTTTCCCTCATAACGAGACCTTTGCATGATTGATTCCCTACTGGCCAAAGTCTTCGGTACCAAGAACGAACGCGACGTCAAAGCCATGCGGCCCATCGTGGCCGCCATCGGCGACCTGGAACCGGCGATGCGCCAGCTCTCCGACATCGATCTGGCTGCCAAGACCATCGAGTTCAAGGAACGGCTGGCCCAGGGCGCCCCGCTCGACGACCTGCTGATCGAAGCCTTTGCGGTGGTCCGCGAAGGCGGACGGCGCGTGCTCAATATGCGCCATTTCGACGTCCAGTTGATCGGCGGCATGGTGCTGCACCGCGGCAAGATCGCCGAAATGAAAACCGGTGAAGGGAAGACGCTGGTCGCTACCTTGCCTTGCTACCTCAACGCGCTCGAAGGCAAGGGCGTGCACGTAGTCACGGTCAACGATTACCTGGCCCGCCGCGACTCGGAGTGGATGGGCCGCCTCTACAAGTTCCTCGGGCTGCGCGTGGGCGTCATCGTGCACGACCTCGACGACCAGGAGCGCAAGGACGCCTACAACGCCGACATCACCTACGGCACCAACAACGAGTTCGGCTTCGACTACCTGCGCGACAACATGAAGTTCCGCATCGAGGATTGCGTGCAGCGCGCGCACCACTACGCCATCGTCGACGAAGTGGACTCGATCCTCATCGACGAAGCCCGCACCCCGCTGATCATTTCCGGCCCCAGCGAGGAATCCACCGACAAATACTACAAGATCAACCGCATCATCCCCAAGCTGGTGCGCGGCGAAGTCATCGAGGGCAGGGAACCGGGCGAGAAGTACACCACCGGCGACTACACCATCGACGAAAAGCACAAGGCGGCGGCGCTCACCGAAGAGGGCGTGCTGAAGGTCGAAAAGCTGCTCAACATCGGCAACCTCTACGACCCGCAGAACATCGAGTACAACCACCACGTGCAGCAGGCCCTGCGCGCGCACGTGCTGTACCAGCGCGACCGCGACTACGTCATCCGCGACGGCGACGAAGGGCAGGAAGTGGTCATCGTCGACGAGTTCACCGGACGCCTCATGCCGGGGCGCCGCTGGAGCGACGGACTGCACCAGGCGGTGGAAGCCAAGGAAGGGGTCAAGATCCAGCGCGAGAACCAGACGCTGGCCACCATCACCTTCCAGAACTACTTCCGCATGTATAAGAAGCTGGCCGGAATGACCGGTACGGCCGCCACCGAAGCCGCCGAGTTCGAGAAGATCTACAAACTCGAAGTCGTCATCATCCCCACCAACCGGGCCATGATCCGCAAGGAAAACACGGACATGGTGTACCGCACCGAGGTGGAGAAGTTCCGCAACGCGGCCAAGGAGATCAAAGAGTACAACGCCAAGGGCCAACCGGTCCTGGTAGGCACCATCTCCGTGGAGAAGAGCGAGCACCTCTCCGGCATCCTCAAGAAGATGGGCGTCCGCCACGAAGTGCTGAACGCCAAGAATCACGAACGCGAAGCCGGCATCGTGGCCCAGGCGGGCCGCAAGAACGCGGTGACCGTGTCCACCAACATGGCCGGCCGCGGTACCGACATCCTGCTCGGCGGCAACCCCGAGTTCATGACCAAGGACGAGTGCCTGAAGAAGAAACTCGCCGAACGTCTGGCCGAGGAGGATGCCAGGTTCGTCGCCGACGAGCACTTCTACTACTTCACCCACAACGAGCAGTTCTATCGCGTGCGCCGCGAGGTCTGGGACGAGACCTACGCGGAGTTCAAGAAACAGTGCGACGCCGAGCACGATGAAGTGATTCGCGTCGGCGGCCTGCACATCGTCGCCACCGAACGGCACGAGTCGCGCCGAATCGATAACCAGCTTCGCGGCCGCGCCGGCCGCCAGGGCGATCCCGGCAGTTCGCGCTTCTACCTCTCCCTCCAGGACGACCTGCTGCGCATCTTCGGCGGCGAACGCATGCAGAACCTGATGCTCAAACTCGGCATGGAAGAGGACGTGCCGATCGAGAGCAAGATGATCACGCGCCGCATCCAGAAGGCGCAGGAAACCGTCGAAGCGCAGAACTTCGAAGCCCGCAAACACCTGCTCGAGTACGACGACGTGAACAATAAGCAGCGCAAGACCGTCTACGGCCTGCGCCGCGGCCTGCTCGAAGGCGTGGATCAGAAGGCGCACGTGATGGAGATGGTGGAGGGCATCGTCGAGCAGTACCTCGACATGCGCTGCCCCAACGACAAGCATCCCGACACGTGGGATCTGTCCGGACTGCGCAACGACGTCCTCACACAGTTCGGCTACAAGATCAATCTCGAAGAGTTAAGCGCGCTGAGCCGCGACGAGATCATCGACACCATCGTTCAGCACCTGCAACAGAAATACCAGGAGAAGGAAGACCTCGTCGGCGCAGACGTGATGCGCCAGACCGAGCGCATCATCATGCTGCAGGTCATCGACAACCAGTGGAAGGATCACCTGTTGTCGATGGACGAGTTGAAGCAGGGCATCGGCAACCGTGCCTACGGCCAGAAGGACCCGCTGGTCGAGTACAAGAAAGAGTCCTACGACCTGTTCACCGCCATGATGGACCGCATCGAGGACGAGACCGTGCGTTACCTCTATTTCCTGCAGGTGACCACGGGCACCGGTCCGGTCCTGCCCTTCCCCGAGGAAGAGGAGGAAGAGGAAGGCGACGGGCAGCCCGCCGCGCCGGATCCGAGCGAGCAGCAGCGCATCGCCGCCAAGAGCACGATGGAGGACTTCACGCGCAACATTCAGCGCAAGAAGGATCGCGAGATGGCCGAACTGCAGTTTGTCGGCGGCGAAGAGTCTTCCACCCCCAAACAGGTGGTCGGCGGCGCCAAGGTGGGACGCAACGATCCCTGCCCCTGCGGCAGCGGCAAGAAGTACAAGAAGTGCCACGGATCGTAGGAGTCCGTTGCAGCCCGCGCCGGCGGGCAAGGCCCCGCGACCGCTGGCGAGCGTGCGTCGCGTGATCGAGGTTGAACGCCTATGCGGCCTTCCAGACTCGGATACTCGGCCGTTACGCTCTACACCGCTTTTTTTCTTCTCCGGCAATCACCCGCCATGGCGCAGTCCGATGTACAGACTGTGCTGGATCGGGTGACTTCGGCGGTTCGCGCCCGTTATCTCAGCGGCTACCTCGTCTCCATCGACCGCCACAAGCGTGCCGAGCCCCACTATGGTGCCGCCCTCGGTGGAAGTGATTTCGACAACGGCCCCCTTGCGCCGAACATCCCCTTTGGCGACGACGGCGCTCATGACGTGATTACTCTTGCCCGCCTGGGCCATCGCGTCCGCTGCGACCTGCACAACAAAGGCGACCAGCGATGGCAGTGGCTCACCGACGGACATACGCTATGGACCTATCGTCAGGATATCGGCCTCTACACGGAAGAGCCCGCGGAACCGTGGCCCCAACCCCTCGGCCCCGGTACCGGGCTGCCAGGCAAGGAATGGCATTACCTCGCCAAGTTTCTTGCCCTTTCCGGCATGGCGGACACGGCTCGCATCATCTCCGACGACTTAGCCCCCACGGCTGCGTGTCCTGGACCCTCCGTTTTGCTGGAACTCTCGCTCCCAGGCGCGAAGGAAGAATTGCGCGTACTCTCTAAGTCCCACCTGCCCTGCCAGAGTACAATCCTCAGGA
>JAFDVU010000286.1 GCA_018268835.1 Acidobacteriota bacterium | reverse complement strand
CGGGAAAGCTCGATCCTGCCCGCCGACCGTTTCAGCACCGCGATGCCCGCCGTCGCGCCGCCGATGCCGGTGAGCGATACGAAAACGTGGCAGCCGTCCCGGGCAGGCACCACCGCGAAAGGAGACGAGGGAAGTGGAATCGTCACCGACGCTGCCGCTGTTGGCGCGTTACACTCCCCCGGCTGCGCCCGTACCGAAAACGTGGCAGCAGCCGCCGCCGCAAGCACACACGCGACTCTCTTCGGCATACATAGATTATTCACCCTGTGGCGGCTGCCTGGTAACCGCTCGCGCCCGCTGCGGAACGGCCCCGCCAATGACCCTACGGCTTGCGGATGACTTCTTCGTTCAGGTAGGGCCGCAGCGCCTCGGGGACCACCACGCTGCCATCCTTCTGCTGGTAGTTCTCGACGATCGCCACCCACGTCCGGCCCACGGCCAGCCCGCTGCCGTTCAGCGTGTGCACGTAGTCGGTCTTCTTACCGGTCCGATAGCGGATGCCGGCGCGGCGCGCCTGGTAGGCCTCGAAGTTGGAGCAGGAGCTGATTTCCTTGTAGTTGTTCTGCCCCGGGAGCCAGACTTCGATGTCGTAGGTCTTGGCGGAACTCGGCCCCATGTCGCCCGTGCACAGGACCACGGTTCGGAAGGGCAGCCCGAGGCGCACCAGGATGTCCTCGGCATCGGCGGTGAGTTTGTCGAGTTCGGCGTAGCTGTCCTCGGGGCGCGTGAACTTCACCAGTTCGACCTTCTGGAACTGGTGCTGGCGAATGATCCCGCGCACATCGCGGCCGTAGCTGCCGGCCTCGCTGCGGAAGCACGGCGTGTAGGCGCACAGCGAGACGGGAAGGCGCTCGGGCTCGAGCGTTTCGTCGCGGTAGATGTTGGTCACCGGAACTTCCGCCGTGGGGATCAGCCAGTAGTCCGTGGGTTCGATCTCGTCGCCGCTGCGCTTGTCCAGGCGGAAGAGGTCCTGGGCGAATTTCGGCAACTGCCCGGTGCCGTAGAGGCTGTCGGAGTTGACGATGAAGGGCGGCAGCACCTCGGTGTAGCCGTGGTGGCGCGTGTGGGTATCGAGGAAGAAGTTGACCAGGGCGCGTTCGAGTCTGGCGCCCATTCCCCAGTAGAGGGCGAAGCGCGCGCCGGTGAGTTTCGCCGCGCGGTCGAAATCGAGGATGCCGAGTTCGGGACCGAGGTCCCAGTGGGCCTTGGGTTCGAAATCGAAGGCGGGAGGCGCGCCGTGGCGCCGGACTTCGACGTTATCGTCCGCCGAGCGGCCTACCGGAACGGTCTCGTGGGGGACGTTGGGGATGCCGGAGAGCAGCAGCCGGAACTCTTCGTCCACCGCTTCCACTTCCTTGTCGCGCGCGCCAATCTCGTCGCCGATGGCGCGGATGGCGGCCTGCAACTCCGTGGTATCGGCGCCGGAGCGCTTGAGTTGGCCGATCTTCTGCGATTCGGCGTTCTTGCGCGCCTTGAGCTGTTCGGCCTCCGTGATCGCGGCGCGGCGCTTGCCGTCAAGCTCGCGAAGCCGCTCCAGCGGCAGGCTGCCGCCGCGCGTGGCCAGCCGCGCGGCAATTTCATCGAAGTGAGAACGGAAGAATGCGAGATCGAGCATCTCTGCTTATGCTAGCAGGCGTTCGGATTCAATCGCGGCGAGCGGCGCGGGCGGGCTGAATTCGGGGTCAGGACTACTCTTCTTCCTCTTCGGCTTTGACGGGTTCCAGGTCTTCGGCCTCGAAGATCTCACGGCAGTCGAGGCATTCCACGTAGTCCACCCCATCGCGGCGGGCAATCATCTGGGTCCGGGTGTGATCGCAAGCGGTCGGCATAAACAGCGCTGATGATGAGAAATATTCTAACTGTGCCATATCCTCTGTCAAGCCCCCCCAAAGTAAACCGGGGCCCGGGAGCGCGGGTGGAACGGCGGGGCGTTACAATCCGGGTGATGCCATTTCCGATTCATCGTATGCGGCGGATGCGCGGCAGCGAACCTTTGCGCGCGCTGGTTAGAGAGACGCGGTTGGACCCGGCGAAGTTCATTCTCCCGCTGTTTGTATGTCCCGGCGAAGGAGTGAAGCGCGAGATCGGGGCCATGCCCGATAACTACCAGATGTCGATCGATCAGATCGTCAAGGAGTGCGCCGAGGTCGAGCGGCTGGGAGTCGGCGGGGTGATCCTGTTCGGACTGCCGGAGACCAAGGACGAATCCGCCAGCGGCGCCTACGACGATCAGGGAATCGTGCAGCGGGCGCTGCGCGCCATCAAGGCCGAGACCAGGAAACTGCTCGTGCTGACCGACGTCTGCAATTGCGAGTACACCAGCCACGGGCACTGCGGATTCGTCAAAGACGGCGACGTGGATAACGACATCACCCTGCAGTGGCTGGCCAGGACCGCGCTTTCCCACGCGCGCGCCGGGGCCGACATCGTGGCGCCCAGCGACATGATGGACGGCCGCGTAGCCGCCATCCGCCAGGCGCTGGACGCCAACGGGTTCGAGAAGACTCCCGTGCTCAGCTACGCCGCCAAGTTCGCCAGCGTGTTCTACGGGCCCTTCCGCGAAGCCGCCGAATCGGCGCCGCAGTTCGGCGACCGGCGCAGCTACCAGATGGATCCCGCCAACGCGCGCGAGGCCATGCGCGAGATCGAACTCGACCTCGAAGAAGGCGCCGACATGATCATGGTCAAGCCGGCCATGCCGTACCTCGACCTGATCGCCAAGGCGCGCGAACGCTTCGATGTGCCGATTTCGGCCTACCAGGTGAGCGGCGAATATTCGATGATCGTGGCCGCGGCGCGCAACGGATGGCTGGATTACGACCGGGCGATGATGGAGAGCCTGACCTCCATCGCGCGCGCCGGAGCGGAAATCATCCTGACGTATTTCGCAAAACCGGCGGCGAAACTGCTGGCGTGATTATGCCGGTCAAAGGGGTCGATTGATGCAACTGTCGCGGCGGGAGGTCTTCGGACTGCTCGCGGCGTCGGCGGTGGCGGCCGCCGACGAGTGGATCCCGTTGTTCAACGGGACGGATCTGACGGGTTGGAGGGCGAACGGAGACCGTGCGGCGTGGAAGGCGCGGGGCGGCAGCCTGTGGGCGGAAGGCGGGCGGTCGGTGCTGCACTACGCGGGGCGCGAATTTCACAATTTCGAACTGGAAATGGAAGCGCGCACGCAGCCGGGCGTGACCGCGGGCGTGTACTTGCCGGCAGCGATCCAGGAGGGCGCGGCAGGTCCCGCGGGATGGGAGATCGCGATCAACAACGGAGCGCGGCACGTGTGGCAGCGCACGGGATCGCTCAAGGATGTGCGCGGCGTGTACAAGCCGCCGGCCGCGGACGGAAGCTGGTTCCGGCTGAACGTTACGGCGCGCGGGGCCAACGTGCAGGTGCGGGTGGACGGCACGCTGCTGGTGGACTATACGGATCCGGCGCCGCCGGCGCGCGGGCGCATCGCCCTCGCCTGCCACGGAGGCAAGGGCGCGGTGGAGTTCCGCGGCCTGCGCGTGCGTCCCCTTCCCGACGATGCCGCGGCGCCCGGCGAGCCCGCCGTGATGGACGATACGGCCCGGCGGATCCTGGCCGCCACGCGCGGCAACTTCCCGGTGGTGGATTACCACGCCCATCTGAAATTGGGCCTGACGCTCGAACAGGCGCTCGCCCGGTCCCGGCGCGACGGACTCGGCTACGGCATCGCCGTGAACTGCGGGAAGACCTTCCCCGTGGAGAACGATGAAGGCGCCCGCGCCTTCCACGAGAGCATGAAGGGCCAGCCCTGCTACATCGCCATGCAGGCCGAGGGCCGCGAGTGGATGCAGATGTTCACCCGCAAGGCGGTCGGGCTGTTCGATTACGTGTTCACCGATTCGATGACCTGGACCGACAACCACGGTAAGCGCATGCGCACCTGGATGCCGGCCGAGGTGGGCACCATCGCGGACCCCGAGGAATTCATGCAGACCCTGGTCGACCGCGCAACCGGCATTCTCGAACACGAGCCGATCGATATCTACGTGAATCCGACCTTCGTGCCGGACCAGTTGCAGAAGGACTACGACCGTCTGTGGACCGACGCCCGCATCCGGCGCGTCGTGGAGGCCGCACGCCGGAACCAGGTGGCGATCGAGTTGAACGACCGCTACAAACTGCCCGGGGTGCGGGTCGTCAAAGCAGCCAAGGCGGCGGGGTGCAAGTTCACCTTCGGCACCAACAACACCGGTCCGGCGGATCTCGGGCGCAGCGAATACGGGCTGCGCATGATCGAGGAGTGCGGGCTCAAGTGGGACGATTTCTTCGTGCCCGGCGCATGGTGGCCCAAGGCCTATGAGCGGCGGGGAGACCTGCTGAAGGCGTGAGTCGTGGTGCAAACGGTTACGTTACCGAAGTCAACGGCAGTCAACCGGCGGGAACCGGCCCGCCGGGGTGATAAAATTAAGGATCTCTCATGGCTAAATCCATCGAAGAACTTCAAGACATCGCCAAACGTGTACGGCGCGACATCGTCACGATGATCACGGCCGCGAAATCCGGGCATCCGGGCGGATCGCTCAGCGCGGTCGAAATCCTCGTGGAGCTGTACTTCAACACCATGCGGATCGATCCGGCGAATCCGAAGTGGGCGGATCGCGACCGGTTCATCCTTTCCAAAGGCCACGCCGCGCCGGTGCTGTACTCGGTGATGGCGGAGCGCGGTTACGCCGACACGCCGAAGGACCAGCTCAATACGCTGCGAACCTTCGGCAGCATCTACCAGGGGCATCCGGACATGCGCTTCATCCCCAGCCTGGAAGCTTCCACCGGTTCGCTCGGGCAAGGCCTTTCCCTCGGCTTGGGAATGGCGCTGGCGGCGCGCCTCGACGGACGCCCGTCGCGCTTCTACGTGATGCTCGGCGATGGCGAAATTCAGGAAGGCCAGGTCTGGGAGTCCGCGATGGCGGCCGCGTTCCACAAGGCGGACAACCTGGTGGCGATCGTGGATTACAACCAGATCCAGCTCGATGGCTTCGTGAAGGACATCATGGAGGTCTCGCCGCTGGCCGCGAAATGGCAAAGCTTCGGGTGGAACGCGATCGAACTGAACGGGCACGACCCGGCGGCAGTGCGGGCTGCGTTTGAAAGCGCGGCGGCCACCAAGGGCAAGCCCACCGTGCTGGTGGCGCATACCATCAAGGGCAAGGGCGTCTCCTTCATGGAGAACAATCCCAAGTTCCACGGGGTGGCCCCGACGCAGGACGAACTCAAACTGGCCTTACAGGAGCTCAACTAATGTCTGTCGAAATCAACTCGAGAAAGAAGTTCGAATTGAAGCCGGGACCGGCCACGCGCGAAGCCTTCGGGCGGACACTGGTGGAGCTGGGGCGCGAAAACAAAGACGTGGTGGTGGTGGACGCCGACCTTTC
>JAFDVU010000285.1 GCA_018268835.1 Acidobacteriota bacterium | reverse complement strand
GCCCCGCGCCGCTTTCCACGCCGCCAGCAGTTGCGCTTCTTTCTCCGCGGGCGGCCCCGCGAGCTTCGTCCGTCCGCCTTCGCTCTGCGTCTTGTACCAGCGCAGGGTGTCGGCCACCGTCCGCGCGTACGGCCGGAACTTGAGCCCCGCCTTCACCGCGCGCGCGTTCTTCCAGGTGTGGAACCCGCGCGTCTCGCCGGCAAACGGCGCCCAGATGGGGAAGACGTCCTCGGCGTGTCCGCGGATCCATTCCCCCGGTACCCACGTGAGCGTGCTCGCCGCCGCCGTGGCCTTGCTGCAGGCCCCGAGCAGATCGCCCCACGCGAGCCGCTCCTTCGGCCCCGCGGCGTTGAACGTCCCCGTGGTGCGCTCTTCGACCAGCGTGATGAGCCACGCTCCCAGGTCGCGCACGTCGATGATCTGCACCGGGTCGGCAGGCGCGCCGGGCGCGAGTACCTCCCCGCCGCGATCCACGCGGACCGGCCAGTACGTGAAGCGTCCGCTTGGATCGTCCGGGCCCACGATGTACCCGGGCCGCACGATCGCGGTGCGTCCCGGCAGGGCTTCGGCCGCCGCCTGCTCGCACAGCACCTTCAGCGGGCCGAAGGTCTGCTCCGTGATCTTCTCCACGGTGGGATCCGGCGTGGTGGCGAGCTTCGCCGTCTCGTCCTGGTTTTCGATGCTGTTGTCGGCGTAGGCGGAGATGGACGAGATAAAAATGTAGTGGCCCACGTTCGGCGCCAGCAGTTTCGCCGACGCCGACACCTGCCGCGGGAAGTAGCCGGAGTTATCGATCACCGCGTCCCACTTACGGTTGCGCAGCGCCTTCAGCCCTTCGCCTTTTTCCGGATCGCGGTCGCCCAGCAGGGTTTCGATATTCGGGAAAAGCCCCGGACGCGTCCGCCCGCGATTGAACAGGGTCAACTCGTGGCCGCGCGCCCTCGCCGCTTCCACCGTGGCGGGTCCCAGGAAACCGGTTCCGCCGAGGATCAGGATGCGTTTCTTCTTTGGTGCGGCGGCAACCAGCGGGGCCGCCGCCAGAGCGGAGACAAATTCGCGGCGAGTTGTGGACATGCCATACCGTAACACGGCCCGCCCGCTGTAGGCGTGAGCCCCGTGCAGCGGGCTATAATCGTCATCGAATGGACATTTACGAGGAACTCGTGCGCCTGCGCGGCATCGGGCAGAAGTGCGCGCTGGCGACCATCGTGGAAGTGCGGGGCTCCATCCCCAGCTACGAGAGCGCCAAGCTGCTGGTGCGCGAGGACGGGTCCATGATTGGCACCATCGGCGGCGGCTGCGTCGAAGCCGAGGTGTGGAACGCCGCGCGGGAGGTCATCGGGAGCGAAAAGCCGAAGCACCTGACCTTCAACCTCGGGCAGGACGCGGCATACGACAACGGGCTGATCTGCGGGGGACAACTGGACGTGTTCGTCGAACCGGTACTGCCGGTGCCCGGAGCCTTCATCTTCGGCGCCGGCCACATCTCCAAGAGCCTCGCGAAGGTTGCCGATCTGGCCGGATTCCGCGCCGTGGTGGTGGACAATCGCGACTCCTTCGCCAATCGCGAGCGCTTCCCCGAGGCGGCGGAGGTGCACGCCGAAGAATATGAGGAAGTCTTCCCGCGCCTCGCCATCAATGAGACCAGCTACGTCATCATCGTGACCCGCGGGCATCGTGACGATATGCGCGTGCTCAAGCTCGCTATCGCCACGCCCGCGCGCTACATTGCCATGATCGGCAGCAAGCGCAAGGTGCTCGGCGTGGTGCGCGAACTCGAAAAGGAAGGCGTGCCGCGCGAAGCGCTGGAGCGCATCCACGCGCCCATGGGGCTGGATATCGGGGCGGTGTCCCCCGAAGAGATCGCGATCTCGGTGGCGGCGGAGATGATCGCGGTGCGGCGCAACCCGGGCTCCAACTGGCGCGCCCTTTCCATGTCGGTGTTCGCGGAAGGCGCCCGGCCGGCTGTGCTCAAGTAAGTGACCGCGGGCATCATTCTCGCTGCCGGCGAATCCCGCCGCATGGGCTTTCCCAAGGCGCTGCTGCGCTACCGCGGGGAGACCTTCCTGGAGACGCTCCTCGCGCTGCTCGGCCCCCACTGCTCCCCGCTGATCGTCGTACTGGGTGCCGAGGCGGAGCGCATCCGCGGCGAAATCTCTCGCCCCGCGGACTTCGTCGTCAACCCCCAGTGGGCGCGCGGCATGACCGGCTCGCTCCAGTGCGGATTGCGCGCCGTGCCGCCCGCCGCCGAAGGCGTGCTCTTCACCCTGGTGGATCACCCGGCGGTGGCGCCCGCGACCGTCGCGGCGCTCGTCGCCGAACCCCGCCCGCTGCTGCGCGTCCCGCGCTACCAGGGCAAGCGCGGGCACCCCGTATGGTTCCGCCGCGATCTCATCGGTGAGTTCCTGGCGCTCGGCGATCACGGCGCCGCCCGCGATGTGGTCCACGCCCACGCCTCCTGCACCGAATTCCTCGATCTCGACGATGCCGGCATCGCTGCCGACATCGACGACCCCGAAGCCTACCGCATGCTCACGAGGGCCGAACCATGACCCGCCGCCTGCTAGTGAAACTGGTCCTGTGGGGCGCGGCCGCATACCTCGCCGTCGGACTCATACTGCCCTACTTCTCCGTGGAGAGGTACGCGCGGCGTCTTCAGTCATCGCTTGAGCGCTCCCTCGGCCGCCGCGTGGAGTTGCAGGGAGTCCACTTCAGCCTGTTCTCCGGACCCGGCTTCTCCATCCAGAAAGTCGTGATCCACGAGGACCCGGCCATCGGCATCGAACCCGTGGCCTATATCGACGAACCCGGCTCCATGGTCATCGAGCCCAGTATCTGGTCGCTGTTGGGCGGCAAGTTCGTGATCGCCTCCATCTCGCTCGACCAGGCCAGCATCAATCTCACTAAGACCGGTCCGGCGCAGGAGTGGGGCCGCTGGAATTTCGCGTCCCTCATCAATCCCTCGGTCATGCGCTCGGCGCCGGCCATCCACGTGCGCAACGGCCGCATCCACTTCAAGTTCGGCGACACCAAGAGCGTCTTCTACCTCACCGAGACCGATCTCGACGCCTCCCCCACCGCCGGCGGCGATTGGAAGATCTCCCTCGAAGGCCGTCCCGCGCGCACGGACCGTCCCGCGCAGGGCCTGGGCTCGTTCCGCCTCAAGGGCCGCTGGTATGCCGACTACGGCCGCGCCGACATGGACCTCGTCGTGGAGCGCACTCAACTCGGCGAAGTGACCGCCCTGCTCAACGGCCAGGATGCCGGCGTGCACGGCGCCCTCACCGCGCGCATCCACCTCGCCGGTCCGCTCAACAACCTCGGGATCACCGGGCGCGTGGACGTCAGCGACATCCACCGCTGGGACATGATGCCCACCAATCAGCAGGGGTGGCCGCTCAACGTCAGCGGTCTTCTGGACCTGATCGGCCAGCGGCTGGAGCTGCACTCGGCCAGCGCCGGCAACGCGCCCATGCCGCTTTCCGTGCACTTCCGCGCCACCGATTACCTGGCCCAGCCCCACTGGGCGGTGTCCCTCAACTGGAACAAGTTCCCCGTCGCCCCCATCCTGGAACTCGCGCGGCACATGGGCGCGCAACTGCCGCCCAAGCTCGCCTTGAGCGGTTACATGGACGGCGCACTCGGATACTCCGGGCGGGGCAGCCTGCAGGGCGGCCTGCGTTTCTACGATACCGTCCTGACCGTGCCGGATTCGCCGCCGGTCCGCTTCGACCAGGCCAATGTCATCTTCGATCACGGACACGCCCGGCTCTTTCCCGCCCTCGTACGCGGCGAACACGACCAGGCGCGCCTGGAGGCCGACTGGTCCCTGGACGACGCCGCGCTCAACCTGGAGATCTCTACCGACGCCATGCAGGTGGCATCGCTGCGCGCCCAGGTCGCGCTGGCCAACGTGCCCGGTCTGGAGCAGGTGACCGCCGGAGAGTGGGCCGGCGACATCCGCTTCCACCGCGATGCCGGGTCCTCCGGCTGGCAGGGGAAGATCGCCCTGCGCAACGTGGAGATCCCCATGGAGGGCTTCGCCGAACCCTTCCACGTCACCTCGGCGCAGATGCAGATCGATGGCGCGCGCCTTTCGGTGGACCGCATCGAAGCGCGCGCCGGTAAACTCGCCTTCACCGGCGATTACCGCTACGACCCGGCGCTGACGCATCCCCACCGCGTCCGGCTGCGCGGCGACACTTGGGATGCCGCCGTGCTCGAAGCCCTGTTCATGCCTACCCTGCGCCGCAACACCAACCTGATCGCGCGCGCCCTCGGCCGCCCCATGGTGACGGACTGGCTGCGCCAGCGCCGCATCGACGCTACCGTGCAGTTGGGCGCGCTGCTCCTGGCCGGAGCGCGTCTCGAGAAACTGCACACCCGCGTGCTCTGGGACGTGGGCCGCGTGCAGTTCGAAAACCTGCAGGCCGCGATCGGTCCCACCACCTTCAGCGGAAACGTGGACGTGAACCTCCGCGGTTCGCGGCCCACCTACCACATCACCGCAAAAGTGAAAGGGCTTCCCTGGCAATCCGGCCGGCTCGATGCCGACACCACGCTCGAGACCTTCGGCACCGGGCTGCAACTGCTCGGCAACATCACCGGCGATGGGTCGTTCTCCGCCGCCGGTGTCGATTGGGGCAGCTACGGCGTTGCGCGCAACGTGAGCGGCGACTATACCCTGGCCTGGAGCCAGGCCGGCCCACGCCTGCGCCTCTCCAACCTGAGCGTGCGCACCGACGACGAGACCTTCACCGGCCGCGCCGGCACCCTCGACGGCGGCCGCCTGGCCGCACTCCTGAACAGCGGAGCCCGCGAGATGCGCATCACCGGCACCCTCGCCAAGGTCAAGGTCGAGTAGGGCCGGCGCCGGATCCGGCTAAACTTGCAGCACCGTGCGTAGCCCTTCATCCACATTCCGCAGCAAACGCGGTGGCAGCTTGCCGGCACGTTCGGTAAGATAACCGCGGTCGAGTGTCAGCAACTGGGAGACGTTTACAACTGAATCGCGGGGCAGCCCCACCGAAGTCGCCGGTATTAGTACGTTGCCCGGGGCTTGGGCGAGTTCCAGGTTCGTCGTCATGACCGCGACAACGGTGGTCTGAATCCTGCTTAGATTGAACGGGTCGGACTGGATCACCAGCACCGGCCGCCGGTAGCCTGGTTCGGAACCACGAGGCTTCGGAAGATCCGCCCACCAGATCTCACCGCGCCGGATCTCGCGCATTGCCTACCAGGCATCCTTTTCGAGAGATTTCAGTTGCGCGACGTGCAGTCCGGAATCCAGTTTCGCGGGGCAACGTGAATACACGGCATTGAGGCGTTCCGTGATCGCGTCGTCCTGCTGCTGTTTCAGGTACTCCGCGATCGCTTTCGCGTACAGTTCACTTCTCGAAACGCGGAGCCGGTGGGCAGTGGCCTCCGCCGCGCGGAAAAGTTCGTCAGGCAACGATACTGCGGTCTTCACAGCCTGAGTATAACCCAGGTTATACCCGTCCGGCGCCTCTTGTCTCATGCAAGATGAGCCTGAACGGATGATTGGATTCTCACGCAAGATG
>JAFDVU010000284.1 GCA_018268835.1 Acidobacteriota bacterium | reverse complement strand
GCGGCGGCGGTGGTTTTGACGCGGGCGCGGGCGGCGGCGTCGAGGTCCTCGGATTGTGCCGCGGACTGCTGGGCGGACGCAGTGACGGCGGGCGCCGCGGCAAGGGCGGCGGCGAGTTGGCGGCGGGTAAGTTCCATGCGGCCTACTTGTGAGTGTGGTTGTGGACCAGGGTGTGGGTGTTGTTGTGGTGGTTGTGGTTGTTGGTGTAGTGGGTGGCGAGCGCTTCGGCGGCGGCCTTCTGCATGACGGTGCGGGGAGCGGTGTCGCCGGTCCACAGTTCGAACTGGCGTGCGGCCTGTTCGATGAACATATCCAACCCCTGAATGACCGAGCGGCCCTGTTCGCGCGCGTGTTTGAGCAGTTGGGTTTCGAGCGGGTTGTAGACCATGTCGAAGACGATATCGGCGGGGATGTCGCCGGTGAAGAAGCTCTCGTTGACGTGGGGGTACATGCCCAGGGGGGTGGCGTGCACGACGGCGTCGAAGTGCATGCCGGCGAGTTGTTCGCGCATGAGGGGTTCGGCGCCGCAGACCTTGGCGAGGGCGCGCACGCGGTCCGGGTTGCGGCCGACGAGGGAGATTTTAGCGCCGGCGTCGGAGAGGGCGAACGCGGCGCCGCGGGCCGCGCCGCCGTTACCGGCGATGAGGACGGTGCTGCGGTTGAGCTTGAGATGGCGGGCCAGGGGAGCGGTCACGCCGGCGGCATCGGTATTGGTGCCGCGCCATTTTCCGGCCTTGTGCCAGACGGTGTTGACCGCGCCGATGCGGCGGGCGAGGGAATCCACCGAATCCAGGTAGCGGATGATCTTCTGCTTGTGCGGGATGGTGACGCTGAAACCGGTGAGCGGGAGTTTCTCGGCCAGCGAGAAGAAATCGCGCAGGAGCGCGGGGGAGACGAGGAAGGGGAGGTAGACGGCGTCCACACGGCGGGACTGGAAGGCGCGATTGTGGACGGCGGGGGAGATCGAATGCCGTACGGGGTCGGCGATGACGCCGTAGATGCGCGCTGTGCGGGAGAGTTTCTCCACGCGGTAGAGGTGGCGCAGGAACTTGGCGCAGACCTGCCCGGCGGCGGTGCCGTCGGCGGCCATGGG
The DNA here is from genome assembly GCA_018268835.1 of Acidobacteriota bacterium. Lineage (GTDB taxonomy): Bacteria > Acidobacteriota > Terriglobia > Bryobacterales > Bryobacteraceae > Solibacter. The sequence continues at coordinate 4,529 of JAFDVU010000284.1, read as the reverse complement.
GGCGGCATAGGTGAAGGTGCCGCCGAAGACGGGCGAGAGCACGCGGGTGGGGAAGCCGAGTTCTCCCATGGCGAGGACGATCATGCGCTGCTTGGGGAGGCCCTTGGCGGCGGAGAGGACGCGGATGTTGTCGCTCGGCTTGCGGGCGGTGGTGACGATTTTATAGGCGTCGGCCGGGACCCTGAGCATGCGCGCCACGATGGTGTCCATGGGCGGCGTGGCTTCGTAGTTGTGATACGAGAGGACCACCTGGGCGCGGCCGCGGAACTGGGCGAGGCGGTCGTGGGCGATCTCGGCGGTTTCGATCTCGACATCCACGGCCTGGGCGCCGCTGCGCACGGCGAGGTCCAGCACTGAGAGCTGCTCTTCGATGCTGCCGTTGAACTTGCCGTGGTTCTGGTGGCGGCGGCAGGTGGCCAGGACGGTGCAGTCCGGGAACCGATCGAGAAAGCGCGTGATCGCCTCCGCACCTGCGTGCGGGTCTGGCAGGAAATCCAGCCGGAACTCCAGAAAGGTTTCGCCGGCCTCCGCCTCACGCTTCGCGTGATCGAGCAGAGTGGGAACGTCCGGCAAGCCCAAGGCGATACAAATACGAGGGAGCGATCTGGTTTGCGCCATCGGGTAGTTACTCAGAATACCATGGGGTCACGCCGCCGGGACGGGCACTTACCGGGGCATGTGCAAGTCTCCGCAATCGCCGGAATGAGGCTTGCAGATCCGTTTTTCCGGATCTATACTACGATCGGGTGGCAATAGAGCACCAACTTTTAGTGGGTCTATGCTGCCGGAGGTTCCGATGGATCGCGGAATGGTGGTCACAAACCAAGAAGAATGTAAGGGTTGCGGGCTATGCGTGGAGGCCTGTCCGCCGCGAGTGCTGCGCCTGTCGGCGGGTTTGAACCGGTACGGGTATCACCCGGCCGAATACAGCGGCTCGGGGTGCACGGGCTGTGGCATTTGCTACTATGCGTGCCCGGAGCCGGGCGGAATCACGGTGGAGCGGCTGGTGAAAGTGGCCTAGAGGGGGAATCCATGGGCAAAGAACTTACCAAAGGTAACGAAGCCATCGTGAAGGCGGCGGTGCTGGCGGGATGCCGCGCCTTCTACGGGTATCCGATCACGCCGGCGAGCGAGATCGCTGAAGCGGCCGCGAAGTACCTGCCGGCGGCGGGCGGCACGTTCGTGCAGGCGGAGAGCGAGGTGGCGGCGATCAATATGTTGTACGGCGGCGCCGCGGCGGGCGTGCGCGCGATGACGGCGTCGAGCGGTCCAGGGATCAGCCTCATGCAGGAGGGGATCAGCTACATCGCCGGGGCGGAGTTGCCGTGCGTGATCGCGGACATCATGCGCGGGGGGCCCGGGCTGGGCAACATCGCGCCCGAGCAGGGGGATTACAACCAGGTGGTGAAGGGCGGCGGGCACGGCAACTACCGGACGCTGGTGGTGGCGCCTTACTCGGTGCAGGAGATGGCGGACCTGACGACGCTGGCGTTCGACCTGGCCGACCGCTACCGGAATCCGGTGATGGTGCTGGCCGACGGGTTCATCGGGCAGATGATGGAGCCGGTGGAATTCGCGCCGCGCGCGGTGCTGCCGGAGGCGCCGGGGTGGAGCGTGCGGGGCACGGCGGAAACGCGCGCGAACCTGGTGAGCTCGATCCACCTGGAGCCGGACATGCTGGAGCGCCACGTGCGGAAGCTGGAGGCGAAGTACCGGGAGGCCGAGCGCAACGAGGTCCGGTGGGAGAACTGGCGCACGGAGGATGCCGAGATCGTGCTGGTGGGTTACGGGATCATGGGGCGGGTGCTCAAGAGCGTGGTGGAGATGGCGCGGGCGGCGGGCATCCGCGCGGGCCTGCTGCGGCCGATCACGCTGTACCCGTTCCCGGCGGCGCAGGTGCGGGAGTTGGCGCGGCGCGCGCGGGCTTTCGCGGTGGTGGAACTTTCGACCGGGCAACTGGTGGACGATGTACGGCTGGCGCTGGAAGGGCGGGCGCCGGTGGAATTTTTCAGCCGGGTGGGAGGCAACGTGCCGAGCGCGGAGGAGGTGCTCGAATTTCTGGAGCGCACGTTCAGCGCACGGCACGCGAGGGAGGAGGTACTGGCCCATGTCTAGCTACGCGATCAGTCACGAACGGGCGCACGCGTTTTACGATCATTTCGAGCGCAAGGGCGAGTTGCCTCACCAGACGCACTACTGCCCGGGCTGCGGGCACGGCATCGTGCACAAGCTGCTGGCGAGCGCGATCGACGGGTTGGGGGTGCGGGACCGCACGGTGCTGGTCAGTCCGGTGGGCTGCAGCGTGTTCGCCTACTACTATTTCGATACGGGCAACGTGCAGGCGGCGCACGGGCGTGCTCCGGCGGTGGCGACGGGGATCAAGCGGAGCCGTCCGGACAGCATTGTTGTGGCGTACCAGGGCGACGGTGACCTGGCGGCGATCGGGACGGCGGAGATCATCCACGCGGCAAACCGGGGCGAATCGATGACCGTGATTTTCGTGAACAACGGGATTTACGGGATGACGGGCGGGCAGATGGCGCCGACCACGCCGCTGGGCAAGCAGAGCACGACGTCGCCGGGCGGGCGCGAGAAATGGAACGACGGGTATCCGGTGCACGTGTGCGAACTGCTGAACGCGCTGGATGCGCCGGTGTACCTGGAGCGGGTGTCGCTGGGAGACAACAAGCAGATCATGCAGGCGGCCAAGGCGATCCGGCGGGCGCTGGAATACCAGGTGAAGGGGCTGGGCTTTTCGCTGGTGGAAGTGCTTTCGCCGTGCCCGACGATCTGGAAGCTGACCCCGGTGGAGGCGCAGAAATTCGTACGCGACGAGATGGGGGCGCTGTTCGTCCCGGGCTGCGTGCGCGACCGGGGCAAGGAGGCCGAGGCGCGTCCGGCGCGGGCGGCCGCACCGGCGCTGGCCGACGTGCCGCGGCTGATCGGGCTGACCAGCGGCGAGGAAGCGGTCCCGGCGGCGGAGCGGGATCTGGATCTGCGGATCAAGATCGCGGGATTCGGCGGGCAGGGCGTGCTGATGCTGGGGGAGGTGCTGGCCGAGGCGGGGCTGGAGGCGGGGTACGAAGTCTCCTGGCTGCCCTCGTACGGACCGGAGATGCGCTCGGGCACTTCGAACTGCCACGTGCGCATCGGGCGTCACCCGGTGGATTCGCCGCTGGTATCGCGTCCCAACGTGCTGCTGGCGCTCAACGAACCATCGCTGCGGAAATTCCTGCCGGCGGTGGAGCCGGGCGGGGTGGCGATCTATAACGGCAGGGAAGTGCCCGAGGGGTGCGAGCGCGACGATGTGCGGCTGGCGGCGATTCCGGTGACGGCGATCGCCGACGGGATCGGCGCCGGAAAGGTGGCCAACATCGTGATGCTGGGGGCGCTGTTGGAACTCTGCGAGGTGGTGGACGAGGAGCGGGTGCGCGGCGCGCTGCGCAGACTGATCCACAACGACCGGTATTACGAACTGGACCTGGCCGCGCTGGAACGGGGCAGGGAAGAGGGCCGGAAACTGGCGGCGGAGGCCTACGGCTGGGGCGTGTGAGGGCGGCGCGCCTCAGATCACCCAGTAGAGCAGGGCGACCAGAACGTCCACGATGATCAGGACGGAGACGATCCAGACGATCACGGCGCGCCGCACCTGGTCCTGGGTCGGGGTGCTGATCCCGATGGTGTAGTGCAGGGCGGTGATGAAGCCGGTCAGGAAGCGGACCGGAATCAGCTTCGCCTGTACGCCGGCCCCGGCCAGCAGCAGCAGCAGGTTCAAGCCGAGGAAGTAGAGCATGCCACTACCAGTATGCCTGTACGGGCGGCGGGCTGTAACCTTTCGCGCCTGGCGGACGTTTTCGCAGTGAGAGAACCGGACGTCCGATCCGGCAGCTATAGTATTGTCTGAACGAATCCGAGGAACCGTATCATGCGAACCATATGTTTTCCGCTCCTGGTTTTATCGGCGGCTCCGGCGCTGGTCGCGGCGGCCGATCAGCGCTCCTGCACGATGCGGGATGCCACGATACCGGCGCCGTCGCTGACCTACGTCCTGTGCGAGCAGGGGATGATGCTGGTGACGTCCGATGAGGGGGCTACCTGGAACACGCGCAAGATCGAGGACGGCAAGGGCTTGCGGGCTCTATCGTTCAAGGATCCGAACCGCGGCGTGGTGGTGGGGGAGGCGGGCCTGATCATGACCACGGCGGACGGCGGCAAGACGTGGAAGACGGTGAAGACGGGCACCAACGAGAACCTCACGGACCTGCAACTGGTGGGCGATGAGGGATGGGCGGTCGGGTTCGACGGAGTGATTCTGCACACGGCGGACGGGGGCGAGACGTGGCAGCAGCAGAAGAGCGGCTCGAGCCTGTCGCTGGAGACGGTCCACTTCCTGGATGCGAAGAACGGGTGGGCGGCGGGGTGGAGCGGCACGATCCTGCACACCACCGACGGCGGCGCGACGTGGAAGCAGATCAAGACGCCGGCGGCGAGCTGGTCGCTGACGTCAATCCACTTCCTGGATGCGAACC
>JAFDVU010000283.1 GCA_018268835.1 Acidobacteriota bacterium | reverse complement strand
TCCACGGCCTGCCTCTGGGTGGTCGGATTCTCATAAAAGGCCTTGCCCAGGTTGCGGTAATGCCAGAGCAGTGCCTGGTCGGGCTGGCGGGTTTGAGCGAGCAGCGCCCAGGCCATGACGGCGAGGAGCACGGCCCCGGCGGCGGGAAGTCCGACGTGGAGGCGGGATCGGAGCATAAGGTAGATTTTGACGCGTTACCGGCGTCGCCGCCAGCCCGTCCTTTCTCTAAGTGCGTGCGGCCTGCACCCACGCCCAACCATGATCCCACGGGTTGGGGGAGAAAAACCCGAGCGCTCAGGTCGTGCCGGCGGGGATTCCGGTTCGATCCAAAGGCCGGCCGGAGCCCGACGCTACCAATGCCGCGATCCGCAGGGAAGTGGCGGCATTCGGCCGTGGGCCGAACATATCCCATCCGGCGGGCAAGACGGCCTTGCCTTCGTACGGTGTGGCGGACCCGGCGTCCGCTGCCGCCGGGGAGGCGGCGTCAGACGGGTATTGCGCCTTTGTTTGTATGGTTAACGGCCGCCCGAGTGCGTGCCCGGCAGAATCGGACCGTTTTCTGCCAGAACTCCTGGAGAGGGCGCTCAGCGCTTCAAATGTTCGCCGCGCGAACAAAATGGTGCAGATCCTGTGGAAAAGGGCCGTTCGAACCGTAAATGTTCTTGTAGGCAAGTAGCATTCAGTCGTAGACTTAGTCAGGTTGCGGCGCGCCCCCGGACAAGTTCCGGCCGGCCGGGCCGATGTGCTTTAGGGAATTTGTTTCCACCTGGAAGTGCAAGAGTATTTAGGATAAAGGGACCCTTATACCTCTTAACCGGCCGGCGGCGTCTCCGAAAATGACGCCCGCGGAGGCAGGCTGTGGGGGTTGGTGCTTCGAATTTTCGTTTCGGAAAGGAACGAGGGGTCATCACGATGTCCAAGACGACCTGTTTGCTGTTGATTTCTCTTCTGTCGGTATTCCCGATCGCGTGGTCCCAGACGACCAGCGGTTCGATTTCCGGCACTGTGCTGGATAGCCAGAACGCCGCAATTCCGGGGGCCACCGTTTCGGCCCAGGAAATCCAACAGAAGTTCACGTTCACCATCAAGACGGACGAAGTGGGACGCTTCGTCTTTCCCAACGTGCCGCCGGGCACTTACTCGATCCGCGTGGAAAGCACGGGTTTCAAGAAGCTGGAACGGCCGGGACTCGTGGTCAACGCCAACGATAAGGTCGCGATGGGCGATCTGAGGATGGAAATCGGCCAGGCGACGGAATCGATCGAGGTTTCGGCCAACGCAGTCATGCTACAGACCGAAAGCGCCGAGCGTTCGGCCGCGCTGATCTCGAAGCAGATGGAGAACATCGCGGTCAACAGCCGCAGCTACCTCGACCTGGTGAAACTGGTTCCCGGGGTGGTCAGCACGATCAATCTGCAGACCGCGGGGATGGGGGGTTTGAGCAACATCGCGGCCAACGGGACGCGAGTGAACTCGAACCAGCTCATGATCAACGGTATCAGCGATACCGATACGGGGTCGAACGGGAGCCAGAACGTGACTCTCAGCCTGGATTCGGTGCAGGAGTTCAAGATTCTGACCGGCGTCTACCAGGCGGAATACGGGCGCGCCATGGGGGCGCAAATTTCGGTGGTGACCAAGAGCGGCACCAGCGACATACATGGCAGCGGCTACTGGTTCCACCGCAACGAAGGGATGAACGCCAATAACTGGAAGAACAACCGCGACGGACTGCCGCGGAATCTGTTCCGGTTCAACGACCAGGGATGGACGGTGGGCGGTCCGGTGTACATACCGAAGGTGCTGCCGCGGCGGGACAAGCTGTTCTTCTTCTGGAGCGACGAATTCCAGCGGCAGTTGCAGCCGCAATCGGCGCGGTACGTGACGTTGCCTACGGATCTCGAGCGCGCGGGCGACTTTTCGAAGAGCGTGGACCAGAACGGGAACGCGGTAACGATCCGCGACCCCAATACGCAGACGCCGCTGCCGGGCAACGTGATACCGGCGAACCTGCAATACAGTCCGGGCATGAAGCTGTTGAGCTTTCTTCCGAAGCCCAACGTGGCCAATGCGTGCACGCTGCCGGCGGTGGCGGGTTGCACGAAGGGATATAACTTCACGAGCCAGGTATCCAACCCGTATCCGCGGCGCGAAGACCTGGTGCGCATGGATTACAACCTGACCTCGAAGATACGGTTGTTCGGGCACTACATCAACAACTTCAACACGTTCGACGTAGTGTACGGGAGCTGGATTCTGGGCACGAACCTGCCGATCGCCCCGATCACGTACGCCAACCCGGGGCACAGTTGGGCGGTGGGCAGCACGTACGTGATCAGCCCGACGATGACCAACGAGTTGAACGTGGGATCGAGCAACAACAGCATCCTGATCGCGTACTCGACGGATGACTTCTCGCGCACCAAGAGCGGAGTCAACCTGCCGGTGCTGTATCCCAACGCGGTGCAACGGGACTACCTGCCGTACGTGACTTTCGGCGGGAGCAGGATCGGCAACTCGCCGGCGTTCAACCAGGGCAACAACGGCGCCGGACCTTTCATCAACTTCAACACCACATACGACATCACCGACTCGGTGTCGAAGGTCTGGAACCAGCACACGTTCAAGTTCGGCTTGTACATGCAGAAGAGCATCAAGGACCAGACCTCGTTCGGGGCGTTCGACGGGAACTACAACTTCGGCGACAACAGCAACAACCCGTTCGACACCGGATTCGGGTTCTCCAACGCGGCGATGGGCGTGTACAACTCGTTCTCGCAGGCGGCGAACATGATCAACGGCCAGTACCGCTACTGGAACATCGAGTTCTACGGGCAGGACACGTGGAAGATCACGCCGCGCCTGACCCTGGACTACGGGATGCGCGTGGCGTGGGTGCAACCGCAATACGACGCCTCCCTGCAAGCCGCCACGTTCGTGCCGAACCAGTGGACGGCGGCTCAGGCGCCGCGGCTGTATTATCCGCAGATGGTGAACGGCGTACGCATGGGCGTGGATACGGTGACCGGGCAGAAAGTGCCCACGGCGAACATCGGCTACCTGGTATCGGGCAGCGGGATCGTGGCCAACGGAATCGCCCAGGGCGGCGTGAACGGCTTCTCCAGGTATCTGCAATCCTCGCCCGGGCTGGTTTTCGGTCCGCGCATCGGCCTGGCGTGGGATCCCCTGGGAGATCACAAGACGGTCATCCGCACCGGGTTTGGAATCTACTACGACCGGTTCCAGGGCAACCGCGTGTTCGACCTGGTGAGGAACCCTCCGCTGGGCATCCAGCCTACCCTGACTTACGGCTTCATGAAGGACATCAATCCGGCGACCGCGCTGCTGGCGCCTCCGTCCTTCTACGCGGCCGATCCCACCGGCAAACTTCCGAGCTCCTACAATTTCACTTTCGGAGTCCAGCGAACGCTGCCGGCGCAGATCCAACTCGACGTGGCGTACGTGGGCAACCTGACGCGGCACCTGCAGGATAACCGCAACCTGAATTACGTGCCGTACGGCGCAACCTTCCAGCCGCAAAACCAGGATCCGACCCTGGCCGCCAGTGCGACGCCGGGCGCCACCGCGCTGCTGTCGCAATTCCTGCGGCCCTATCGCGGAATCGGCGACATCGCCCTCTACGAAGGCGCCGCCACCGGCAACTACAACGCGTTGCAGGTCACCGCCAACCGGCGGGTGGGTCATCTCTTCCTGGGCCTGGCATACACCTGGAGCAAGAACCTGACCACCGCCACGGGCGACACCAACTACGTCCGCGCCGACCAATACACGAGGCAGGCGTACTATGGGCCGTCGGGTAACGACCGCCGCCACATGTTCGTTCTGAACTACGTCTACGACCTGCCCACGCTTGCCGGCGCCAACCGGTTCGGCAGGGCCGTTTTCGGCGGGTGGCAGGTTTCCGGCGTCACCTCGTTCATCAGCGGCTCGCCGTTCGGTCCGGGCTTCAGCGTTTCCTCCGGCGGAGGCAGCCAGAACATCACCGGGTCGTACACCGAGGGTGCGAGGCTGCGGCTCCTGGGGAACCCCATGACGGGCAACTCCGACCCGTACTCCCGGCTCAACGCCTCGGCTCTTGGCCTGCCGTTCGTGGGCAGCATCGGCCTGGAATCCGGGGTCAACTACCTGACCGGGCCGGGCATCAACAACTGGGACCTCTCGCTCCAGAAGGAATTCGCGATCAAGGAGCGAGTGCGCATCCAACTGCGAGGCGACGCGTTCAACGTCTGGAACCACACCCAGTTCAGCGGGATCAATTCCAGCTTGAGCGCCAGCACGCTCACCTCGGCCTTCTCCAATATCGCCAGGAACGCCGATGGCAGCATCAACAACAAGAACGGCTTCGGTAGTGTGAGCGGCGCCCGCGATCCTCGCATCCTGATGACGATGATCCGGGTCCGCTTCTGATCGTAGCCGGTCCCACCAAGCCGGCCACCTCGGTCCAACCCGGGAGCGAGGTGGCCGGACCACTCGATCCCCTGGAGTCACGCTGCCGTCCGGCGCCGGGCGCGACGATGGCGCCTGCGACCACGCCGGGCACGGTGCCGGCGAGGATGGCGCGCGCGATCGCTCAGGACATCCGGCGCTCGCGGATGAAGCGGCACACGCCGCCGCGGACCGCAATGGCGTTGTAGATCAGATTCGTGGGGGTGACCGCCGAGGCGGCGAAGCCGAGAACGCTCGTCTGGAAGGGCAGGAGCAGAAATACCCCGGAGATGCCGGCGGGCGTGGCGATCAGGGCGGCCAGGCACCCTACGGACGGGGGTAGCCAGAGCGGATAGCCCGGGATCGCGGCTGCGAGTGCCATCGCGTCATCTCACGATCGCGGAACCAGCCTCGGCAGGGCGGCATTCCGCCTCCGGCGGAGTGGCCTGCCACGAGTATCCGGCAGCGCGGTCATACCGCGTTCCCAAAGAGGAGAGAGCGCACCCATACCAGGACCGCAATCAGCACCAGCCCGAGCACCACGCTACCGACGATGAGTTTCTTCTCGATGGGCAGCAGCGGCTCCGCCTGCATCTTTTTGAGTTCTTCGGCGAGTTTCGGTTCATCCATGCATCACCCCTGTAGGACCGGCGGTTTCACACCGTGGAAGAAGAGCCAGGAGATGCCGAGTCCGACCCATATGATGAAGCCGAACAGGCACAGAACGTAGACCAGGGCGAGTTTCGCGATGCCTTCCTGCCACAGGCGGCGGAAATCGGAGACGATCCCGATGGTGAAGAAAGTCATGACGAAGAAAATCCCGCGGAAGGCATTGGCGCCGGTGAGCGCGGCCTTGGTTTTGGGAACGAGGGATGGCGCGAGCGCGGCCAGCGCGAGGATGGAGAGGAAGGTGGCGGCGTAGCCCAGGACGAATTTCGGGAAGCGGTCCCAGATCTCGCGGAAGCGAACGCGTTCACCCGGCCGGGGTTCGATCTTAGCGGACCAGATCCAGGCCAGGACGAAGGCCCAGACGCCGATGAAGACGTCGATGAAGACCTTGACCGTGGTGGCCGCGCCCATGATCCAGCCGGGCGCGTAGTGGATGCCGCCGGCCGCGGCTTTGGCGCGGATGAGCGCGTCGGCGATGGCGCCGCTGGTGACGGCGGCTCCGTCGGTCTTCACCGCCAGTCCCATCCACGCACCGGCGACCATGGGCTCGTGGGCAAGGAATCCCTGGGCCACAAA
>JAFDVU010000282.1 GCA_018268835.1 Acidobacteriota bacterium | reverse complement strand
CCGCGGCCCGCCTCAGCGACGCCGAAAAGCAGGCCCTGATCACGGGCGCGGCAAAATCGCTGGGCCCGCAGGCGGCGCCCCGCCCCTGACGGCACTGCCGCCTCCGGCACACAGCTACACTAACGTACATGGCGACGCGCAAACGCACCGCCGGTTCGTACCGCGTCTTCCGGCTGACGAGTTGGGACGCGTTCCTCAAGCTGGTGATCAACCCGCCTTATTCGAACTGGGCTTTTCGCGGAGAGAGAGACGAGCGCTGGCCTCTGTTCAGTTCGCTCTCGCGCTACCTGCAGAACTTCGGCGTGCACAAAAAAGCCTGGCCCCAGCAGGAAGGCCGCATCCTGCGCATCTTCAAACGCAAGGCGCACCAGTTCCTCGAACGCCCCCCGGAATGGGACGACGATTTTCAGTGGCTCGCCCTCATGCAGCACCACGGCGCGCCCACGCGGCTCATCGATTTCACCTGGTCGCCCTACGTGGCCGCGTTCTTCGCCCTGGAGCGCGCCGTCGGCAACGGCGTTGTGTGGGCGCTGAATCCGGCGCGCATCGATTCCAGCCGCAACCCGCATCCGGCGCGCGTGGATCCCCGCGACCCCGGCAACTTTGCGCGCCACTACCTGCGCGGCCGGAATCACCTGATCTGGATGGGCGAGCCTTACACCATGAACCGGCGCCTGATCGCGCAATCCGGCACCTTCGCCGTGCCCGGAGTCCTGGACGTGCCCGTGGAGGAGATCCTCCCCGGCCGCGACCGGGAGGAGACTCTCGCCAAGTTCGTGCTGACCCACCCGGTGCGCGAAGTCGGCATGCGCGAGTTATACCGCATGAACATCACCTTCGCCACGCTCTTCCCCGATCTCGACGGTCTGGCGCGCAGCATGGGATACGAACTCGAGTTCCACTGGGGCTACAATCCGCGAACCATGGAGAAATACACCACATGAGGGTGGCTGTCCGCAATGGCCGTCCGCGGAGTCTCCGGTGCTGCTACAATCGGGGAAAATAACATCTCAATTGAGGTTTGCCCACATGGCTCAGGACCAGGAAGTTTCCCGCCGGGATTTTGTGAAGACCGCAGCCGCGGTGACCGCTGTCGCCGCCGCCGTTGAAGGCGCTCCCGCCATTCAGAAAGTGAGGGCCGCGAACGATCAGGTGCAGTACGGCATGATCGGCACCGGCAGCCGCGGCAGCTATCTGCTCAAGCACCTCAAGAGCATTGATGCCGGCCGCTGCGTCGCGCTGTGCGATATCAATCCGGTGAACCTCAAGCGCGGCGTGGATACGATCGGCACCAATCCCAAGACCTTCGCCGACTACCGCGAACTGCTGGCGATGAAGGATGTGGACGCCGTCTTCGTCATCACGCCGCTGTTCGTCCACTTCCCCCTCACGCGCGACGCGCTGCTGGCCGGCAAGAACGTCTTCTGCGAAAAGTGCCTGGTGTTCAAGCCCGAGGAAGTCCACGCGCTCAACGCGCTCTGCGCCGAACGGCCCAAGCAGATCCTGCAAACCGGTCTGCAGCGCCGCTACAGCCAGTTCTACCAACTCGTCAAGGACATGGTGGATAAGGGCGTGCTCGGCAACGTGCACCACATCCACGCGCAGTGGCACCGCAACATGATCAACAAGCCGAGCAGCCTGTGGACCATGAAGCCCGGTGGCGAAAAGAACATCGCCAACTGGAGAGTCTTCCGTTCCATGTCCGGCGGCCTCACCGCGGAATTGACGTCGCACCAGGTGGACGTGGCGGACTGGATGTTCGGCGCCTCGCCGGAATTCGTCATGGGCCTGGGCAGCCTGGACATGCTCAAGGACGGGCGCGATGTCTTCGACAACATCCAGCTCATCTACAAGTACCCCAACGGGCAGAAGCTGACCTACAGCTCGATCAGCACCAATTCGTTCCTGCCCTACTTCAACGGCACGCGCCCGGAGATGGGCGAGATCATCATGGGTACCGACGGCACCATCGAGATCACCGTGGGCGACGACGTGCACCCGGCCATCGCGTGGTGGTATCGCGAACCTCCCAAGGAGACCGATGCCCAGAAGAAGGCCGCGGAGAAGAAGGCGTTCGTGGCAGGCGCCACCATGGTGGCCAGCGGCGGCGCCAACGGTCCGATTCCGCTCATGACCAGCGACCTGAATTTCACCGGCAAGGAGAACTTCTTTGAGAAGGAAGTGAAGTTCGCCAAGCGCTGGCTCACCACCAAGGGCGTAATGGTCCAGGAAGAGCCGCGCAATCCGGTGGACACCGAACTGGAAGGCTTCTTCAATTCCTGCAAGACCGGCCAGAAGCCGCGCGCCGATATCCAGGTCGGCATGAACGACGCCGTCGCCGTAATACTCTCCAACATGGCGATGGACGAAGGCCGCAAGGTCTACTTCAACGAAATCGATAAATTGGGTAAGGGCGCGCCCGCTCCCGCCAAGAAAGGCTGAGGCAAGCGCACTCCTGGAAACCTTGCGGGCGCCCGCGGCGTGGTAAGCGAAGCGGGCGCCCGTTCTCTTTTTCGTCCTACGGCTCGCGCCCCGCGTACAGCTCTTCGATATCTTCCCGGAAGTTCTCCATGGCGCGTGTGCGGCGCACCTTCATCGTGGCCGTAAGCTCGCCCCGCTCGATCGAAAAATCGCGGCCCAGCACCCGGTGCCTCCTCACCTGTTCGAAGGGCGCCAGTTGCCTGTTCACCCTCTGCACCGCCTTCTGAATCTCCGCCAGCACCGGCGGCGACTGCACGATTTCATTGGCCGGACGCCCCCGCCACTCCTCCATGCCCTTGAGTGTTTCGGCGGCGGCGGTGTTGATCGTGAACAGCGCGGTGAGGAACGGCAGGCGGTCGCCGATCAGCAGCACCTGGCTGACCAGCGGTTCGGTCTTGAAGAGCGCCTCCACCCGCGCCGGGTAGATCTTCTTGCCCGTGGAGGAAACGATCAGCTCCTTCTTGCGGCCGGTGATGAAGATGTAGCCGTCGCTGTCGACGTGACCGATGTCGCCGGTGTGCAGCCACCCTCCTCGGAGCACCTCCGAGGTGGTCCCCGGGTCGTTCAGGTAGCCGGAAAACAGGCACGGGCTCTTGATCAGAATCTCGTTCTCCTCGGAGATGCGCACTTCCACTCCGGGGAGCGGGATGCCGATGCTGCCCGGCTTCGGGCGGTCCAGCGGGTTCAGGCTGGCCACGCCGCCCTCGGTGAGCCCGTAACCTTCGATCAGCGGCATGCCGATGGCTTCGTAAAATTCGGCCAGGTCCTTGCCCAGCGGCGCTGCCCCGCTGGCGGGGACCTTCAGCCGTCCCCCGAAACGCGCCCGCACTTTGTGGAAGAAAATGCGGTCCGCCAGCGCCAGCGGGACCGAGATGTGCGGCGGAACCGGCCGTCCCGCCCGCCGGTGGCGCGCCGCCGCCAGGCCCAGCCCAAGCGCGCCGTAGAAGGCCTTGCGGATGGGCGCGGGACGCTTGCGCAACTCCGTGCAGATGGTCGAGTAGATGCGCTCCCACATGCGCGGCGGCGCCAGCAGGATGGTCGGCCGCACTTTGCGGATCTCCCCCGGCAGCTTGAGCAGGCTCTCGGAGAACGTCACCGGCATGCCGCAGTACAGCGGCAGATACTCGATCACCACGCGCTGCGCGATGTGCGCCGAAGGCAAAAACGCGACCGTGCAATCCTGCGGACCGATGGGCAGCACCGGCGGGCCCATCTGTACGTTGCTGACCAGGGCGTGGTGCGTGACCAGCGCCATCTTGGGCTCACCCGTGGCCCCGCTGGTCAGGTATAGGATGGCCGTGTCCCCGGGTTCCGCCGCCCCGCGCAGGCCCTCACGCAGGCCCGGCTCGCGCTGCATCTCCGAACGGCCGAGCGAACGCAATTCGTCCAGCGAAAGCGCCCCTTCGGCTTCCCCGGTGAGCAGGATCCAGCGTTCCACCGGCGCGTTGTGCAGCAAGCGCAGAGTCTTGGCGTCTTCGACGAAGACGGCGCGCGCGCCGGCGTTTTGAATCGTGCGCACCAGATCGGCCGGCGGATACGAAGGATACATCGCCGCCGCGATCGAACCGTTGGTCACAATGCCCAGATCCGCCAGGTAAAACTCCAGGCGCGTTTCGGAATTCAGGGCCACCACATCGCCCTTGCCCATGCCCAGCGCGCGCAGCCCGGCGGCGATTTCCAGCGCGGCTTCCTGCCACTGCCGCCAGCTATAGATCAGATAGCCGTCGCCGGCGGGTTGTCGCAGCGCTGGAGCGTCGCCGTAGTGCTCGGCGGTCTGTTCGAGGACCTGGTAGAGGTTGCGGGGAGCCACTAGGCAATTTTACACGCTGACCACGGGGCAGGGCGATTGCCGGATGATGGCGTAAGCGTTGGTGCGCAGTCGTCCGAAGGTGCCGGCGGCGCTGCCGCGGCCGATCACCAGCACATCCGCCGGCAGGCGCCCGGCGGCGGCGCAGATCACCTTGGCCGCCTCGCCGGCTTCCAGTTGCACCCCGGCATCCGTCCCGGCCTCGCGCTGCAGCTTGCGCAACTCTTCCTCGGCGGCCTCCCGGATCCCCGCCCGCCAGGACCGGTCCGGTTCGTCGAGCGATTCGGCATGCGCCGTCACCGCGTGGACAATCGTAAGCGCCGCCTGGAATTCCCGGCTCAAAAAAGCGGCCCAGGCCAGCGTCCGTGCCGAGTGCGGGCCCAGATCGATCGCGCACAGTACGCGGCGCAGCGGGATCGGAGCGTCGCCGGGAGGCGTTTCCATGTGGACCCCCGTCCATACCGGGCAATCGGCGTCATGCAGCACTTTGGCCGTGTTGGAACCCAGAATGAAGCGGCGGAACGGTCCGTAGCCATGGGTCGGCATCAGCACCACGCCCGCGCCTTCGCTGTGGGCCAGATCCACGATCTGCGAAGCCGGGTCGCCGTTGAGCACCAGCCGGCGGACCTTGACCCCGGCCAGATGCGCCGCGGCGAACACCTCCAGTTCCTTCTCCGCGCCGGCCGCCCGCGTACGGTACACGTCCACCAGCATCGATCCGGTGACCTCCATCCCACCGATATCGGAATAGAGCGGCGGCAGGGCATGGACTGCGAGCACTTCGGACTGGAAATGGAGGGCGAGGGCGCGCGCGTAACGGGCCGCGCCGATCGAGCGCTCGGAGAAATCGACGGGGAGCAGGAGCTTCGCCAGTGACAGCATATTCGCCTCCTGCTTTCAGGATAGACCGATCTGAAATGCGAGGGAAGGAGAAGTTAGAAACCCGGAAGTTAGATGTTAGCAGTTGGGGCCGCGGACGTCAGCCGGCGTGATCGATCGGGAAGTGTTGTGGCGTGGATGCCTGGGAAGCCGCGTTTTGCAGATAGAGCAGCGCCTGGCGCGCCAGTTCGGGGACCACCGGGTCGGGGTGGCGCAGGAGGCTGGTAAGCAGACGGAGCCAGGGAAGTTCGTCGGCTTCCACGCCGATCATCGACACGGTGCGTCCCATGATTTCCTCAGAGTTCTTTTCGGTCCGGTGCGGGAGAATTTGAGCCTGCGGCAAAATTTTGCCGCGGCCGGCCGATAAGAGAATCAGGCGGCGGAACCGCCTATACGGAGGTGACCATGGAAATCACGGGGATCGACCGGGCAGCGCCGGGTCTCTACGCTCCCGCGCCGGTGGCGCCGGTGGACACGGCCGCGGAAGCCCGCGAAGTGGTGCAGGCGGTGAAAGCCCTCAACGGATC
>JAFDVU010000281.1 GCA_018268835.1 Acidobacteriota bacterium | reverse complement strand
GGCAGCAGCACCAGTTCGACCACGGCGAAGATCACGACCAGCGAGGAGACCATGATGGGAACCACGGGCCGGGCCTTGATGGCCGATCCGGTGGCGATGGCCGCGGAAACGCCGCAGATGGAGATGCCGGAGGCGAGCGGTGCGGCCCACTCGCGGCTGAATCCGAAATAGCGGCGCGCGATGTAGTAGACCACCGCCCAATAGATAAGGTAAGCAGCGACGATGGCGCAGAGGCCGTCGAACATCACGGACGCGGCCAGGGCGCGCTGCTCCACGGCGGTGACGCCGAGGACACCGCCAAGGATGACGATGGCGGTCTTGATGTAGAGTTCCGGGCGGATGGCCTCGCGGATGCGCGTGGCGGCGTTGGGAATGAGGTTGCCGATGACCAGTCCGGCGAGAAGGGCCACGATGAAGCCGGCCTCGTTGGTGAGGTTCATCGACCAGGAGATTTTGAGGGCGGCGCGGCGGTCGGGCGTGGCCGCGATGTAGGCCCAACTGCCCGCGATCCAGGAAAGGTAGGAAGCGAAGAACACGGCGGTGAATCCGGCGGCGAACTTCGCGATGTTCCAGCCGAGGGTTTTCGCTCCCACGGTGAGGAGCGCGAGGAGGAACACGTATGTGGCCAGGAGCGACGCGGATCCGGGGAGCGAGGCGTAGGCTTTGGATGCGGGGCCAAGGGCGCGGGCGGCGTCCGTCCAGACCGAGGTGGTGACGGCCCAGCCGAGGAGGTCGGCGCCAAAGAGGCCGGCGAGGGAGAGCGCGAAGAGACCGGCGCCCAGCCAGACGGCGAGCCAGTCTTCCGTCAAACGTTGAGTCACCGGGCAGCCTCCACAACGGCGTTACCGCGAACCGAGACGACGATTTTGCCGAGCACCGTGAGGTTGAGCAGACCGACGACCCACGCCCCGAGCGAGATGAGCGCTTCGGGGAGGGATTGCGCGTAATCGGTGACTGCGCCGGGCGGAGAGGGCTCGAAGCCGGCGAAGGTCAGGCCGATGCCTTTATCGAGCGCCATGGAAGTCCACATCCAGGGAGTGAGGCCGCCGTGTCCATCGAGACCGGTGAACATGCAGCGGAATGGCGCCGCGTGTTCCGGCAGGTTGCTGTAGAACGCGGTAAACAATTCCATCAGGACAAAGAAGACGTTGATCACCGTGGCGTAGGTTACGATGACCGCGAGTTTCCGGGCGGGTTCGCGGCCGAACTTCGCGCCCGTGACGCGGCCCGGCAGCAGGCAGAGCAGGATGAGCAGCGCGGGAGCGGACTCGAACGCCGAGGCGAGGAATCGCGGAGCCAGAATGGCGCTCATCCACAGCGGGCGTCCGAGCAGGCCGCTGTAGTGGAAGGCCGTGACCGTGTGGATGCTCACCGCCTAGGGCATGGAGAGCAGGATCACGGCTTCGGATAGATGCACATGATGACCGCGGCGACGGCGAGGAGTTCGCCGAGGATGGTGATGCGCGCGAAAGGCGTGCAATCGTACAGGCAGTAGGGCAGCGCCACCATCACGGCGGACGCGGCCACGCCCACCAGAAAGGTGAACTGGGCGATGTAGATGCCCCAGTCGACATCGCGGCTGAGGCCGGTGATGCCGGTGCCTTCGGCGACCTGGCGCAGGTAGCTGACGAATCCCGCGGCGATCACGGCGAATAAGACCAGGATCCACGACCAGTGGCGGCGGCTGCGCGCGGTGTTAGAAATCGTGCGGCGCCTTTGGGCGCTAGTTCAAAGCTCGGCGGCGGGGGCACCGGCGACGATCGCGCTAGCCGACGAGGTGCGCATTATCGCGCCGCTGGAGCTTCGCCTGAACATGGCGCAGGACCGGCTCAAGTACAGCCGGGCCGAAGCGCTCGAATACATCACGCGGATGGACCAGGACCGCCTCAGGTGGAAACGCTACCTGTACGGCGTCGACTGGGGCGACCCGAGCCTGTACGAAGAGGCCAAGGCCGGTACCGTGCGGCTGCACGGAGCAGTGGGCAAACACGCGCGAGGTGGACGAGATCCGGCGCATCGCCGGCGCGGTGGAGGGCGTGACCGCGCTGGACCTGGACGAACTGGCCGCGCCGGTACGCGCCTGAGGAAGGGTCGGGCCGCCCCTGCGGGCGGCCCACCGCGTCACACCGCGGACCCGACCAGGATCTTCGGCTTCTCCGCCGGCAGATGCCGCACGTCGGCGCCGGTGTAGACCTGCCGCGGACGCGCGATCTTCTGCTCCGGATCGCGCATCAGTTCGTCCCAGTGGGCGAGCCATCCCACGGTGCGCGGGATGGCGAACAGCACGGTGAACATGTCCGGCTTGAATCCCATCGCCTGGTAGATGATTCCGGAATAGAAATCCACATTGGGATACAGCTTGCGCTTCACGAAGTACTCGTCTTCGAGCGCGATCTTCTCCAGTGCCAGGGCGATATCGAGCTTGGGGTTGCGCCCGGTGACCTGGAACACCTGCTCGGCCGTCCACTTGATGATGCGGGCGCGCGGATCGTAGTTCTTGTACACGCGGTGTCCGAAGCCCATGAGTTTGAGCTTGCCCGCCTTCACCTGCTCGATGTAGCTGGGGATGTTCTCGGTGGTACCGATGGCGTCGAGCATGCGCAGGACCTGCTCATTGGCGCCGCCGTGCAGGGGGCCGGACAGGGCCGCGGCCGCCGCCGCCACCGAAACAAACGGATCGGCCTGCGAACTGCCCACCGCGCGCATGGCGTTGGTGCTGCAGTTCTGCTCGTGATCGGCGTGCAGGATGAACAGGATGGAAAGCGCTCGCGCGAGCACGGGATCGGCCGCATACTTGGGCTCCACCATCTTCCAAAGCATGTTCATGAAGTTCGCGGTGTAGCCGAGATCGTTGTCGGGATAGACATAGGGCAGGCCCAGGCTGTGGCGATAGGTGTAGGCGGCGATGGTCGGCATCTTGCCGATGAGCCGCGCGATCTGGTGGCGCCGGACCTGGGGGTCGAGCACATTGCGTGCTTCCGGATACACGGTGGAGAGCGCGGCAACGGTGCTCACCAGCATGCCCATGGGATGGGCGTCGTAGCGGAAGCCTTCGAGGAACTTCTTGGTGGTTTCGTGAAGCATGGTGTGGTGCTTCACCTCATAGACCCAGTCCGCGAGCTGCTTTTCCGACGGCAGTTCCCCGTTGAGAACCAGGTAAGCAACCTCGAGGAAGGTGCATTTTTCCGCCAATTCCTCGATCGGGTACCCGCGGTAGCGCAGGATGCCCCGGTCGCCGTCGATGAAGGTGATGCTGCTCCGGCAGGACGCGGTATTCATGAAGGCCGGGTCATAGGTCATGAGCCCGAAATCTTCCGCATCTTCCTTGATTTGACGAAGATCGATGGCGCGGATGGTGCCGCGCTCAACAGGCAGCGAGTAAGTCTTCTCGGTACGCCCGTCCTTGATCGTCAAGATGTTCTCATTCACGGAAACCTCCTAAACGCGGCGAACGCAGAATACAACAATCTGGTTCAGCCGAGAAAAGTATGCTATAAGTTCCTCGAAGGAACAAGCCGTTTCAGACCTGATATTCTTGATCGGATGAGGTGCGGGTTCTGGTCCTGGTCCGCGACGATTTGCGCTTCATGCGGGGCCGCGCCGTGGCCGATTCCCGCGGCAACATGCCCCGCATCCTGGCAGCGGTGGCGGCAGGGCTGGGTGGAATCCAGGGGCTTCATGATGCCGGCCTGTGCCACGCCGACATTCGCAACGACCACCCCCTGATCGAGTGCGCAACCGGAAGCTACCAGTGGATCGACGTCGACCTCGATGAGGACTCGCCGGCCTTCGACGTGTGGAGCGCCGGCAACATCCTGCATTGCGTCGCCGGCAGGGGCTTCGTCACGTTTCACGAAGCGATCCGGGCGCGACCGGAGCTGGCATCGCAGCTATGGAGGAGGACGGCTCCGTCTTCTTTCCGCATCGCGTGATGAACCTGCTCAAGGTCTTTCCGCATGTGCCGGAGAAACTGGATCAGGTGCTGTGCCGTTTTTCGCGGAGCTGCCGGACGCCTCGCGATTCGATGGGGCAGATCACCACCGATCTGGAGGAGTGCGCGGCCGCGGAAGGCTGGGGCTGGGGTGCGTGAATTCGCGGGTCAGGGGCGGCGGAGAGTGGTGCCCCCGGGCCGATTCGAACGGCCGACCTTTTGCTCCGGAGGCAGGGCCAGGCTTGTATCTTGTTGATTATAGGTGAGATTTTTGCGATAGAGGGCCAGTTTTAGGGGGGTGTTTTTGGGAATTGCTAGGGCAATTGCCAGGGAGGTTTTTCCCAAGGGGATCGACCCGCGCAAAGCAAAGATGCGCGGAAATTCGGTGAGGTCTCCACGCTCCGGTCGGAGCGTGGAGTTTCCCCTATTTCAGGCCTCATCGCGGCGCACGGAAGGGCCGGCGGCGCGAGAGAACTATCGCGGAAGCCAATCCTAGCAGGTCGACCACGAGAATTGCAGCGGCAGAAGCCTCCGGAGTTTTAACCGTGATGAACTCCTGCGGTATTGGGGTGGGGCAACCGCGGCCGTCACAGGTAGCCTGAGGGTCTTGTGCCGGGGAGTAGATAGTCAAAACAGATCGCTGACCAGGGCTCGTGAGGGCATGGGACAATGCTGTGCTTGCGGTGGCCTTCACATCCGATAGGAAGGTGCCCCCGCCGCCGTGGCCATTCAACCAATCAGATACGGCCTTATCCGCGAAAATATCCCAAATAGCAAAGGATAGAATCGCCTGTGTGTTTATATTGGGGCTGTGGCCCAACGCAAGCAACTGAAGCGCAAGAGAAGCGATCGCGTCATACGACTGGACCAGAGTCTGGCCCGATGGCAACGAAGCTGCCATCCTGGTGCCACTGAGGTCGCCTCCCCCCGCGAAGACCTGAGCAGTCCAGGTTTCCCCAATCCACGTGTCATCAGTAAAATCATCGCAGATGACAGGAACCGCAGTGGAACTACTATTGATTTTGGCCATATACGGGCTGAGGTAAACACCGTACGCGACATTTCCCCCGGGTGGCTGGGTCAGGGTCATTATGTCAGCCTTGGCTGAGGGCGGCACGCCCAACGCGAAACAGGCAAGAAACGCTAGAGCCGAGGTCTGCAATTGTCTTGTAGTCATCATCATGGTTCCCCCTTTGGGCAGGCCTGCCGTCGGTTACGATGCTGCTGCCTCACATCCTGCGGTACTGCAGTACTACCCATCGTTAACCCGTAGCATTTCAGGAGCCAGATCCGGCAGTCATCGAAAGAGATTCGCTATCTATCAGTTACGTGCACCGACGCACGTTAGAAACCCACGAAATTGGTAATGCCAAATCCAGACTTCCGGACTCTTGGTTAGTGCTTACCACAACTTTGGATTACGGCCACAGGAGGCGTCGCGACCGGCGTTGTCATTCCGATCCCTTCCGCCGGATGCGTCTTTTTGGGATTCGTCACTTCTCAGCATCCCAATACTTGGGAATCCGTCCGACCGCCATCGAGACTGTCTGGGACTCGCCCCCGCGAAACGTTCGCAAGTTATTGTAAGAGCGGCGCCTCAGCGTTTGGTCCCCGTATTGCGAACGAAGTGGTGTACACATGGCTAACCTCCCACCCCCGAGTGCGCCGGAAGAGGAAGCGGGGCATCCTGCGTTCTCCCGGCTTTCGATCCTGCGGACGATCTGGAAGCGGAGAGTTCGCATCGCTTCGGCGTTCGTCCTCCTGGCCGCTGCGACCGTGGTG
>JAFDVU010000280.1 GCA_018268835.1 Acidobacteriota bacterium | reverse complement strand
ACGGCCGCAACCGGCGGCGACGATGGTCAATGAAATGAGGATCAGGGTTTTCACGGATTCACTCCCAGCGCCGCTTCCAGCGCGATGACGCTTTGCCGGTAGTCGGCGAGCGTGCGGTAGTAGAGCACCTGCAGGTCGATCTGCACGCGTTGCGCGTCGAGCAGGCGGAGGAGGTCGGTGCCGCCCTCCTGGTACGCGGCCAGCGCGATGCGCGAGGATGCCGCGGCTTTGCCTCGGAGGCCGGTTCCGGCGCCGGCGCCGAAGAGGCGGGTCAACTGGTCGGCCCGCGCGCGGACGTCGGCTTCGGCGGTGCGGACCTCGGCGGCGACGCCGGCTTCGAGCGAGGCGAGTTCGAACTCGGCGGCGTGCATTTCGGCCTCGGCCGCGGCGATCGAGCCCTGGTTGCGGTTGGAGAAGGGCAGATTGAACTGCAAGCCGCCGAGCCAGGTGTTGAATCCGGCGGTGCGCTTGTAACCGGTGACCAGGTCCACGTCGGGTTTGGCGTTGGCGCGTTGCAGCGTGAGGTTGGCGCGCGCCTGCTCGACCAACTGCCGCGCGAGCTGGATTTCCGGGCGGCGGGCGGTTGCGGCGGCGAGGTCGACGACCGACACGCCGGCGCTGGTCTCCTCCGGGAGATCCACCAGCGTAACCGCGGGGTACGTGGTCTGGCCCATTTCCCGGAAGAGGGCGACGCGCGCGCGTTCGGCATCGAGCGCGGCGGTGTGGATGGAGACGTCGAGCCGTTCGCGTTCGATCTGGACTTTGACCAGGTCGGCCTCGGCCATGGCGCCTTCACTCACGCGGTACGCGTGGTAATCCACCATTTGCTGCAAGGTGCCGGCGTTCTCGATGAGCAGGCGGTGGAGCTTTTCCGCAGCGGCGGCGTTCCAGTAGGCCTGGCGGACGCGCAGCGCGATCTGGCGCGCGATCACCTCGCGTTCCAGTTCGGTGCGGTGCAGCCCGGCCTTGGCCAGTTCCATGCGGCGTTCGCGTTTGCCCGCGGTTTCCACCGGTTGGGTGACGAAGGCGTAGATATCCAGATCATGGTTCGGGGAGAAGCCCGGCGTGCCGTAGGGCCGCCAGTTTTCCGTTTGAATGAAGAGGCGCGGATTCGGCCGGAGTCCGGATTGCATCACGAAGGCGCCGGCGGCCGTGGTGCGAGCGCCCGCGGCGCTGAGCAGCGGATGGGAACGGAGCGCGGTTTCGACTGCCTGCTGTGGGGTGAGCAGCGGTTGCGCCGTGGCGCCGGCCGCCAGCAAATAGGGCAATACACGTATAGCGATCACGA
The DNA here is from genome assembly GCA_018268835.1 of Acidobacteriota bacterium. Classification (GTDB taxonomy): domain Bacteria; phylum Acidobacteriota; class Terriglobia; order Bryobacterales; family Bryobacteraceae; genus Solibacter. Next base: position 4,462 of record JAFDVU010000280.1, on the reverse strand, counting down.
CTGAACGCAGGATACGAAACCGAAGTTAAACGCAGGATAAACGAGCGGGGAAATCAGGCGGCGGCGCGCGCTGGAAGTTCCCTGAGGATCTCCGCGACGAAGGCCTTGGCGTCGCCGAAGAGCATGAGCGTTTTCTCCATGTAGTAGAGGTCGTTGTCGATGCCGGCGAAGCCGGGGTTCATGGAGCGCTTAATGACCATCACGGTACGCGCCTTGTCCACGTCCAGGATGGGCATGCCGTAAATCGGGCTGGATTTGTCGTTGCGCGCGGCGGGGTTGGTGACGTCGTTGGCGCCGATGACGAGCGCCACGTCGCACTGCGGGAATTCACCGTTGATGTCGTCCATCTCGTAGAGGCGGTCGTAAGGGATCTCGGCCTCGGCGAGCAGCACGTTCATGTGTCCGGGCATACGTCCGGCCACCGGGTGGATGGCGAACTTCACGTCCACGCCGCGGCGGGTGAGGGAGTCGAAGAGTTCACGGATTTTGTGCTGCGCCTGCGCCACGGCGAGTCCGTAGCCGGGGATGATGAAGACGCTGGCGGCGGCGTCGAGGATGGCGGCGGCCTCCTCGGCGCTGGCGCTGCGGTAGTGGCGCTGCTCCTGTTTGGCGGCCTGGGGCTGCACCTGTCCGAACGCGCCGAAGAGGACATTGGTGAAGGAGCGGTTCATAGCCTTGCACATGATGATGGAGAGGATCAGGCCGCTCGATCCATCCAGCGCGCCGGCGATCACCAGCAGATGGTTGTCGAGCGCGAACCCCATGGCGCAGGCGGAGAGTCCGGCGTAGGAGTTGAGCAGCGCGATCACGGTGGGCATGTCGGCGCCGCCGATGGGGATGATCAGCAATACGCCGAAGACGAGGGAAAGCACGGCGAAGATGGGAAAGAGGTACGCATCGGAGGGCACGAAGATCAGCCGCACCCCGATACCGGCGGCGAGCGCGAACAGGAAAAAGTTGGTGAGGTTCTGGTTGCGGTAGGTGAGCGGGCGCTGGGGCAGCACCTCCTGCAACTTCCCCATGGCCATGAGGCTTCCGGTAAACGTCAGGTAGCCGAGCAGGGTTTCGAGCACCAGGGCCACCATGACGAAGCCGTGCGGCTGGTGCTGGTAATATTCGGCGGTGCCGACCAGGGCGGCGGCGAGCGCGCCGCACGCATGCGACAGCGCGGTCCGCTGCGGTACCGCGGTCATGGGCATGAGGTAGGCAATGGGCACGCCCACCGCGGAGCCGATGAAGAACGCGGTCAGGATCCACTCCCAGTTGTGGTGGTGATTGATCAGGGTGCCGGAGATGGCCAGCAGCATGCCGATTTCCCCGGCGATCACGCCGCGCCGCGCGGTCACCGGCGAATTCATCCACTTGAGCGAGAGGATGAAGAGCGCGCCCGAGAGAATGTAGACGTAGTTGGTGATGGAGGCGATCACTTTTTCCCCTCCCGCTTCTTGAACATCTTGAGCATGCGGTCGGTAATGAGGAAGCCGCTGACGATGTTGGTGACCGCGGCGGTGATGGCGATGAAGCCCAGCCACTTGCTGAGCGCGCTGGCGTCCTCACTGCTGATGATCAGGATCGCGCCCACCACCGAGATCGCCGAGATGGCGTTGGTGAGGGACATCAGCGGTGTGTGGAGCAGGGGCGAGACCTTGCGGATCACCTCCAGCCCGACGAAGGTGGCGAGCATGAAGACGTAAAGACCAATTTCCAGGTTCGAAGTCATCCGGCCCTCCTTTGACGAATCGCTGTTTGGCAGGCGGGGAGGCCTACCCGGCTAGTTCCCGTATTCTGGAGTGCACGATCTCACCCGCATGGGTGACCAAAGTCTCCTTCACGATTTCATCCTCCGGATGCAGCGCCAGTTTCCCATCCTTGACAAGATACTTCAGAAATGCGGCGATGTTGCGGGCATACATCTGGCTGGCGTGGTAGGGGATGGCGGAGGGAAGATTGAGGGGGCCCAGAATGCGCACGCCGTCCGCTTCCACGGTCTCGCCGGGGCGGGTCAGTTCGCAGTTGCCGCCGTGTTCGGCGGCGATGTCCACGATGACGCTGCCGGGCGCCATGCGGGCGGCCATTTCCGCGGTGATGAGGACGGGCGCCCTCTTGCCGGGGACGGCGGCGGTGGTGATGACCACGTTCTGCTCGGCGAGCACATCGCCGAGCGCCTCGCGCTGCCGGCGGTAGAAATCCTCGCCCATGGCCTTGGCGTAACCGCCCTTGTCTTCGGCGGCCGCGGCGGCCACATCGAGCACGATGAAGCGCGCGCCCAGGCTTTCGATCTGTTCCTTCACGGCGGAGCGGATATCGTAGCCGGAGACCACGGCGCCGAGGCGGCGCGCGGTGGCGATGGCCTGCAATCCGGCGACGCCCGCGCCGATCACCAGCACCTTGGCGGGCGCCACGGTGCCGGCCGCGGTCATCAGCATGGGGAACATGCGGGGCAGGGCATCGGCGGCGAGCAGCACCGCCTTGTAGCCGGAAATCGTGGCCATGGAGGAGAGCGCGTCCATGCTCTGCGCGCGGGTGATTCGCGGCATCAGTTCCATGGCCAGGAAACTCACGCCGCGGGCAGCGAGGGCGCGGGCGGCGTCGATCGCGGTCAGCGGTTCGCCCAATCCGATCACCGTCTGGCCGGAGCGCATGAGCGCGAGATCGTCCGCGCCGGTGGCCGGGTTGGCGCCTGGCGAGCGCACCTGCAGCAGCACGTCCGCCGCGGCGAACACTTCGGCGCGCGAGGCGAGGCGAACGCCTTTTGCCGTGTAGTCCCGATCGGGGAATCCGGCCGCGACGCCGGATCCGGTTTCCATCACCAGTTCGATTCCGGTTTTGTTGAAAACGGATATCGCGCTGGGCGCCATCGCCACTCTGCGCTCACCCGGCGATGCTTCGGAAACGAATCCGGCCGTCATGGCGGACTAGTTTACAGCAAATCAGCGGTTGGGAAGAAGAACGGAATTTCGATTGCGGCCGTCTCCGGGGCGTCCGAACCATGGATGGCGTTACGCTCGATGTTGGTGGCGAAACGCTTGCGAATGGTGCCCTCGGCGGCGTTGGCCGGATTGGTGGCGCCCATGACTTCGCGGAGTTGCTTGATCGCGTCCTCGCGCTCCAGCGCCAGGACCACGATCGGGCCTTCGGTCATGAACTTGACCAGGCCCTCATAGAAGGGGCGCTCCTTGTGCACCGCATAGAAGGCCCGGGCCTGCGCCTGGCTCAGCCGCGTCATGCGCATTCCGAGGATGGTGAAGCCGGCCTTCTGGATCATGGCGAGGATCTCGCCCGTGTTTCCGGCGGCGACGGCGTCGGGTTTGATGATGGAAAAAGTGCGTTCAACGCTCATAGATGATTTTTGCGGGCCGCGGCTAAAGGCGGCTCTTGACTTTCTCTCCCAGGTCGGCCGGAGTCGGGCAGACGGTGATGCCCGCCGCCTCCATGGCCGCGATCTTGTCTACGGCTTTTCCGCTGCCGCCGGAAATGATGGCGCCGGCGTGTCCCATGCGGCGTCCGGGGGGCGCGGTCTGGCCGGCGATGAAGCCGACGACCGGCTTTTTCACGTGGGCCTTCACGTACGCCGCGGCGGTCTCCTCGGCGTTGCCGCCGATCTCGCCGATCATGATGATGGCGTGGGTGTCGGGATCCTGGTTAAACAGGGTGAGGGCGTCCACGAAGTTGGTGCCGATGATGGGATCGCCGCCGATGCCGATGCAGGTGGATTGGCCGATCCCCAGGTTGGTCAACTGCCCGACGGCTTCGTAGGTGAGGGTGCCGGAGCGCGAGACCACGCCCACGTGACCTTCCTTGTGGATGTGGCCGGGCATGATTCCGATCTTGCACTTGCCGGGCGAGATGATGCCCGGGCAGTTGGGGCCGATCAGGCGGGTGGCCTTGCCTTCGAGAAACTTCGCGGCCTTCACCATGTCCAGCGCGGGGATGCCTTCGGTGATGCAGACCACCAGCGCGACGCCGGCGTCGGCGGCTTCCATGATGGCGTCGGCCGCAAACGGCGGCGGCACGAAGATCACACTGGCATTGGCGCCGGTGTGCTTCACTGCGGCGGCCACGGTGTCGAAGACCGGCCGGTCGAGGTGGGTGACTCCGCCCTTGCCGGGCACCACTCCGCCCACCACATTGGTGCCGTAGGCCATGGCCTGCTGCGCGTGGAAGGTGGCCTCTTTGCCGGTGAAGCCCTGCACAATCAGTCGGGTATTTCTGTCAACGAGTACGCTCATGGTTCTCTTCGCCTATTGCGCAGCCAGTTTCACTACTTTTTGGGCCGCATCCAGCATGTCGAGCCCGACGGTGAAATTCAGTCCGCTGTCTTTGAGGATCTGCCGGCCGAGTTCGACATTGGTGCCTTCCATGCGGACCACGATGGGCACCTGCACGTTGAGATCGCGCGCCGCGATGACGACGCCGCTGGCCAGGGTGTCGCAGCGCAGGATGCCGCCGAAGATGTTGATCA